>NZ_JBHSFP010000019.1:0-166121 GCF_042654065.1 Sphaerisporangium dianthi | reverse complement strand
GGAAGACGGGAGTAATGCATATTCATGCACTGGCTTTTAACACACTGTTGAGTTCTCAAGAAACGGACGCGTACACCAGCCGGAAACCAGACCCACCAGGAGCCCGACCCCGGTCCGGGGCGTTCATTTCGTCTGCCTTAATTCTAGCCGACCCGGTCGATCAGAGCCAAATCGCGGTGTTACCCGCACTTGACTTCCAACCACCCGAACCATCTAGCATTCAGGCCGCCCCGTTTCCAGGGCAACCCCTCTAACTTACCCTACCGCTCTGGCGAGGTCAACCGGGCCGGTCAAGGGCTCGGAAAGCTTCGCTGGGCAGCACTGCGACGCCGGGTCCGTCGTTGCAACGCCGGACCCGAGGGTGTCGTAGAGGGTCCCCGGGAGCCAGGCGCCTGTGCGGCGACCCGCCGTTCCCTGGGGCGAGACAGAACATTAAGCGGCGTCGGGAGGTCCGTCAAATCGCGGCGGCTCCATGCATCTGAAGCGGCGGACTCGATCGAATGACTATGTACAACGCATAGGAGACACTCGACCTCCATGCCGGACATGCTCGCGAAGCGGTACAAGACATGAGCATCCACTGGTCACACACTCGGCTCGTGAGCGGATCGCGGGGAAGCCGACGGGCAGGGCCGGCGGGTCAGTGGAACGAGTGAGGCCACGCGGGAAGGCCAGGCAGGCCGGGCGGGCAGGCCGGCGAATGCACAGGAACGTCGACGGACGGTGGAGGCGCCGGTGGGATACGACGGCGTGGCGCAGGGCGACGACGGTCCGTTGCCCCTGGACGAGCCCGGCTACGGCATCGGCGCCGTCGCCAAGCGGATCGGCGTGCCCGTCCCCACTCTGCGCACCTGGAACATGCGGTACGGCATCGGTCCCAGTCGGCGCAGCCCGGGCGGGCACAGACGTTACGACGACGCCGATCTGCGTCGCCTGGAGGAGATGAACCGGCTCATCCACGCCGGTGTGGCTCCGGCGGACGCCGCCCGGCAGGCGCTGCGTCCCCGGCCGCCGGCGGGCCCTGAGGCCCCCCTGGCCCCCGTCGTGCGGCCCGCAGCGGCAGCGGACGGCACCTCGTCCGGCGAACCGGGCAGCCGGGCGGGTGTGGAGGCGGACGGCCGTCCCGGCACAGGGCCGGAGGGTCGGGAGGATGCCGACGGGGGCGGCCCGCCGGGCGATGGGCCGACCGGGCCGGCGGTCCTGAAGGGGAGCGCACGGAACGGTCTCCCGTCCGCCGCGATGCTGGCCAGGGCCGCACTGTCGCTGGACGGCCCCACCGTGGGCGGCGGGCTGGAGGCGGCGCTGCGGCGCCAGGGGGTCGTCTGGACCTGGGAGCGGCTCGTGCGGCCGGCGTTCGCCATCATCGTCCGCAAGCAGACGGAGACGGGTGAGGGCGTGGAGATCGAGCACCTCTTCTCCCACCGCCTGCTGGACGCGCTGGCCGTCCACGCCCGGCGGGCGCCGGCTCCGGCACGGCCGCGCCCGGTCCTGCTCGCGTGCGCCGCGGACGAGCAGCACGGCCTGCCCGTGTACGCGCTGGCCGCGGCGTTGAGCGAACGGGCCGTCGAGACGCGGGTGCTGGGCCCTCGCACGCCGTACGCCGCGCTGGCGGCGGCCATGCGGCGGCTCGGGCCCTCCGTCGTCTTCCTCTGGTCGCAGCGCCGCGAGACCGGAGACACCGTGCCGCTCGGCGCCCTGCCCCGGCTGCGACCGGCGAGCCGCCTGGTCGTGGGCGGCCCCGGCTGGGCGGAGGAGGTGCCTCCCGGAACGGCCCGCGTGTCCACCTTCTCCGAGGCGGTCACCACTGTCATGGGCTTTCTGCGCTGAGGCCCCCGTCCCCGCGGCCGCCGGTGCCTCAGCTCGCCGGCAGAGCGGCGAGCTGAGCCTCCAGACGGGCGATGTCGACGTCGGCCTGGGTGGCGCGGGCGCGCACCTTGGCGACGACGTCATCGGGCGCCTTGGACATGAACTGCTCGTTGCCGAGCTTCGCGACGACCTGGGCCGCCTCCTTGCGAGCCGCGGCGAGATCCTTCTCCATGCGCCTGCGCTCGGCGGCGACGTCGATGGCCCCCGCCGTGTCGATTTCGATCGAAACCGAGCCGACCGCGAGCCGCGCCGTGGGCGTGAACGACTCTGACGGGTCGTCCAGCCTCAGCAGGCTGCGGATCGCCGGCTCGTGCGAGGCGAGCGCCGTGCCGGCGAGCGCGAGCCGGGCCGCGACCCGCTGCCCGGGCTTCAGGCCCTGGTCGGAACGGAAACGGCGAACCTCGGTGATGAGCTCTTGGAGGGCGAGGATCTCCTCCTCGGCCGGCCGGTCGGCGTACTCGCCGGCGACCACCGGCCAGGAGGCCTTCATGATCGAGGGGCCGGCGGTCAGCGCCCGCCAGAGCTCCTCGGTCACGAACGGGACGAGCGGGTGCAGCAGCCGGAGCAGCGCGTCGAACACGTGGCCGAGCACGAGCCGGGTGCGTTCGGCGACCTCGCCGCCCGACGCGATCTGGATCTTGGCCAGCTCCACGTACCAGTCGCAGACCTCGTCCCACGCGAAGTGGTAGAGCTGATCGGAGATCTTGGCGAACTCGAAGTCCTCGTACCCGGCGTCCACTGCTCCGACGACCGACTGCAGCCGGGACAGCACCCACCGGTCGGCGACGGTCAACTCATGCGGCGCAGGCAGCGCCCCGGAGACGGTCGCCCCGTTCAGCAGCGCGAACCTGGTGGCGTTCCAGATCTTGTTGCAGAAGTTGCGCGAGCCCGCCGCCCAGTCTTCGCTGATGGCGACGTCCGAGCCGGGGCCGGCTCCGCGTAGCAGGGTGAAGCGGGTCGCGTCCGCGCCGTACCGGGAGACCCAGTCGAGCGGGTCGATGACGTTACCGGACGACTTGGACATCTTCTTGCCGTACTGGTCGCGCACGATGCCGTGCAGGGCGACCGTGCGGAAGGGCGGCGTGCCGTCCATGGCGTACAGCCCGAACATCATCATCCGGGCGACCCAGAAGAACAGGATGTCGTACCCGGTGACCAGCACGGTGGTCGGGTAGAAGCGCTCGAGATCGGCCGTGCGGTCGGGCCAGCCGAGAGTGGAGATCGGCCACAGGCCCGAGGAGAACCAGGTGTCGAGCACGTCGGAATCTTGGACGTAGCCGGCCGGGGGCTCCTCGTCCGGACCCACGCAGACGACCTCACCCTCCGGGCCGTACCACACCGGGATGCGGTGCCCCCACCACAGCTGGCGGGAGATGCACCAGTCGTGCATGTCGTCGACCCAGTCGAAGTAGCGCTTGGCGAGCTCGGGCGGGTGGATGCGGGTGCGGCCGTCACGGACGGCGTCGCCGGCGGCCTTGGCGAGCGGCTGGACGTTGACGAACCACTGAAGGGAGAGCCTGGGCTCCACCACGGTCTTACAGCGCGAGCAGTGGCCGACGGCGTGGACGTAGGGGCGTTTCTCCGCGACGACGCGGCCCTCGGCGCGCAGCGCCGCGACGACGGCGGGCCTGGCCTCGAACCGGTCGAGCCCCTGGAAGGGGCCGTGCGCGGTGATGACGCCGCGCTCGTCCATGATCGTGAGGGACGGCAGCCCGTGGCGCCGCCCGATCTCGAAGTCGTTGGGGTCGTGCGCCGGGGTGACCTTGACGGCGCCCGTGCCGAACGCCGGGTCGACGTGCTCGTCGGCGACGATCGGGATCAGCCGCCCGGTGAGCGGCACCTCCACCGAGGTGCCGACAAGGTGGGCGTAGCGCTCGTCGGCGGGGTGGACGGCGACGGCCGTGTCTCCGAGCATCGTCTCGGCGCGGGTGGTGGCGACCACGATCGCGTTCTCGCCCTCGCCGTAGCGGATGCTGACGAGCTCGCCGTCGTCGTCGCTGTGGTCGACCTCGATGTCGGACAGGGCGGTGAGGCAGCGCGGGCACCAGTTGATGATGCGCTCGGCGCGGTAGATGAGCCCGTCGTCGTACAGCCGCTTGAAGATCGTCTGGACTGCTCGGGAGAGACCTTCGTCCATGGTGAAGCGCTCGCGCGTCCAGTCGACGCTGTCGCCGAGCTTCTTCATCTGGCCGAGGATGCGCCCGCCGGACTCTTCCTTCCACTGCCAGACGCGCTCGACGAACGCCTCGCGGCCGAGGTCGTGCCGGGAGAGACCCTGCTTGGCCAGCTCGCGCTCGACGACGTTCTGGGTGGCGATGCCGGCGTGGTCCATGCCGGGCAGCCAGAGCGTCTCGTGGCCGCTCATGCGGGCCCGCCTGCTCAGGGCGTCCTGGATGGAGTGGTCGAGGGCGTGGCCGATGTGCAGGACCCCGGTCACGTTGGGCGGAGGCAGCACGATGCTGTACGGCTCTCGCCCGCTGCCTACATCCGCCGTGAAGTGACCTTCGGCGACCCAGCGCTCATAGCTCGGGGTCTCGACGTCGGCGGGTGCGTACTGGGTAGGCAGCTCAGGCGTTGTCACAGTCACCAATTGTAGGGATGGCTGCGGCTCGCCCGCGTCGCCTCACGCCGTGCCCGTAATCGGGTATACGGCCCCGGTCACCGAAAAGCCATCTTAGGTACGACTGAAAGTGCGGTCTCGTTACGTTACGTAACATCGGTGAGATATCGCAGCGTGACGTGACCGTGCGCACCGGCATCGAAAACCGCGGTTCCACCTCCATGAGGGCGCGGAGCCGCGTCCGGAGACGGGCGGGCGACGGCGGGGGCGACCGCCTGAGGCGTTAACGCCCGCGAAACCCCGCGGCCCGCGGGGCGGAGACTAGGCCCGCGCGGCGGGGCGCATGGCGATGATCGGTCATCGGCGCACGGCGGTGGCTGCTCACCCGCGAAGGACGGCCGGGACGCACCCGTGAACGGCCGCCGGGGCGCGGCCCGATCGCGAGCGGCCGGATGGCCGCTTCGCGATGGCGCCACGCCCCGCGCATGCCGGAAACCGGGAAAGCGGTCGGCGGCCCGGTCAGGCGGACTTCTCTCTGGGAGTGCGCTGCTGCTTGGCGCTGAGCTGGTCGCGGGGCACCAGAGTCGGGTTCACGTGCTCCAGGACCGACTCACGGGTGATGACGACGCGGGCGACGTCCTGGCGGGACGGCACCTCGTACATCACCGACAGCAGGACCTCTTCCATGATCGCGCGCAGGCCACGAGCGCCGGTGCCCCGCAGGATCGCCTGGTCGGCGATGGCCTCGAGCGCGTCGTCGGTGAACTCGAGCTCGACGTTGTCGAGCTCGAACAGCCGGCGGTACTGCTTGACCAGGGCGTTCCTCGGCTCGGTGAGGATCTGGATGAGCGCCTCGCGGTCGAGGTTGTGCACGCTGGTGATCACCGGCAGCCGGCCGACGAACTCGGGGATCATGCCGAACTTCAACAGGTCCTCGGGCATGACGTCGGCGAAGATGTCAGAGGCGTCGATGTCATCCTTGGAGTGGATGATGGCGTTGAAGCCGATGCCCTTCTTGCCGATGCGCGACTCGATGATCTTTTCGAGTCCGGCGAAGGCGCCGCCACAGATGAACAGCACATTCGTGGTGTCGATCTGGATGAACTCCTGGTGCGGGTGCTTGCGGCCGCCCTGTGGCGGCACGCTCGCGGTCGTGCCCTCGAGGATCTTCAGCAGAGCCTGCTGCACGCCCTCGCCCGAGACGTCGCGGGTGATCGAGGGGTTCTCGCTCTTGCGGGCTATCTTGTCGACCTCGTCGATGTAGATGATGCCCGTCTCGGCCTTCTTGACGTCGTAGTCCGCGGCCTGGATGAGCTTGAGCAGGATGTTCTCGACATCCTCGCCGACATAGCCGGCTTCGGTGAGCGCCGTGGCGTCCGCGATGGCGAACGGAACGTTCAGCATCTTCGCGAGCGTCTGCGCGAGGAGGGTCTTGCCCGAGCCGGTCGGGCCGAGCAAGAGGATGTTGGATTTGGAAAGCTCCAGACCATCGTCTCGGCCGCGTTCGCCGGACTGCACCCGCTTGTAGTGGTTGTACACCGCTACCGAGAGGGCCTTCTTCGCCTTGTCCTGTCCGATGACGTAGGCGTCGAGGAACTCGTAGATCTCTCTCGGTTTGGGCAGACTGTCCCACTTGAGTTCGGAGGACTCGGAGAGTTCCTCCTCGATGATCTCGTTGCAGAGATCGATGCACTCATCGCAGATGTAGACGCCTGGTCCGGCGATGAGCTTCTTGACTTGCTTCTGGCTCTTCCCGCAGAACGAGCACTTCAGCAGGTCTCCGCCGTCGCCGATGCGTGCCACCCCAGATACTCCTTTGCGTGGGACCGCCTGCTCCGCGATCCGAATCTTGCGGACTCGGTCCGAAAAGTCATCCCGCTCAGGTTTCGACGTTACCGTCTTCTGGGCCCACAGTGCGCCCCCTAGCGGTGAGTCGCACCGGAACGTGCCCAATTGGGCACCGTTCCGGTGCGATCCGCGTCCTCAGGAAGCCACGGCTTGAGCGCGCTTCTTCCGTGAGGGGATGATGTCGTCGATCAGGCCGTACGCCTTGGCCTCGTCGGCGTTGAGGATCTTGTCGCGCTCGATGTCGCGACGGACCTCCTCCGGCGTCTTGCCCGAGTGCCGGGCGACGATCGTCTCCAGCAGTGATCGCATACGAAGGATCTCGCGGGCCTGGATCTCGATGTCGCTGCCCTGGCCGCCACCCTCGGTGGACGGCTGGTGGATCAGGACACGGGCGTTCGGCAGGGCGAAGCGCTTGCCCGGCGTGCCGCCCGAGAGCAGCACCGCCGCGGCCGAGGCCGCCTGGCCCAGGCAGACGGTCTGGATCTCGGGGCGGACGAACTGCATCGTGTCGTAGATCGCGGTCATCGCGGTGAACGACCCGCCCGGCGAGTTGATGTAGATGCTGATGTCGCGGTCGGGATCGAGCGACTCGAGCGTCAGCAACTGGGCCATCACGTCGTTGGCCGACGCGTCGTCGATCTGCACCCCGAGGAAGATGATGCGATCTTCGAACAGCTTGTTGTACGGGTTCATCTCCTTGACGCCGTACGTCGTGCGCTCGACGAACGAGGGGATGATGTAGCGGCCGTTGATGTCTCCCGGCCGGATCAGATCACTCACGAATTGCCCCTTCAGGAGACGGCGCCCTCAGAGGGCACCTGCCGCGCGCTGCGCACGACGTGGTCGATGAAGCCGTAGTCCCTGGCCTCCTCGGCGGTGAACCAGCGGTCGCGATCGGAGTCTCTCTCGATCTGGTCGAGCGGCTGGCCGGTGTGGTGGGCGATGCGCTCGGCAAGGGTCTTCTTGACGTAGAGCATCTGCTCGGCCTGGATCGCGATGTCGGCGGCCGTGCCGCCGATGCCGCCGGAAGGCTGGTGCATCATGATGCGCGCGTGCGGCAGCGCGTACCGCTTGCCCGTCTCGCCGGCGCACAGCAGGAACTGCCCCATCGAGGCGGCCAGACCCATGGCGACGGTGCAGACGTCGTTCGGCACGTACTCCATCATGTCGTAGATCGCCATGCCGGCCGTGACCGAACCACCAGGCGAGTTGATGTACAGCCAGATGTCGCGGTCAGGGTCGTCGGCGGCAAGGAGGAGCAGTTCAGCGCAGATGCGGTTGGCGACCTCGTCGTCCACCTGGGTGCCGAGCACCACTATGCGCTCACGCAGCAGACGGTTGTATAGCTGATCCTCAAGGCGGAACGAGCCGTTCTCACGGCCACGCGACTCCGGCCCAAAGCTCGTGGGCTGGTTAGAGGTCGGCGGGCTGGTCACAGCGTCACCTTCCGATGCGTCGTAATAGATGGGCTTTGCTTGTGACCTTAACGCGCGGCGCCGACCGGTCAGTCCCGGTCTCGACACTGTTCGCTGTCGGCGCAGGTACCGGGAGGTCAGTGCGACCCCGAGGCGCGGCGGCGATCCTCGAGATCGAGCTCGTGGACGAGATGCCGTTGTGTCGCGGCGCTGATCTTGCCCTTGGAGTAAAGATCGTCCAATTTCTCCCGCTGGGTGTGGGCGAGTTGCTTGCGCAACCAGCGGGTGCCGGAGTCGGGCGAGGTCTCATCGCCGTCCTCCCCTTCGTCCTCATCGAGTATCGCACGCACTTTGTCCAGACGCAGCTCAAGGAGCTGGCGGAACACCTCGGCGGTGCGCTCGTCGATCTGGTCGCCGGCGGCCAGCTCGTCCAGTTTGGCCAGTGCGGCCTCCATGGTGGACTGCCGCGCCTGCGCCTCCTCCACGACGGTCTCGTCCGACTCGCCGAGCCCAAGGCGGCGCAGCAGCGGGGCCAGCGTGGTGGCCTGGCCCATGAGCGTGGCGAGTATCACCACCGCGGCGAGGAAGATGAGCAGCGGCCGGCTCGGCACCGTGAGCGGGATGGACAGGGCCACGGCGAGCGTTATCGCCCCGCGCATTCCGGCCCACCCCATCACCAGGCGCTGCCCCGTGCCGATGCGGTCGAAGGACAGATGCCGGCCGGGCAGCCACTTGGCGAGCGGGAAGACAAGCATGGTCCACGCCATCCGCAGCAGCGCGACCACGGCGAGGACGAGCGCCGCTGTCCCGGCGAGCGTGGCGAAGGAGTAGTCGGCGACCCCGGACAGCACCTGGCGGATCTCCAGCCCGAGCAGGACGAACAGGCTGGACTCCAGGAGCAGGACCAAAACCTCCCAGAACGCGTTCCCGGTGACCCGGAAGGAGGGCTGCAGGAGCCCTTGCCCCCTGGTGCCCAGGTAGAAGCCCGCGGTGATGGTGGCGAGCACCCCGGAGAAGCCGAAGTGCTCGGCGGGGAGGTAGGCGACGAACGGGGTGACCAGCGAAAGGACGATCTGCGCGCCGCCGTCCTTGATCCGGCCGCGGAGTCTCGCCATGGCCCAGCCGAGCGCCAGGCCGTAGAGCATGCCGCCCGCGACGACGCGCGCCAGCAGCAGGCCGCCGTCGGCGAGGGTGACCGGCTCGGCGATCGCGGTGAGGGCGAGGCCGAACAAGGTGAGGGCCACGGCGTCGTTGACCAGGCTCTCCCCCTCCAAGATGGTCACCAGGCGGCTGGGGGCGCCGAGGCGCTTCATGATGGAGGTCGCCGCCACGGGGTCGGTGGGGGCGACCGCGGCGCCGAGCGCCAGCGCCACCGGCCATCCCACCTCCGGCACGGCCAGGTGGACGGCGGTCATGACGGCGAGCGCCGTCACGCAGGTGAGGCCGAAGGCCATCACCGAGATCGGGACGGCGTCCTCCTTGGACTCGCGCGGCGCCGTCAGGAACGCCGCGCGGTACACCAGCGGTGGCAGGTAGAGGGCGAGGATGACGTCGGGGGACACCACCGCCTTGGACATGCCCGGCACGAAGCTCGCGGCCAGTCCGAGCAGGACGAGCGGGATCGCCACGGGTATCCCGAAGCCCTGTCCCAGTCCGCGTCCCACCAGCATGATCACCGCGACGACCACGGCGACGATGAGGTATTCCTCGATCATCCGATTACCCGTCTCATGGTCGTGAGTTGCCCGAGTTCGGCCAAGTATCACCCCGATGGTTGTTAAAGGCCGTGCACGTACGAACGACTGTGAATGCGAACGTGCGCGACGGCGGGACGGGATACCGGTCGGGGGCGTCGTCGTTTCCGGGACGCGGCGAAGCGGTGCCCGGAGACGACGATGCCCCCGCCGCGCGAAGCGGTGGGGGCATCGGGACGATCGTGCGGCGCCGCCGGCCGATGGGCCGGCGGACGCCGGATCACTCGGCCGGCTGGGCGTCCGCGGCGGAGACGCCCTCGGCGTCCTCCTGGCCCTCGTTGAGCTCGGCGTAGATGGCCTTGAGGTCGACCTCGTTGCCGGCCTCGTCGACCACCTTGACGGCGTCGCCGATGACGGTCTTGGCCTTGTCACGGACGATCTCGACCATGGCCAGCGTGAGCTGGTCGTTGTCGGCGAGGTGCTGGGCCAGGGTGTTCGGGGCGACGCCGAGCTGCATGGCGCGGCGGACGACGAAGTTGGTCAGCTCCTCCTCGCTCACCCCGATGTCCTCGCTCTTGACGATCTTGTCGAGCATGAAGCCCGTCTTGATGGCCTTCTGGGAGTTCTCGTCGAACTCGGCGAAGCGCTCTTCCTCGGTGGTCTGGTACAGCCGGAAGAACGCCTCGCGGCTGAGGCCGCTCTCGCCGATCTGGTGCTCGAGGTTGTGCTTGCGGGCGTCCAGCTCGGCCTTCAGCGCGCTGTCGGGCAGCGGGATGTCGATCTGGTCCAGGAGGGCCGTGACGGCGTTCTCACGGGCCTGCACGACCTGGTCGACCAGCTTGTTGCGGCGGGCCTGCGCGCGGATGCTCTCGCGCAGCTCCTCCAGCGTGTCGAACTCGCTGGCGAGGCCCGCGAACTCGTCGTCGAGCTCAGGGAGGACCTTCTCCTTGACACTCTTGATCTTGATGGTGACCTCGGCCTCCTCGCCGGCGTTCTCGCCGCCCACGAGGGTCGTGGTGAAGGTCTTCTCGTCGTCGGCGGTCATGCCGACCAGGGCGTCGTCGAGGCCCTGCAGGACCGAGCCCGCGCCGACCTCGTAGGAGACGTCCGAGGCCTGCTGCTCTTCGATGTTCTTGCCGTCGATCGTGGCGGAGAGGTCCATCACGACGAAGTCGCCGTTGCCGGCGGCACGCTCGACGCCGGTCAGCGTCGCGAAACGCTGCCGCAGGGCGTCGATCTGCGTGTCGATGTCCTCGTCGGAGACCTCGGCCGAGGGGACGGTGACCTCGAGGCCGTCGTAGGCGGGGATGTCGAAGGCGGGGCGGACGTCGACCTCGGCGGTGAACTCCACCTGCTTGCCGTCGTCGATCTTGGTGACCTCGATCTCCGGCTGGCTCACCGGGAAGACGTCGCTCTCGTCGACGGCCTGGCCGTAGAGCTTCGGCAGGGCCTCGTTGAGCGTCTCCTCCAGAACCACCGCGCGGCCGAAGCGCTGCTCGATGATGCGGGCGGGAACCTTGCCGGGGCGGAAGCCGGGCACGCGCACCTGCTGCGCGACCTTCTTGTACGCCGCCTGCATGCTCGTCTCGAGCTCCTCGAACGGCACCTCGACGGTGAGCTTCACCCGGGTCGGGCTGAGCTCCTCGACAGCGGTCTTCACGGGGTGGTCTCCTTGGTCAAGCTTGCTGGTGATCGCGGGCGCGTCATGCCGTACGGCGACCGCGACATGCTCGCGCGTCGCGCCCACATGGGCGGCTCAGTGCACGGGCCAGCCGGCACTACCTTTTCGGGGCGTGCTCAATCGTGGCGGGTGTCCAGCGCCGCATGCCAGTCTAGGGCAGACGAGCACCGTCGGCGTCACGACAGGCGTCAGAATCTCTCAGTGATGATCTTTTGCAGGATGTCGACCGTGGCCTCAGGGGTGGTGCTGACGGCGCACAGCCGCTCCATCACCTCGCTGTAACGGTCCACTTCCTCGCGTTTGTCCAGGTAAAGCGCGCTCGCGAGTTGCTCGACGTATACCACGTCGGGAAGCTCGTGGTCTTCGAAGCGGAGAATGCTGAAGGCCCCGCCCTCGGCGCTGTGCCCGCCGTAGCTGAAAGGCATGACCTGAATCGTGATGTTCGGCTGGCGCATCAACTCGAGCAGGTGCTCCAGCTGGCCGCGCATGACCTCGGCCCCGCCGATCGGCCGCCGCAGCGCCGCCTCGTCGATCACGGCCCAGAACACCGGGCCGTCGGCCCGGTCGAGGATGCGCTGGCGCTCCATGCGCAGGTCGACGCGGCGCGAGATCTCGGCCGGTCCGACGCCCGCCGAGCCCGCCGTGATGACCGCACGGGCGTATTCCTTGGTCTGCAGCAGGCCGGGAACGAACTGCACCTCATAGGTGCGGATGCGGGACGCGGCCTCCTCAAGGCCGACGTACGCCTGGAACCACGAGGGCAGGAGGTCGTTGAAACGGTGCCACCAGCCAGGCTCGTTCGCCCTCTGCAGGAGGTCCATCACGACCGATCGCGCCTCCCCCTCCTCGACCCCGTAAAAGGCGAGCAGGTCTGACACATCGCGTTCCTTGAATCCGACCCGCCCGAGCTCCATCCTGCTGATCTTGGATTCGGAACCGCGGATCAGATGCCCCGCCTCTTCGCGCGAAATGCCCTTTCCTTCGCGAAGTCGGCGAAGCTGGGACCCCAGCAGGATACGGAGAGCCGTAGGACCGGATCCAGGCTGGAACGGCGTCATTCGGCCTCCTTCTCTTCTCGGGCCAGCCCACACAGTGTCACCACTTCCGGCTCTCGTGACAAGGTCTGGACCGCGGGTCGGGTTCGCCGGTCGCAACAGTGCGACGCGAGGGTGACATCCCGGGCGGTTCTTGCGTCTGCACGACGCAAGTGCACGTGCATTTGGGTCTTGCACCAAGCCGAATACTGACCCATGATGGCCTAGTGCATATTGGGCTTAAGGTGCACTAACCCCTATAACGGCACTGGCTGCGGAGACACAATGACGGCGGGAGGTAGCAGCAGGATGCTGGAGCCCGTATCCGCGGTCCATTGCCTCGAAGCAACCCCTGATGTGGGATTTCGACGGTTATTGCGCACCGGCCGGCACGAGGACGCCACCACCTGCCCGCTGTCTCCGCAGGCCGATTCGGTGAAAACGGCCCGTGAAGTGACACGCCACACCCTGCGCGACTGGGGGTGCCCGCAACTCGGCGAGGACGCCGCGCTCGTGGTCTCGGAACTGGTCACCAACGCCGTGCGCTACGCCCTCCACGGCGTCCGGAGGTACGACGACCATCCCATAACGCTGCTGCTGCTGCGGATGTCGCCGCACGTGCTGCTGGCGGTGTCGGATCCGAGCGACGAGGTCCCCGTCCCCAGGGAGCCCGACTTCATCTCCGAGCACGGCCGCGGCCTGTACATCGTCGACACCTACAGCAAGGCGTGGGGCTGGGAGACGCTGGAGGAGGGCGGCAAGGCCGTCTGGGCCCTGTTTCGCGCAGATCGCTGACCACCGGTCAGCACGCTGCCCGCAGGATTTCGGCCCGTTTCGGGCCCGCGCCCCTCACCCCACAGCGGCTCGGCGAGTCTCGCCCGGCCTCGAGTCCACCCCGGGAGCACGCCGCGGATCACGCGGATCGCGCCATGAACATTTCACGTCCCTCGAACGTGACCGCCGCCCCGGCCGCCGTCGCCATGACCGCCGCGGGCCCGCCCGAGCCCGGCCCGCCATCGCGTCGGCGGGACCCGGAGCCGGGCACGTCGGGGTGACCGGATTTGAACCGATGATCTCCTGCACCCAAAGCAGGCGCGCTACCAAGCTGCGCTACACCCCGGAACATCGGGTCGCTCGCGCACTCGCATTCTCCGGTACGCTTACGTCCTGACGACCGGAAGAAGTCTAGACCAGACTGCGACCGGCTCGCGCGGACGTAGCTCAATGGTAGAGCCCCAGTCTTCCAAACTGGCTACGCGGGTTCGATTCCCGTCGTCCGCTCTCACCACGAAGGCCCAGGTAAAGGACATGATCCTCCACCTGGGCCTCACTTGTTCCCCGGCCTGTTCCCAATCTCGCAGCCGTTGCGTGCCCGTGCCTTTTCGCGCTCTCAGACCCGCTCGATCGCCGTGTTCCCTCCTTCCGCCCCCGGCGGTCAGAGGGCTCGGCGCAGGGGTGGGCGGCGGGCCCAGGTGGCCCAGCGCCAGACCCATTCCAGCGGCCCCTGGCGATAGCGGCGCAGCCAGAGCGCCGACACCAGCCACTGGAGGGCGAGGATGGCTCCGGAGATCAGGAGCACCCTCGCCGAGGACCAGCCGTCCGGCGAGCCGCCGATGAGGCGGGCGGCCAGCAGGACGAGGAGCGTGGCGGACAGGTAGTTGGTCAGCGCCATCCGGCCCAGCGGTGCGAAGACCTTCCGCAGCCCCGGAGCGAGCGGCGTTCTGAGCAGGAGCAGCAGGGCGCACACATACACGCCTGCGATGAGCAGCCCGGCGAGGGCGAACCAGGTGTTGAAGTGGGCGTCGTCGCCCCGCGTCCCTACCTGCAGCCACACGGCGGGCACGGCCGCCGCGGCGAAGACCAGGCCCAGCACGGCCGGGACGCGGGCGGAGCGTTCGATGCGGTCGATCACGCCGTACCGGGTCAGCGCCGAACCGAGCAGGAACAGCCCTGGTACCAGCGCCACGTGGTTGTCGCCGAAGATCAGCGGCGTCACGATGAGGACGGCGGCGAGGCCCGCGACCGCCCAGCGCGGCAGCCAGGTCGAGGGCAGCAGCACCAGCAGGCCGATGACGGCGTAGATGGTCAGGATGTCGCCCCGCCACAGCAAGAACATGTGGGCCAGGCCGAGGGCGAGCAGCGCCAGGAGCCGGCGCAGCAGGAGCACCCGTGGACGCGGCTCCTTTCGTGCTGCGGACGAGAGCAGCAGCGAGAAGCCGATGCCGAACAGCAGGGAGAAGATCGGGAAGAAACGCTGGTCGACGAACAACCCCAGCCCCAGCCAGGCGTCGTCCGGGCCCGCCACCACCACGGGCTCCGTGGATCGCACGGTGTGGAGCATGTGGGCGATCGGCTTGACGTTGGCCAGCAGAATCCCGCATAAGGCGAACCCGCGCAGCACGTCCAGCGCGGCGATGCGCGGCCGGTCGGAGATGGTGCTAGGGAGGTGCCCCGATCCGGTGGCCTCCGGCGCCGGGGGGAGCGTTTCATGTGGCATGAGCCGTAATTCTGCGGCCCCCGTTTCGGCACCGGATCGGTCGAAAGTAGCGTTCGCGGCAAGCCTGACCGTACTTCCGGCCGGTTCACCGCACGGGCGCGGACGGAACCCGCCGCGGCGGCTCTTCGTTGACCAGCACACCTCCCCCCGGCGAATCGAGGCTTCCTTGATCTCCAATGTCCGGTCCCTTTGCTCCCTCGCCGCGCTCGCCCTGGCACTGACCGCGTGCTCCGCGTCCGGTGCACAGGAGTCCGGCGACGCCGCGTCCCAGGGAGTGGCGCACACGGTGCCGCCCGCCGGACAGGGAGAGGAGGAAGAGGACGAAGAGCAGGCGCCGCCTTCCTACATCCAGATCTGCGTCGCGTGGCGCACCCGCGTCCGCGCCGGCTATCGGGCGTGCGACAACGCGCGGCCCAGATTCCGGTGGTATTTCCTGGCGTTCTCCAAGCGCGTCCCACCGGTGGGCGGCAAGGCGCGGGGCGGGTCGTTCAAGCGTCCTGAGGGCGATGAGCACCGAGCGGGCGCGAAGGGCGGCATCGGCTCCAAGATCGCCATCGACGACGATTGGGACGCCGTCCAGATCTGCGTGAGGAAGCCGTCGCGCGTACGGGTCGGGGACCGCCCGTGCGTGGACGAGGAGCACGGTTTCGCCTGGTACTACATCGGCATCGACGATCACGTGCCGGCGCCTGGGAAGACGGCGGAGTACGGCTCTTTCTGGGAGCCGGACGGCTTCGTCTACCGTGCCCGGGGCAAAGGCGGCCTCGGCTCGGACATCGCCATCGACGAGGACGGGACGCTGGATGCCGGGGACGAAGACGAGACGCAGGAGGACGACGACTCGGGGCCGACGGTCACCACGTGCAGCGGCACCGTGATCAACGGCGCGTGCGCGGACGATGGCGGCACCTTCGATGACGACGACGATCCCGTGTGCCGATGGGTGGGATTCGGGGTGCGCAGGCACAGGGTCTGCTCCTGATGGAAGATCTTGGTGGGGTCCGTGTCGGCGGGAGGGGACGGGGCAGGGGAAGGCCATGGCTGGGGAAGCGGAAGAGTTCGACGTCGTCGTCCTTGGGCTCGGGCCGGGCGGCGAGGAGGTCGCGGGGCGTCTCGCCGAGGCCGGGCTGGCCGTCGCCGGTGTCGAGGCGCGCCTGGTGGGCGGCGAGTGCCCTTACTGGGGGTGCGTCCCGTCCAAGATGATGGTCCGCGCGGCCGATCTGCTCGCCGAGGGCAGGCGCATACCGTCCATGGCGGGCGAGGCGACCGTGGTCCCCGACTGGGCGCCCGTGGCCCGGCGGATCCGCGAGGAGGCCACCGACAACTGGGACGACAAGGTCGCCGCCGACCGCTTCCACGACAAGGGCGGCACCCTCGTGCGGGGCCGCGGTCGCATCACCGCCCCCGGCGAGGTCACGGTCGACGGCAGGCGCGTGCTCCGCGCCCGCCGCGGCATCGTCGTCTCCACCGGCTCGCAGCCGGCCGTGCCGGCGATCGCCGGGCTCGGCGGCACCCCGTACTGGACCAACCGCGAGGCGATCGAGGCCGAGCGGGCGCCCGAGTCGCTCGTCGTCATCGGCGGCGGCACGGTCGGCGTCGAGCTCGCCCAGGTGTTCCGCCGTTTCGGCGCCGAGGTCACCGTCCTCGAGGTCGCCGGCCACCTGCTGCCGCCCGAGGAACCCGAGGTCGGCGAGCTGGTCGCCAGGATCTTCTCCGATGAGGGGATGACGGTCCGCACGGACACCCAGGTGACCCGGGTGGACCACCACGGCGCCGCCTTCACCGTGATGACCGAGGACGGCAGCCACCGGGCCGAGCGGCTGCTGGTCGCCACCGGGCGGCGCTCCGACCTCGCGGCGATCGGCGTGGGCGCCGTCGGGCTGGACGAGTCGGCGCACGCGATCGAGGTGGACGAGCGCATGCGGGCCGCCGAGGGCGTGTGGGCGCTCGGCGACGTGACGGGCAAGGGCGCCTTCACCCACGTCGCCATGTACCAGGCGCGCATCGCGCTCGCCGACATCCTGGGCGAGCGGGCGCCCGCGGCGGACTACCGGGCGGTGCCGCGGGTGACCTTCACCGACCCCGAGGTGGGCGCGGTGGGGTTGACCGAACGGCAGGCGCGCGAGCGCGGCATCGCCGTGCGCACGGCCGTCACCTCGCTGTCCTCCTCGGCGCGGGGCTGGATCCACCGGGCCGAGGGGCTGGTCAAGCTGGTGGCCGACGACCGTTTCCTGGTCGGGGCGACCGTCGCGGGCCCGGCCGGCGGTGAGGTGCTCGGCCTGCTGACGCTGGCCGTGCACGCGCGGGTGCCGATCGACGGGCTCGCGAGCATGGTCTACGCCTATCCGACCTTCCACCGGGCGATAGAGGACACCCTGCGCCTCTTGTGACGCCCCTCGGCGGCGGCCCCGCGAAGGCTCGCGAAGGCTGAGGCCGGGCCGGCGGCCGGGTCAGCCGGTCAAGGATCAGAGGTCAGCGGTCAGCGGTCAGCGGTCAGCGGGAGACGGGCCGCTTGCCGTGGTTGGCCTTCCTCTTCTTACGGGCCCGGCTCTTGCGCGCGCGTCTCGCCATCTCGGCCTCCCACGGGATACGGATCGTGCTCCCACCATGCATCCGCGCCGGGGCCGGTACAAGGCCCAAACGTCGATGAGACACCATGGGTTTCACCCGCCCCGCGACCTCGTGGCTCAGCCGGCCACTCCCCCATGTTCCAACACCATCAGGGTGAGAATATGTAGTATTTTGATGGAATCTGGTGGAGAGGTGAGGGGATGCTGGCTCAGCAACGGCAGCAGGCGATCCTCGAGCGCGTGCGCAGGAACGGCGCGGTGCGGGTCGCCGACCTGGTGCGCGAGCTCGGAGTGTCGGACATGACGATCCGCCGCGACCTTGAAACCCTGGCCGAGCGCGGGCTGGTCGACAAGGTGCACGGCGGCGCGACCGCCACCGGCGCCGGGTCGACAGAGGAGCCGGGCTTCGCGGCCAAGTCGGTGCGCCAGCAGGCCGAGAAGGAGGCCATCGCCCGCCGGGCCGCCGAACTGGTGCGCCCGGGCAGCTCGGTCGCGCTGTCGGCGGGCACGACGACCTGGACCCTCGCCCACCACCTCGCCGACGTCCCGCACCTGACGGTCATCACCAACTCCGTGCACGTCGCCGACGTCTTCCACCGGGCGGGGCGTGCCGACCAGACCGTCGTGCTCACCGGAGGGCTGCGCACGCCGTCGGACGCTCTGGTGGGCCCGGTCGCCGTGTCGGCCATCCGCGCGCTCAACGTCGACACGCTGATGCTCGGCGTGCACGGCATGAACGTCAGGGCGGGGTTCACCACGCCCAACATCCTGGAGGCGGAGACCGACCGCGAGCTGGTCGCGGCGGCGCAGCAGCTCGTCGTCCTGGCCGATCACACCAAGTGGGGCACCGTCGGCATCAGCAGGATCGCCGGCCTGGAGGAGGCCCACGTGGTGATCAGCGACACCGGCCTGCCCGAGGAGGCGCGATCGGCGCTGTCGGACCAGGCCGGCGCGCTGATCCTGGCCGACCCGGCCGTGACGACGCTCCAGACGGCGGCCGCCGCGGCGCATGACCCCATACGAGCGGGACGGGCGGCGGTGTCCGCCGCTGCGACGACGCACGCGGCGCGATCCGTCGACGGAACAGAACCAGCGGCGCGGGCCGCCGGAACAGAAGAAGCGGCGCGGGCCGCCGGAACGGAACGGGCGGCCCGGACGGCCGCCGGACAGGAGGTGGCCCGGTGAAGCGGACCGTCACACAGCTCGCCGACGGGCGGGAGCTCGTCTACTTCGACCGCCGCGACGACGCCGACCGCGGCGCGGCCGACACCCGGGAGCTGCCCCCGCGTCCCACGGCCTCGGAGCTGCGGTACGACCCGGTGATGGACGAGTGGATCGCGATCGCCGGGCACCGGCAGACCCGCACGTTCCTGCCGCCCGCCGACGAGTGCCCTCTGTGTCCCTCCCGGCCGGGCCGTCCGACCGAGATCCCCGCCTCGGACTACGACGTCGCGGTGTTCGAGAACCGCTTCCCGTCCTTCAGCTTCAACCTCGGCCACTACGAGGACATGGGTGGCCTGAGCGAGGTGCGGCCCGGCGTCGGCCGCACCGAGGTGGTGTGCTTCACCGCGGACCACGACTCCTCCTTCTCGCGGCTCTCGCCCGAGCAGGTCGATCTGGTGCTGCTGGCGCTGGCCGACCGCACCGAGCACCTCTCTCGCCTGCCCGGTGTGGAGCAGGTGTTCCCCTTCGAGAACCGCGGCGCGGAGATCGGCATCACGCTCGCCCACCCGCACGGCCAGATCTACGCCTATCCGTACGTGACGCCGCGCACGCGGCAGATGCTGGACTCGGCCGCTCGCTACAGGGAGCGCACGGGTGGCGATCTGTTCGCGGACGTGCTCGCCGCCGAGCGCAAGGCCGAGACGCGCGTCGTCGCGTCGAACGAGCACTGGACGGCGTTCGTCCCCGTGGCGGCGCGATGGCCGTTCGAGGTGCACGTCTATCTCAACCGCAAGGCCGCGGACCTGCGCGAGCTGGACGCCGATGAACGCGCGGCCTTCGGCCCGCTGTACACCGACGTGCTGCGGCGGCTGGACGGCCTGTTCGGGGTCAAGATGCCGTATGTCGCGGCCTGGCACCAGGCGCCGGTGCGCACCGGGCGCGACCTGGCCTACCTGCATCTGCAGCTCTTCAGCATCCGGCGGGCGGCGCAGAAGCTGAAGTATCTGGCCGGGTCGGAGTCGGCGATGGGGGCCTTCGTCAACGACGTGCTGCCCGAGGAGGCCGCCCGGATGCTGCGCTCACAACCGTGACTTCGCGCACGTGGGCCGCCGGGTCGCCATAAATACGGATCTACCACTACCATCCTTCAAACACCGACCGTAACGGCCGGTCCGCCTAATCCCAGGTGCCCCGCCTGGGAACCGGGGACCCATCGGTTCCTTGGGGTGAATCCACGCATGTGGTAGGGCATCTCCGGCCCGAACCCGTCAGCTAACCCGGTCGGCAGATGGAGAGGAGTGGGCTCTGCCCCCGACCTACGGTCGCCACGGTTCCGTGGCCGTCTGCGCTCTGATCATGGCCGCTCTCGTGCTCGGCCCGTCCACGGCGGGGAACGCCGCCCCCAAACCCACCGAGAAACAGCTCAAGGCGCAGCTGGCCTCGCTCGGCAAGCGGGTCGACAAACTGATCTCCGCCTACAACGCCAAGCGCGTCGCGGTCGCCAAGGCCAAGGCGGACGAGAAGACGGCGCGCGAGCGGCTGAAGACCGCCGAGAGCGAGCTCACCGCGTCAGAGGGTCAGGTCGGCGACATCGCCCAGCTTCGCTACCAGGCGGGCAGCGGCCTCGGCATGATGCGGGAGCTCCTGTCCCCCGGCTTCGGCGGCGCCGCGATGCTCGAGCAGTTGCAGGCCGAGCAGACCGCGAAGATCGGCCGGTACACGGCGGCGCGCGACGCCCGTAAGAAGGCCGCCGACGACGCGGCCTCGCTCACCGACCGCCTGGGCGACGACGTCATCGAGGTGACCGCGC
This sequence comes from Sphaerisporangium dianthi, assembly GCF_042654065.1. Classification (NCBI taxonomy): domain Bacteria; kingdom Bacillati; phylum Actinomycetota; class Actinomycetes; order Streptosporangiales; family Streptosporangiaceae; genus Sphaerisporangium; species Sphaerisporangium dianthi. Next base: position 145,982 of record NZ_JBHSFP010000019.1, on the reverse strand, counting down.
AGCGCAAGGACGCCGAGAAGCTGATCGCCGAGATCAAGGACAAACTGGACCGGCTCGTCCCCGTCGCCCCCGGCAAGCGGGCGAACGGCACCTGGGCCCCCGAACTGCCCACCGGCGGCGACAACATCACCCCCCGGACCCGGCTGATGCGCGCCGAGGTCAAGAGTCACTTCCCGTTGCACTTCCCCGTCGGCTGCTACCGCGCCGAGGACAGCGGGGAGCACCCGCTGGGCCGGGCGTGCGACTTCATGCTCAGCTCCGGCGGGGCGTTGCCCTCGGCCGCCGGCGCCGCGCTGGGCGAGCAGGTCGCCGCCTGGGCCATCAAGAACGGCGGCAAGCTGGGCGTGAAGTACGTGATCTACCGGCAGCGGATCTACAACCTCGGCTTCCCCGGCTGGCGGGCGATGGAGAACCGTGGCGGCGTCACGGCCAACCACTTCGACCACGTGCACATCTCGATGTACTAGAAGGGTGGCGAATGGCATCTGGTCTGCTGTTCGTCACCCTTATAGCATCTGGTCTGCTGTTCGCCACCCGTGAAGATGCCGTTCGCCCTGGTGGGGCGACCGTCTGAACGCGATGCACGCCGGTCGAGGCGTCGGAGCCGAGGGTCCGCCCGAGCGGCCGGCCGGCCGCTCGGAGTGAAAGTTCCACTGCGGTACACGCCTGGAGGTGCGACTTCCGTGACCCTCCGCCCGCCGCGACGAGCGGCCGGGACGGTCAGCCGGGCAGGCGGATGGGGTTGACGATGTCGGCGTAGATGAGCAGGGTGCCCATGACCACCAGGACGATCGCCATCGCGTACGTCAGCGGCAGCAGCTTGGCGATGTCCACGTGACCCGGCGTCGGACGGCGGCGCACCCGGGCGTACCCGCGCTTGACGCCCTCCCAGAGGCCGCCGGCGATCTGGCCGCCGTCCAGCGGCAGCAGCGGGATCAGGTTGAACATGCCGACCGCGAGGTTGAACCCGGCCAGGAGCTGGATGAACCCGGCGACCTTGTTCTCCAGCGGGATGGCCGAGGCGGCGATCTGACCGCCCAGGCGCCCGGCGCCGACGACGCTCTGCGGGCTGTCCAGGGCGCGCTCGGCGCCGCCGAACGCCGCCTGCCAGACGCCGACGAGCTTCTGCGGCATGTGAGCGAGGGCTGAGGCGGTGCGCTTGATCAGATCCCACATGAAGCCGACGACGTAGGCGGGACTCTGCCTCTCCACGACGAAGACGGGGCTGACGCCGAGGAACCCGACGTTCTTGTCCAGCTTGGTGGGGTCGTCGAGGGAGGGGCGGTCCTGCCCGATGAGGGCGGTGTTCAGCGTCATCGGCCTGCCGTCGCGCTCGATGCCGATGGCGACCGGGCCGGGGCCGTGGGAGCGGATCAGCACAGTGGCGTCGTCCCAGGAGTTCACGGGCTTGCCGCCGAAGGACACGATCTTGTCGTTGACCCGCAGGCCTGCGAGCGCGGCGGGGGTGGGGCGGTGCGCCGGGGTGCAGCCCTTGCCCTTCTGCTGCTCGGCCACGGTGACGACGCACTTGGAGACCTCGCCGACGACGGGTTTGGCCACCGAGATGCCGAAGCCCATCAGCACGACGGCGAACAGCACGAAGGCGAGCAGGAAGTTCATGGCCGGGCCGCCGGAGAAGATGATGACCTTCTGCCACCACAGCTTGCGGTACAGAACCCGGTCGGCGTCGCCGGGCTTGACCTCCTCCAGCGACGCCTGCCGGGCGGTCTCGATGAGCCCCTGCCACGGGCCGGTGGACATGTTGCGCAGTTTGTTCGGGTCGTCCGTGGGTTTGGGAGGCAGCGGGCCGATCATACGGATGTAGCCGCCCAGCGGAATCCACTTCAGTCCGTATTCGGTATCGCCGCGGCGGCGCGACCACAAGGTGGGCCCGAAGCCGACCATGTACTGCGTGACCTTGACGCCGTAGAGCTTGGCGGGCACCAGATGGCCCAACTCGTGGAGGGCAATGGACAAGGCCATCCCGACGAAGAAGATGAGAAACCCGGCCACTACGAGCCAGCTCATAGGTGCTACCCCCACCTGCGGAGAAGATGCCTTGTGTTTGGATTGCCCCTTCCGAGCGTAACCGAACGCGCGAGGACTTCGGCCGCTCCCCGAAAACAACACACTACGACCAAGCGTAGGAGTGACTTGCGCGCCGTGGAGCGAATCGGGAGACTGCATTGACGGTAAGCAATCGTGTAGACACCGTGGGATATGAGTCGGCGAAGCATAATTTGCCGGATCTGTTCCCAAGCCCAAGGGAGCACCTTGATACGGATCCTGGTCGCCGAACACCTTCCTCTCGTCCGCAGAGGCCTCGTGGCCTCGCTGAACGGCGAGAAGGATCTCATGGTGATCGCCGACGTCGCCTCCGGTGAATACATCGTGCCGGCGGCCATGGAACTCACGCCGGACGTAGCGGTGATCGACGTGGATCTGCCCGACGTCGACGGGCTCACCGCGGCCGCGCGCCTGCACCAGAAGGCCCCCCGCTGCAAGGTGGTCCTGCTGTCGGCCCGCCCGAACCCCGGGCAGGTGCGCCGGGCCTTCGCCGCGCACGCGCTCGGCTTCCTGAGCACCAACGTGGCGCCCGAGCACCTCGCGGACGGCATCCGCCGCGTCGCCGCGGGCCGCAAGGCCGTCGACTCCGACCTGGCCATCGCGGCCCTCACGTCGGCCGACAACCCTCTCACTCCTCGTGAACAGGATGTCCTGCGCATCGCCGCCCAAGGGGCGTCCTCGAAGGAGATCGCCGCCAAGCTCTATCTCTCTGTGGGAACGGTCCGAAACCACCTGTCGCGCATCATCTGCAAGACCGGAGCGCGCAATCGCGCCGACGCGGTGCGCATCGCGGCGGAGACCGGATGGCTCTGAGGCCCTCTGAGGCCCCTCTGAGGCCCGGAGCCTCACGCGTCTACGGCCGCCAGATGAGGATCAGAGCGCAGTCGTCGTTGTGCCCGGCCGACATGGAGTTGACCAGGGGCCGGGCGCCGTCGTGGAACCCCGAGGGCACCAGGCGCTCGGCCTCGCCCAGCAGCCGGTCGAGCCCGGAGTCGATGTCGCGCCCCGGCTGCTCGATCAGGCCGTCGGTGTAGAGCATCAGCGCGTCGCCTTTGCGCAGCACGCCGCTGTCGGGCTCGCAGTGCAGATCGGGGACGACGCCCAGGACGACGCCCTTGGCGGCCGACACCTGCCAGGTGCCCGTGCCCGCGTCGAACTTGACCACCGGCGGGTGCCCGGCCGAGGTGATCTGGTAGGCGCCCGTCGACAGGTCGAGCCGCAGGTGGACGGCGGTGACGAAGCCCTCGCCCTCGGGCTGGCGATGCAGGTAGGCGTTGCAGGCGGGCAGGAAGGACTCGACCGAGCCGAGCAGCCCGCCAAAGGTGCCCGAGAGCATCAGGGCGCGCGTGCCGGCGTCGACACCCTTGCCCGACACGTCGACCAGCGCGACCTCAAGGATGTTCCCGTGGCGCATGGAGACCAGGAAGTCGCCGCCGAAGGACGAGCCGCCGGCCTGCTTGAGCACCACGCGGGAGCCCCACTCTTTGGACGGCAGCGGCGGCAGCTCCCCCTGGCGCTTCAGCCGGTCTCTGAGCTCCAGCAGCATCACGTCGCCGCGCAGGCCCTGGACGCCGAGCTTGCCGCGGGTGCGCGCCATGAGGGAGGCCAGCACCGTCGTGAACCCGATGGTCACCACCAGCCCCGGGCCGACCGAGCGCACGCCGAGCATGACGGCGATGTAGGCGAGGGCGACGGCCACGGCGCTCACCAGGACGGCCAGGCTGCGCAGGCGAAGCTGCAGGCCGCCGACCAGGGTGACCAGGATGAACAGGCTCGGCGAGAACCACTCGGTGGAGACCCTGGCGGCGAGCGCGCCCAGCACAAGGGTGGAGACGCTCAACGTGATGAGCAGGTTCCGGTCGCGCGCCAACGGCCCCCTGCGCAGGAACCGCACGATCCGCACCAGCATCGGGATGCGTACCAAGATCGCACGGAGCCGCGGGGGGATCAGCGGCGCCGGACGGGAAGTCATGATGCGCTCGACTCTATCTGCCCATCTGCCGTTTGGGCAGCCGACTTGACCAAGACCTTGATCATTAAACGGGGATATTAGGTGGCCGATCCGGTTTGCCCGGTCATAACCTTGGCCAGGTGAACAGCGACCCAAGCGCTCGGCCCGGCATGGTCATCCGCCCCATCGCCGAGGCGGAATGGCCCGCCTGGCTATTCGTGGACGAAGAGGCGTTCTCCGACGACAACACTCCCGCCCGCGCCGAGGGGTTCCGGTCGGTCATGGAGTTCGACCGGTCGCTCGGGGCCTACGACGGCGACCAGTTGGTCGGGGTCACCGCAGGGCTGACTTTCACGATGACCGTCCCCGGCGGCCCCAAGCCGGTCTGCGGCGTGACGGCCGTCGCCGTGCTGCCCTCCCACCGGCGCCGGGGGGTGCTGTCCTCGCTGATGCGCCGCCAGCTCACGGGCCTGCACGAGGATGGAGAGCCGGTCGCGGCGCTGTACGCCTCCGAGGCCGCCATCTACGGGCGGTACGGGTACGGCAGGGCCACCGACAACCTGACCTTCACCATCCCCACGCGCGGCACCGGCTTCGCCCCGCACGCGCCCAGCGACCCCGCGCTGCGGTTGCGCGTCGTCAGGCCCGCCGCCAAGGCCCGGGGCGATCTTGAGAAGGTCTTCGACGCCGTGCGGCTCACCCGCCCGGGGCTGTACGCGCGCAACGTCGCCAAGTGGGACCTGGTGATGGCGGACGATCCCGACTACCGGCGCGGGGCGAGCGCGTTCCGCTGTGTCATCGCCGAGGACGACACGGGGCCGCGGGGGTACGCCCTGTTCCGCGTCAAGTCGGGGTTCACCGGCCATGACCTGCCCGACGGCGAGCTGCGGATCTTCGACCTGTTCGGCCTGGACCCCGCGGCCTACGCCCTGCTGTGGCGCCATGTCCTCGATCGCGACCTGTGCTCGCGGGTGTACGCCGCCAACCGCCCGGTCGACGACCCGATCATGCACCTGCTCGCCGAACCCCGCCTGCTCACCGCCGGCCATCTGGACGAGATGTGGGTCCGGGTGGTGGACGTCGACAGGGCCCTGACCGCCCGCGCGTACGCCGCGCCGGTGGACGTGGTGCTCGACGTCCGGGACGCGGTGTGCCCCTGGAACGAGGGCCGCTGGCGGCTGTCGGCCGACACCACGGGCGCCACCTGTGCCCGCACGGAGGACCCCGCCGACGTGGAGCTGCCGGTGAGCGTGCTCGGGGCGGCCTATCTGGGCGGGCGGACGCTCGGCTCCTACGAGGCCGCGGGCCTCGTCCGCGAGCGCCGCCCCGGTGCGCTGCGCGCCCTGTCGGCCGCGATGGCCTGGGACGTCGCACCGTGGGGCGGTCTGATCTTCTGACCGTCCGTCCCCAGACGCGGCTGAAGACGGGCGCGACGGACGGCGAACGGCCCAGGGCGGCGAAAGGCGGACGGCGAGGGCGGCGAACGCGTGGGAGACACCGGCCGGGGGCGCGGGAGACACGAGCCGGGGGCGCGTGACGAGAAACGCCCCTGGCTTTCCCGCGGAGCTGATCTAGGCTTTGCCCATGGCACTGCAGAGCTTGCAGATCACCGCGATCACCGCGATGCGGGCGCGCGACGTCTCGCGTCCCTCGACCGGCCAGCAGGAGGCCGCCGACCGGCGGCCCCTTCGTGACGAGATGCCCCGCAAGACCGAGGCTCCGCGCAGGAGCGAGCCCGCGCGCAAACCCGAGCCCCGCCGCCGCAAAGACGGCTAGCCGTTCTCAGCGGCCGGGCAGGGGCGGCGTCTCGCCCGTGTCCACGTACGCCGTGATCTGGTCGATGCGGCGCTGGTGGCGCTGCTCGCCGGAGAACGACGTGCTCAGGAAGACCTCGACGAAGCGGGTGGCCTCTTCGAGGGAGTGCATGCGGGCGCCCAGGCTGATGACGTTGGCGTCGTTGTGCTGCCGCGAGAGCGAGGCGGTCTGCTCGCTCCAGGCCAGCGCCGCGCGCACGCCGCGCACCTTGTTCGCGGCGATCTGCTCGCCGTTGCCGGAACCGCCGATCACGATGCCGAACGCGCCCGGGTCGCCGGCCACGCCCTCGGCGGCACGCAGCACGAACGCCGGATAGTCGTCCTCGGCGTCGTAGACGAACGGCCCGTCGTCGACGACGTCGTGACCGTGCTCCTTCAGCCAGGAGACGAGGTGGTTCTTGAGTTCGTAGCCGGCGTGATCGGCGGCGATGTAGACGCGCACGTGCCCCATTGTCGCAGCCCGCCTTCTCCCGGGTCCATCGGGCCGCGCCGTATGCGGATGACCGGCCCCCATCGGCGGCGATTCCGTTACAGTAATAGGCGGTTGGCCAGATGACCCCTTACAGGAGAGCTTGATGCGAGAGATCCGCGTGATCGGGGACCCCGTCCTGCGCACCCCCGGCGAGCCGGTCACGTCCTTCGACCGCGATCTTCGGCGGCTGATCGACGAGATGATGGAGGCCATGTACGCCGCCGACGGCGTCGGCCTGGCCGCGCCGCAGATCGGGGTGTCCAAGAGGCTCTTCGTGTACGACGCCAGCGGGCGCAAGGGCCACGTCGTCAACCCCGAGCTCGTCATCGACGACGCCGAGGAGGTGCTGGACGAGGAAGGGTGCCTGTCGGTTCCCGGCCGCGACACCGGCAAGCCCCTGTACGCGCGCACACCGCGGGCGGCGGGGGTCACCGTTCGCGGGTTCGACCGGCTCGGGCGGCCGGTGCGCGTCAAGGCGCGAGGTCTGCTGGCGCGCTGCTTCCAGCACGAGTTCGACCACCTCGACGGGGTCATCTACGTCGACCGCCTGCCGAAGAACGCCGCCCGCGAGATCTTGCTGCGCGCGCCCTAAGAGTGCTGCCGGGCGCGGCGCCGAGCGCGCGGCAGGCGGGCCAGCCACAGCAGAGGGCGGGCGACCAGGCCCAGGCCTGCCAGGAACAGGGCCGCGACGACGACCCACTCGTTGGAGCCTCCGGGACCGTACACGTGGCCGCGCCGCCCGGTGTCGAAGGCCGGCGAGGTCGCGCCGGGCGTGAAGGTGCCGCGCTCACTGCCGTAGAACCCGATGTCCTGCCGCACGTCCCCGCCGTCGCGCGAGCGGAACGTGCCGACCCACACGCACTGCTCGTGACCCGGATGCTGGATGCAGTCGAGTCGCCGGGCGGTGAAGGTGCCGGGAACGCCGTCGCCGCGCAGCGCGGCGAAGGCGGGGCTCGCGTTCTGGACGGCGAGCAGGACGAGCAGCAACCCACCGAGCGCCAGCGCCATCTCGAACGCGCCGATCCGGCGCACCGGACGTACTGACGGCTTCACCCCCACCGCCCTTCTTCGCTACAACTGCAGCGATTTGACCTCGAGGTACTCTTCCAGGCCGAACTCGCCGAGCTCCCGGCCGACGCCGGACTGCTTGAAGCCGCCGAACGGGGCCGAGATGTTGAACCGGCCGCCGTTGATCGCCACCTGGCCGGTGCGCAGCCTGCGCGCCACGGCCACGGCCTCCTCCTGCGTCGCCGCCCACACCGCGCCGGACAGCCCGTAGGGCGTGCCGTTGGCGATGTCCACGGCCTCGTCGACGGAGGTGTAGGGGATGAGCGAGAGCACGGGGCCGAAGATCTCCTCCTGCTCGATGACCATGCCCGGCGCCACGCCGGCGAAAACGGTCGGCTCGACGTAAAAGCCGCGTTCGAGCGGCCGGTCGCCGCCGCCCGCGACCAGGCGCGCGCCCTCCTCCTGCCCTCGGTTGAGGTAGTGGACCACGCGGTCGCGCTGGGCGGCCGACACGAGCGGCCCGAGACGGGTGCCCTCGTCGAACGGACCGCCGAGGGTGTAAGTGCCGGCGAGGGCCGCCGCCTGGGCGACCGCCCCGTCGTACTCGTCGCGGTGCACGAGCATGCGGGTCAGGGCCGAGCAGGTCTGGCCGGAGTTGACGAACGCGCCCGCCACCCCGAGCTTCACGGCGGTCGCCAGGTCGGCGCCGGGCAGGATCACGTTGGCCGACTTGCCGCCGAGCTCCAGCGCGACCCGCTTCACCGTGTGGGAGGCCAGGGCCGCGACGCGCCTGCCGGCCCGGGTGGAGCCGGTGAAGGACACCATGTCGACGTCCGTGTGGGAGGCGATCGCCTCGCCCACGACCGGCCCTGGGCCGCTGACCATGTTGAACACCCCGGCGGGCAGGCCGGCGTCGTGCAGGATCTCGGCGAAGGCGTAGGCGGCCAGCGGGGCCACCTCGCTCGGCTTGAGCACGACCGTGCAGCCGGCCGCGAGCGCGGGCGCCACCTTGCAGACCACCTGGTGCAGCGGGTAGTTCCACGGGGTGATCGCGCCGACGACGCCGACCGGCTCGCGCAGGATCAGCGAGTTGCCGACACGGGTCTCGGTCTCGCCCCGCTCCTCCGCCAGTCGCGCGTGGTCGGCGAGCACCGCGGCGGGCATCAGCGTCTGCACCTTGAGCGCGAACGCGTACGGCGAGCCCATGTCGGTGGCGATGGTGCGCGCCATCTGCTCGGCACGGTCTTTGAGCAGGCCGGCCGCCGCTTTGAGGATCTTGCCGCGGTCGGCCGGCGCCGCGCCCGACCACGACGGGAACGCGGCGCGGGCCGCTGCGACGGCGCGGTCGACGTCACCCGGAGAGCCTGCGGGCACCCGGTCGATGACCTGTTCGGTCGACGGATCGACCACGTCGATGCCCTCACCCGACGAGGAGGAAACCCAGGCTCCTTGCACGTAAAGGTGACGCATACCCCTCGATCCTTGTGCGCGGTCTGCTCGGCGGGCGGTCGAGCCGCCGGGCGGTGGACGCGCACCGCCCCGCCCTCACGACTCTCGTCACGATGGTGCCGCGCGGTCGCCACCATCCGGCCGCCATCCCAACTCACATTACGGTCAGGTAAGGAGAACGGATCGAGTTGACCATGGTTGTCAGCGCCACGCAACCCTCCGCACATGTCCGATCACGATCGGCCCGCGGCTCAGGCCATCAGTCGAAGATCGGCTGGCGAGTGCGCGAGCGCTTCAGTTCGTAGAAGCCGTCGGTGCCCGCGACCAGCAGCACGCCGTCCCACAGCTTGGCGGCCGCCTCGCCCTTGGGGGCGGGAGTGACCACCGGGCCGAAGAAGGCGACTCCTTCGACGGAGATGACCGGGGTGCCGACCTCCTGCCCGACCAGAGAGATCCCCTCCTCGTGCGACCGGCGCACGGCCTCGTCGAACTCGGTGGAGTCGGCGGCGGCCACGAGCTCGCGGTCGAGGCCGGCGGCCTCCAGAGCGTCGGCGAGCACCGCGCGCAGGGCGGCGACCGCGTCGAAGCCCTCTTCGCCTTCGCGCGGCTTGAGGCGGCGCTCGTTGTGGATGCGGACGCCGATCTCGGTGTAGAGGTCGCCGACGACGCGTTCGCCGTACTTCTCGGCGGCGGCCTGCACGACGCGGACCGGCGCCATGGCGTCCCTGAGCATCTCGCGGTACTCGGCGGAGATGTCCTTGTCCTGGTTCAGCACGAAAAGGCTCATGATGTGCCAGCGCGGCTCGACGGGCCGCACCTTCTGCACTTCCAGCAGCCAGCGTGAGGCCATCCAGGCCCAGGGGCACTTGGGGTCGAACCAGAAATCGACCGGGGTTCGTTCAGTCATGGGCAGCTTCCTGATCATGTTCGTGAGGGGAGTCCGATACTCCTCGCAGCTCCGGCCCGACCCCGCCTATTCCCCTAATCCCTACGCCCGTGCGGGAAATCATTTCGTCCCGGGTGCCCCGTCGCGCGCATCCGGTGCCGCATCGCCGCGCCCGACGTGGCAGGATTCATGCATCCCTCTCGCGAAGGGGCGGGGGGAGGTCGTGATGAGGAGCGGATGTGGCAGGCAATCTGACCCGTGACGAAGCCCGGGTAAGGGCTCGTCTGCTTGAAGTGCGATCCTACTCGGTCGAACTCGACCTCACCGAGGGCGACGAGCGCTTCGAAAGCGTCACCACGGTCCGATTCTCCTGCGCCGAACCCGGCGCGACGACGTTCATCGAGCTGGCCGAGGCGAAGATCCGCAAGGCCGTCCTGAACGGCGCCGAACTCGACGTGACCACCTACGACCTCGAGACCGGCCGCCTGCCCCTGCCAGGCCTGGCCGCCGACAACGAGCTGCTCGTCGACGCCGACTGCACCTACATGCGCACCGGCGAGGGCCTCACCCGCTTCGTCGACCCGCTCGACCAGAAGGTCTACCTGCACTCGCAGTTCGAGACCGCCGACGCGCACCGCATGTACGCCTGCTTCGACCAGCCCGACCTCAAGGCGACCTTCGAACTCGGGGTGCTGGCGCCGTTCGACTGGGAGATCATCTCCAACGGCGCGCCCGACTCCGTCGAGGAGCTGGAGGAGCACAGCGGCCGCCACGGCACGCTCCAGCGCGCCAAGCGCTGGCACTTCCCGCCGACCCCGGTGATGTCGACCTACATCACCGCCCTCATCGCCGGGCCGTACGCCGTGGTCCGCGACGAGCACGACGGCATCCCGCTCGGCGTCTTCTGCCGCGCCTCCCTGGCCGAGCACCTGGACGCCGGCAACATCTTCGAGGTCACCAAGCAGGGCTTCGACTTCTACCATCGCGTCTTCGGCACCCGTTACCCGTTCGGCAAGTACGACCAGGTGTTCGTGCCCGAGTTCAACGCCGGGGCCATGGAGAACGCCGGCGCGGTGACCTTCCTGGAGGACTACATCTTCCGCTCCCGCGTCACCGACGCCATGGTGGAGCGCCGCGCCGAGACGATCCTGCACGAGATGGCGCACATGTGGTTCGGCGACCTGGTCACCATGCGCTGGTGGGACGACCTGTGGCTGAACGAGTCCTTCGCCACCTACATGTCGGTGCTGTGCCAGGCGGAGGCCACCCGCTGGGGCCAGGCGTCGTGGACGACCTTCGCCAACGTGGAGAAGTCCTGGGCCTACCGCCAGGACCAGCTGCCCTCCACCCACCCGATCTCCGCCGACATCCCCGACATGCAGGCGGTCGAGGTCAACTTCGACGGCATCACCTACGCCAAGGGCGCCGCGGTGCTCAAGCAGCTGGTGTCCTACGTCGGGCTCGACAACTTCCTCGCGGGCGTGCGCGACTACTTCGACGAGCACGCCTGGGGGAACACCGAGCTGAAAGACCTGCTCTCGGCCCTCGAACGCACCTCCGGCCGCGATCTGTCCTCCTGGTCGAAAGAATGGTTGGAGACCGCCTGGGTCAACACGCTCCGCCCGTCGTTCACGGTGGACGCCGAGGGCCGCTTCCTGACCTTCGACGTGCTCCAGGAGGCTCCGGCCGACTACCCGACGCTGCGCTCGCACCGCGTCGCCATCGGCCTGTATTCCCGGGTCGACGGCTCGCTCACGCGGGTCAAGCGGGTGGAGCTCGACGTCGTCGGCGCCCGCACGGCCGTGTCCGAGCTGGTCGGCGAGGCCCAGCCCGACCTGGTCCTGATCAACGACGACGACCTGACGTACGCCAAGATCCGCCTGGACGAGCGTTCGATGCGCACGCTGGTCGACGGTGGCCTCGCCGGCTTCGCCGACTCGCTGCCGCGCGCGCTCAGCTGGTCGGCGGCCTGGGACATGACCCGGGACGCCGAGATGGCCACGCGCGACTACGTCCGCATGGTCACCTCCAACGTCCACGCGATCGCCGACATCACCGTCCTGCAGACCGTGCTGCGCCAGGCGCGGCTGGCCGTCCAGCAGTACGCCGACCCGGCGTGGCGGGACGCCGGCCTGGCCGAGCTGTCCTCGGCCCTGCGCCGCCTGATCGACTCGGCCGAACCCGGCTCCGACCACCAGCTGGCCTATCTCAACGCCTTCACCGCCGTCGCCACCTCGACCGAGGACCTCGCCTTCGTCAAGGGCATCCTCGACGGCACGTCGATCCTCGAAGGCCTGACCGTGGACGCCGACCTGCGCTGGACGCTGACGCACGCGCTGGCGTCGGGCGGCGTGCTGTCCGGCGACGACATCGCGGCCGAGCTGCGGCGCGACCCGTCGGCCAGGGGCGAGCAGTCGGCGGCGCAGTGCCAGGCGGCGATCCCGACCACCGAGGGCAAGGCCGACGCGTGGGCCTCGATCACCAGCGGCTCGCTGAGCGGCGCGGTGCTGCGCGCCACGCTCGTCGGGTTCATGGACCCCCGCCACGTCGAGCTGCTCCAGCCCTACGGCGAGCGGTTCTTCCAGGAGGTCGGCCGCATCTACAAGAGCTGGCCCTCCGACAGCGCCCAGCGGTTCGCCACCGGTTGCTACCCGGTGCTGCTCATCGAGCCCGAGACGGTGGCGAGGACGCAGGACTACATCTCCTCCTCCCAGCCGGTGCCGGCGCTGCGCCGCCTGCTGCTGGAGGGCGCCGACTCCATCAGCCGGGCGCTTCGCGCCCGCGCGAAGGACTCCTCGGCCGCCTGAGCCGCCCCTCACACCCCAGGCCCGCCGCACCGGCGGGCCTCTCGCCCGAGGCACCCCCTCCTCGAAGCCCGGCCCGCCTGATGTCCAAGTCCGGTTGGACATCAGGCGGGCCGCTCGCCTTTCCGGCCCGGGCCGGCCCGCCCAGCGCGCTGTAAGCCCATTGCAAGCGTTCCGCGGTGACATGGGGCGAAGCAACAGGCAGCGACCGTTTACAGCCGGCCATGGCCGGTCTACTGTGCGCGCTGTCACCGTAAGCCGGGAGGCCCCCTTGATCGCTCTCGCCGTCGTCGGCGTCCTCGCTCTTCTGCTGCTGTTCCTCGTCGTCATGACCTACAACGGGCTGGTCCGCAAGCGGGGCGCGGTGGACAACGCCTGGGCCCAGATCGAGGTGCAGCTCAAGCGCCGCCACGATCTGATCCCGAACCTCGTCGAGACCGTCAAGGGGTACGCGGCCCACGAGCGCGGCACCCTGGAGGCCGTGATCGCGGCCCGCCGGCAGGCCGTCTCGGCCCAGGGCCCGCACGACCAGGCGTCCGCCGAGAACCTTCTGTCGGGCGCGTTGAAGAACCTCTTCGCCCTGTCGGAGGCCTACCCCGACCTCAAGGCGAACCAGAACTTCGCCGCGCTGCAGGACGAGCTGGCCACCAGTGAGAACCGCATCGCCTACTCGCGGCAGTACTACAACGACGCCGTCCTGACCTACAACAACGGCATCCAGACGGTCCCGGCGAACATCGTGGCGGGCATGACCGGCTTCCAGGCGCGCGAGTATTTCCAGGCGCCCGAAGAGGAGCGCGGGCCGGTCCAGGTCCGTTTCTGACGCCCGCCGTCCGATGGTCTACTTCCTCGCCGCGGCCGCCGCCCTCGGACTGTGGCTGGTCCTGCTGGCCGTGCTGTCCTTCACCACCCGCAATCCGGCCGTCGACCCGGCGCCGCCCACCAGCGAGCTGGGCGATGAGTCCCCCGCCCTGGTGGACCTGATCACCGGCGACTGGCGCCTGTGCGACGAGGCCGCCTCGGCCACGCTGCTCGACCTGGCGGCCAGGGGCGCGGTGCAGATCGAGGAGATCGGTCCTGAGCTGTCGCTGGTACGGCTGCGCACGCCCAGCGCCCCGCTCGCGCCGTACGAGAAGCTCGTCCTGGACCACGTGGCGTCGCTCGCCACCGACGGGGTGGTGGCCACCGGGGCCCTGGCCGAGGGCGCCAGGGACGTCGGCCACTGGTGGAAGAGCTTCCGCAAGAAGGTCATCGCCGAGGCCCGCGAGAAGGGCCTGTCACGGCCGCGGTGGAGCCGCGCCCACGCGCTCGTGCTCACCGTCGCCGCGCTGGTGCCCGCCGGCGCGCTGGGCGTGGCCGTGAGCGCGACGGCGGACGCCGACCACGAGGGCGCCGGCTTCGGCGCCGCGTTCCTCGGCCTCGCGGTGCTGAGCGCGCTGATGGGCAAGATCAACGGCGAGCGCGGCACGGCGGAGGGCGCCAGGGCGGCGGGCCGGTGGATGGGCGTGCGCGAGCACCTGGCGACGGGCGGGTTCGCCGACCGCCCGGCCGCCGCCGTGACCATCTGGGGCAGGCACATGGCCTACGCCGCCGCCCTGGGCCTGGCCGGGCGCGCCGTGACCAGCCTGCCGATCAGCGTCCCCGCCGACGACAGGCGCGCCTGGTCCGACTACGGCGGCATGTGGCACGTGGTCGACGTGCGCTATCCCCGGCGCATCCTGTGGGGACGCCCGCCGATGCCGGTGATGTTCGGCGGCCTCGTCGCCGGGCTCGCGGTGGGGTTCTGGCTCTGGCTGTTCGGCATCGTCGCCAAGGCCACGCTCGACTGGCCCGCCGCGTTCGTCATGCCCGTCGCCTACCTCGGCGGAGCGGTCGCGGCCGCCGTCCCCATCACCTTGGCCCTCGCCGATCTGACCACCAGGACCGAGGTCGAGGGCCAGATCGTCCGGCTGCGGGCCTTCCAGGTCGGCGGGAGCGACAACCCCACATACGCCTACTGGGTCGCGCTCGACGACGGGCGGCGGCGCGAGGTCAAGGCGCTCGGCATCGGCGAGGCGCGCTGGCGCCCGCTGGCCGAGGGCGACAGGGTCAGGGCCCGCATCGCGCGACGGCTGGGTTGGATTCACGAGATCGAGGTCGTCGAGCGCTCCCGGCATCGCGCCGCCCCGTCGTACGAGGACACCGGCGAGCGCTTGCTCGACGCCCCGGAGAACCTCGGCGAGGTGCCCCTCCGCGCCCCGAAGGAGGAACGCGACGGCCCCGCCGCCCTGGTCACCCCGGCCGACCTGCGGCGTGCCCTCGGCATCGAGGTGGGCGCGGCCGGGCCGTACTCCGAGGCGCTTCCCACCCCGGCCTGGCTCGCCGTGCGGTCCTGCCGCTACCGGACGACCGGCGGCACGCCGGTGACCGTGGACGTGCACGCGTCCGCCGGCGCGCGCGGCGGTTACCTGATGGTGCTCGGGCACCTGCTGACCCGCGTCGAAGGACGCGAGGTCCCCGGCGTGGGCGGCGCGGCGATGCTGTACCCGGGCGTCGTCGCCGCGCGCACCGCCGAGGGCACCTTCGCCATCCACGTGCACTCCCCTGCCGGGCCGCCGCCGCCTGCCGCGCTCGTCGAGCTGGCCCGCACGGCCGCCGCCCGCTTGGACGGAAGGTCACCGGTGGCGTGAGAGGGTGTCCGGGTGGACGCGCCCCATGGCCTTCTCTACCCCCCGGCCCCCCTCGATCTGCTCACCGCGCTCGCCCGGCGGTACGCCTTCGGCGACCTCGGCGCCCTCGCCCCCCTGGTGATGCCGGAGCCCGGCATGATCCCCGCGCTGTGCGAGTTCGGTCAGCGCCTGCTCACCCTTGATGCCGAGGACTTCGCCGCCGAGGTCGACGCGAAGGCCGTTCCGAGCGCGCTCCGGCGCCGCGCGCGCGAGTGTCACATGCCCCAGACCCCGCGCGAGCAGCCGCGCGGGGCGCTGTCCTCGCTCAGGCCCGCCTACGGGCTGCTGCTGGAGGTCATCCAGGTCCGCTGGCAGCGGCGCGAGCTCAGCTCGGTGGTGTCGGCGCTCCACATCGCCAGTGAGTACCTGCCGCTGCTCGCCTTCGAGCCGGTGCTCGGCCACTCGGGCGACCCCGCGCGCTGGCCGGAGGGCCTGCGGGCGGCGGGCAGCCGGTTCGGCGTGATCGGCGACCGCGACTGCGACCACACCAAGCCCGAGAAGTCCGCCGCCGAGCGCACGCTGCGCGTCGCCCAGGAGCCGGGCGAGGGCTGGCGGGCGTACTTCGACCGGCAGCACAGCCAGCTCTCCGGCGCCATGGCCACCTGCGTCGCCAAGTGCCGCAAACCGTGCACGGCCATGCACTGGATCCCCGCGCAGGCCCGCGAGAGCCTGTCGCTGCGCTCCAAGGTGGCGCTCACGTTCGCCGAGACCCCGCTGATCCGGCTGCGCCACGCGGCGCCCGTCGGCCACGGGTTCGGCGTCCCGTCGCCGGAGGAGGTGCTGGACGCCTGGGCGCGCAGCCGGTCCTATCTGGACAAGAACGACGTCGGCCACGAGGCCACCCGGGACGACGGCTTCCCGCTCCCCGGCCTGCCGAGCCTGTTCTCCGCGCTCGCGGCGGCGCCCATCATCCCCTCGACCCTCCTGGCGGACGTGACCGCCCACGTGCTGACCCTGCTTGCCAATGCTCACGAGCGGCGGCCCGGCACTCCCGCGCCCACCCGTCCGCCGAGCTGACCAGGAACACCACCAAGCATCAATCAGGACATTTCTAGTTAAGTCCGAACATAGACATAAACATCTCCAGCTTTCGCCCACTAAACATGAATAGCCACTCACATCGCTCTATGCTGAATAGTTTTCTCTTTTCTATAGATGACACATGATTTCCGAGTAGCATGAAGATCTCCGTTCGGGATGGGGCATCGGCACTCGGAGATGTTCGCGCCGCCGATGAATGGAACGGACGACGGCGATCGCGGAGGCGCAGGTGTCCATGGCGAGACCATCACAGGCCAGGGAGCCCACGGGGACCCCTCGTGGTGGCGCCTGGCCGGCGGGGAGCATGCTCGACCGCATCGATCCCCGGCTCCGGGCGCGGCTACTGGGACTCGGCACGCTGCGGCAGTACGGCGCGGGCGAGAACCTCCTGGTGGAGGGCGACCGGACCGTCGATGTGCTGCTCCTGCTGGACGGGTGCGTGAAGATCACGGCCAGCACCGGCACCGGGAAGGCGGCGCTTCTGGCCATTCGCGTCGGGGGCGACCTCATCGGCGAGTTCGCGGCGCTGGACGGCGCCCCGCGGATCGCCACGGCCACGGCGGCCGGCGCCGTCGTGGCGCGGCGCATAGGGGGAAAGGAGTTCCGCGACTTCCTCACCGCGAACGCGGATGTCGCGGTGATCGTGAGCACCGCCATGGTGAACAAGCTCCGCTGGGCGACACGAAGACGCGTCGACTTCGGCGGACATGACGTCAAGGGGCGTCTTGCGCGCGTCCTTCTGGAACTGCTCTCGTCCTACAGCCGCCCCGTCCCGCAAGGGTACGAGATCACCGTCTCGCTGACCCAGCCCGAGCTTGCCGGAATCATCGGCGCCTCCGAACCCGCCGTGCACAAGGCCCTCGCGGAGCTGCGGCGGCTCGCCCTGATCGACACCAGTTACCGCCGCCTGCGGGTGCGCGACCGCGACGGACTCGCCCGCTTGGCCGGGTCCGGCTGAAGACCCCCCACCGTTCCGCACACCATCCCCTCACCCCGGGATCACTGGAGACCTCACCGGGGCGGTGACGCCTGCCGGTCCGCGGGGGTCCTCAGAAGCGCTGCGGCCGCATCCCCGTCGCCCGGCGCGCATCGGATGTCCGCAATCCCATATTTGAACGGGTTGTACGGAGCCGGTTCTGAGTAGCGTGCGCTCATTCGACCGAAGAAATGCCGAAATACCAGCATGTTTCCGTCTACTTGAAGGAGGCTCATGGAAATCCGGAACCAGGCGATCCGCAGAGTATGCGTCGCGGTCGATCTGGAAAGCTACAGCTCGCGCATCCTCGTGGAGCAAGATTGGGCACAGCGCCAGCTGGTCGGGATGCTCGAGGAGGCCGACCGGCGCGGGGACCTCGGCCGCGAACGCTGGATCACCCAGCAGCAGGGCGACGGAGAGCTCGCGCTGCTGCAGCCGGGCATCGACGAGGCCCACGTGATCCCCGGTCTCATCCGGGGGCTGCGCACGCAGTTGCACGAGAGGAATCGGCCGCTCGCCCTGGCGAGCCGCCTGCGCATGCGGCTCGCCGTGCACGTGGGGCTCACCAGAGTGGCCGAGAACGGCTTCGCCGGCGACGCCGTGAACACCGTCTGCCGGCTGCGCGACGCACCTGCGCTGAAGGAGGCGCTCCGCGCCGCCCCTGACTCCTACCTGGCGGTCATCGTCTCCCAGCCGATCTTCCAGGAGGTGGTGCGAGGGCACGACCTTCATGACCTGCAGGAGAGGAGCTTCACCAGAACCGAGATCGAGATCCCGGACAAGAACTTCATCGCTGAGGCGTGGATCCACGTCCCTCACGGGCGTTCGGCGACGCCCGGCGCCGAGCCGGCCGCCAAGCCGTCGCCCGCCACGGCCCGCCTCCCGCAGAACAGCTCATCTTCCCCGCAGAACAGTTCGTCGATGAAGACCAAGAAGTTCCGCGGCCGCGACTGGGTGCAGGGAAACGTGGTCAACAACACCTACAGCGACGACCACGGTGAGCGCGGGGACCGATGAGCGACGGCGACACTCCGCAGCCCCAAGAACGACCTGCCGATGACGCCTCCGAGGGCAAGCGGCAGCCGTCATGGAACGTTCCGGAGGAATCCCCGCCTCGCCACGCCTCCCCCGAGTCCGACGGCGCACCCGCCCACGGTGCGGTTCCGGGAGTCCCGGCCCTGCCTTCGGGGGCGGGCGATGCGGGCGCCGTGCCCGGCGGGAACCCGGCGGAGGGCGGGCGACGGCCGGACGGCGAGTCGGCCCGCCCGGATCCTTGGGTGCAGGAGGAGCCGGTCGAGGGCCCGCAGACCGCCAGCGAGGACGAGGCGTCCCTGCGCGACAACACCGGCGAGGAGTCCGCCGCGCGGAGGATGCGGGCGGAGACCTGGTACGGCCGCGACTGGGTCGCCGGAGACGTCACGAACAACTACTACGGCTCGGAACGGGAGCGCCTGACCCAGGCGGGCGGTCCACTCAGCGCCTCCGTGCTGGCGGAATGCGACAGGGTCCACGCGCTGACGGCCTCCGACCGCCGGCTGCGCGACCGGCTGCGGCGCGAACCTCTGGTGTTCCTGAACAAGAGGGCCGGGACCGGGCGACGGTCATCGGGCATCACCGCGCTGTACGGCCTGCCGCAGCGGGGGAGGCCGGCGGCGCGGGTCAACGTGCTGGACGGGGCAGGCGGGCTGCGCGCGGTCATGGCCGAGCTCCTGCGAGGCCAGGGACACCTGGTCGACGCCAGTGGCATGGGGTGGGTGCGCGAGCTGGGCGAGGCGCAGATCGGCCAGCTCGTCAAGCGGCTCACCGAGATCGAGGCCACCTTGATCGTCCTCACCGACGAGCCGGACGGCTCAGAGCTTCCGTGGCCGCCGGACAACGTGGTGTGGCACGTGCCTCCCCAACCGCTCGACGTCGTGGCCCACCACATCGCCGCCGGGGTGTACGCGGTCGACGGCCACGTGGACCGCCAGGCCCTGGACAGGGCGGGCCGTCTCGTCTCGGACGCCGTCGCCGCGAGCCCGGCGGCGCGAAGCTGGTACGAGGAGATGACCTCGGGGGCTTCCACCACTCCCAGGGCCGCCGTCCAGTTCGCTCGCGCGATCGCGCAGTGGGCGCTGCAGGACCGCAAACCCGATCTCGACGTGCTCATCTCCGTCTACCGCGACGCGCAACTCGTCGAGCTGGCCAGGCGGCTGCTCAGAGAGAGCGGCGAGAGCGACTCCCCGCTGCACCAGTCCTACGTCCTGGCATCG
Organism: Sphaerisporangium dianthi; assembly: GCF_042654065.1. Lineage (NCBI taxonomy): Bacteria > Bacillati > Actinomycetota > Actinomycetes > Streptosporangiales > Streptosporangiaceae > Sphaerisporangium > Sphaerisporangium dianthi. The sequence goes on along the minus strand of NZ_JBHSFP010000019.1, from coordinate 126,554 downwards.
GCGGTGCTGGACCGGCTGCCGGTGACCGAAGTGATCAACGCGGCCCGCGCGCTCGCGGACCGTCTCTACAAGGTCGAGCGCCCGACCGGGACGACCGGCAGAAAGGTGTTCGGAGACCCGCTGCCGACACGGCTGCGGCACCTGACGCTGGGTCCGGCCGGCAACGGCGGGCCGGCGGCCGGCGCGTTCAGCGTCCGCATGCCTGAACCGCGCCTGGCCCGCGCTCTGCTGTGGGTCGTGTGGAACGACTACGACAGTGCTCGGACGCCGCTGCTCCACTGGCTGATGGAGGTCTGCGCCGGCGCGCGGACACTGGTCACCCAGGTGCGCTGCGCCCAGTCGTTGGCGATCATCGCGGCGGAGGACTACGACGTCGTCTACCAGGAGGTGCTCAAGCCCTGGAGCCACTCTCGGGACCTGAAGGTGCACCGCGGCGCCGCCTGGCTGATAGAGGCGCTCATGGCGACCTGGCAGGGGGAGGGAGAGCAGGACAAGGTCATGCGGCTGCGGGCCCGGCTGCGCAGGTGGTCGCGCTCGGGCGAGTGGCAGCAGCAGGCCGTCGCCATCCGCGCGTACGGGACCCGCATCGCCACCTGGTTCCCCGAGGACGCTACCGAGGCGCTGCGCATCGCCGCCGCCGACCCCTGGGAACGCTTCGACTCCCTGGTCGAGCACGCGCTCGTGGAGATGTACCTCCAGGGTCTGGAAGCTGCGGTCCTAGGCGAAATGTGCCTTTGGAAGGCCTTCGTCCCCATGCGGGCGCAGGCGGCCCGCACCTGGGTCCGGCTCGCCCGGCTGCGGTCCCGGCCGTCGAACGGCGCACCCGGCCGCGACCACACCATCCAGTGCCGCCTCGCCGAGATGGGCGAGGATTTCTGCCTCACCGCCGACGCGCACGCCTCCCTGTGGGCGCTGGCCTGCTCACAGCCGGAGTCCATCCAGGAGGCCTGGCGGGTGCTGAGCCGGTGGGAGGCGCGCGGCCGCGTCCGCCCCGAGCTGCGCGAGAGCTTCGCCGACCTGGTCCGGCGGCTTGAGCTGGACCCCCAGATGAAGGACCAGACAGATCGGCTCCGCTCCTACCGCCGGATGTGGGTCAAGAGAGCGGCCAAGAACGCCCAGGAGGAGCAAGGTGAGCGATGACATACGTCCGGCAACGGGACGCCGGCGCCGGGACGCCGGCACATCCCCCGTCCTGCCGTCGTGGCGGGAGATGTTCACGGTCGCGTGGTGGCAGGGCCTCTGGCGCCGGATCACCGGCCGCGCGGACCGCCCGGGGATGGAGGAGCGTCCGGTGCCGAGGCCGGTCGTGGTGGAGGAACCCTCCCAGGAGTTCACGATCCTCACGCCTGCCAAGGGCGACGGCTTCCCGTTCTCGGTACGCGTCCGCTGCGACTGGGAGGTGAGCGCCATGGCCGACGACGACCACATGACGAAGAAGACGGCCGAGGTCCGGCAGAGCCTCACCCGCCTGCGCGGCACCATCCAGGAGCGCGTGGAGGCCGCCATCCGCCCGATCGCGCGACAGTACCCGCCCTACCGGCCGGCCGAGGCTGAGAGGGCCATCGGGCCCGCGCTGGTCTCGTGCATGAAGGACGGCGAGGTCAAGGGCAACATCCGCGTGTGGGTCGACGTGTGCGAGCCCGTGCGCAAGGACCTGGAGGAGGTCTGGCGGCAGCGGCTCCTGCTGGACGCCCAAGGGGAGCATCGGCGCGTCTTGGTCGAACAACTCCGGCTCCGGCGCGACCAGTGGCAGGAGATCCTCCTGCAGTCGCTCAGAGGCGTGGGAGAGATCACCGCCGAGAAGGCCACGTGGATCGCGCCGTACGCCATGGCGCTGGCCCAGGAGGAGGGCGACGCCACCCAGGTGCTCAGGTACATGCTCAAGGAACGCTTCGACGAGTCCGATCGCCTGTTCAAGGCCCTCAGCGACCTGGTGGTCGACCACAGGGAGCTGGAAGAGTTCGACTTCATCGTGCAGAGCGACTCGGCCCTGCGCAGCCTGCTTCACCACCTGGGCGTGCCGGTCGCCCCGCAGGAGAACGACGGCGGCCGGGCTCTGGAAGGAGCCCGCGATGGAGGCTGAGCCGCCGCCGAGGGCTCGCCGGGCGCTCGCGCCGCTGGTCGCGGCCGTGCTCGCCTTCCCGTCCCTGTCCGCGTGCGATCTCACCCAGCCGGTCGCGGAGGACGGCGACGCGTGCGCGTGGCTGAGCGCTCCCCGCGTACCGGACGCGGAGGCGAAGATCGCCTCCCACACGGTCTTCCTGGTGGACGTGACGGCCTCCTTCCTGCCCGCCAAGGGAGAGCAGAGCCGGACGCTCGACCCGAAGGGAGTGGTCACCGCGATCATGGGCGGGGACTTCCAGGGCGAGGGCGAGCATCTCGTCTCGATCGGCGCCTTCGAAGGGGCCTCCACCAAGACGGCGTGGCCGACGCTGCGCGCCGCGATGCCGCCGGCGACCGGAGGGGACGCCACCGTGGCGCAGGAAGAGCAGGAAATGATCGGATGCGTATCCGACGCGATCGCCTCCGCCGAGGACACCGCGCCGCTGAGCACGGGCACCGACGTCCTCGGGGCGATGACCCAGGCGGGCGAGATCCTCGGCGGCGACGACGGCCAGGAGGGCGTCGATCAGAAGGGGCCGACCGCCAGGAGGCTGGCGGTGATCACCGACGGGCTGTCCAACTCCGGATGCCTGGACCTGCGCCGCGTCCTCAAGGACGGCGCCGACCCTGACGGCGCCCTGCGGGCCTGTCCTCGCGCGAAGGGTCTGGCGCGGCTGGGGGGCGTCGACACGCGCTTGTTCGGCATCGGCACGCAAGTGTCCGACCGCGTCCTGTCCAGCGAGCACGCCGAATGGCTCAAGGGCTACTGGAGGGAGGTGTGCCGGAGTCTGAAGGTGGGCGGCACCGGATGCGTGCAGCCGCCAGGCGCGACTCGGACCGTCCGGAGCGGCGTGGACCGCACGGATGATCCCGTGATCGCCTTCCCCGCCATCCACAAGGACCCCAGATCCGACGACATCCCCTCGGAACTGCTGTTCGCCACCGATTCCGCCACGCTGACCGCGCGGGCCAAAGCTCTGCTCACCCAGGTCGTGGGCAAGGGGCGGCACGTCGTCGAGGTGATCGGGTACACCGACTCCCGGGCCTCCGCCGCATACAATCGCGACCTCTCCCAGCGACGGGCCTCGGCCGTCCTGCGATACCTGCTGGCGCATGGGCTCGCCTCACCGGGCACCCGCGCCGAGGGGCGGGGAGAGACCGGGAGGAAGTGCACCCGGGAACACCCGAAGGGCGTGGCCGACGAGGCGTGCATGGCGGAGAACCGGCGCGTCACGATCCGTTATGGAGGGCGGCCGTGACAGAGACCTCCCCGCGCAGAGGCGATGCGCCCGACGACGAGATGAACACCCGCGCGGAGGCGTCTCGGCCCGGGGGCAACGGCGCGAAGCCGCCTGGAGGCCACGTCGTCCATGACCCGGGCGACCCCGAGTACGGCCCGGGCGGCCGGGGGGAGGGCGGCGGCGACGAGGGGGCGCCGCCGCCCATCAGGGCCGAGGACATCGTCCTGCCCTGCCACCACGGCTGCGCCTGCGGCCTGCACCAGCAGGTCGTCTACGGCTCGCTCGTCGACCCGCACTCCCCCGAGCAACTGGACTACGGCGAGATGGCCGAGCTCACCGAGGCCAGCGAGACGGCGACGAGGAAGCTCGACGCTTACCACACCTATCTCAGCCGCCAGCGCGGCACCGTGGGCCAGAGCAGGGACCGTGCCACCGGTGCGCTCGGCGAGTTCCGCACGTTCCTGCACAGCGGCGCGATCGGCAGGGCGCGAGGCGACATCACCCGGGCGGAGCGCGATCTCGCGGCGCTCCCGGCGCACGACCGCGGGGAGGCTCCGCAGTGGCTGAAGATCCTCACCGTGCTGACCATCGTCGGCGTCGCGTACTTCGACGCGACCTTCTTCCAGCAGGCGTTCCTGGACATCTTGAAGATCCCACTGCACGCTCCGCTCGCGGAGAGGGCGGTCGGATGGATCGCGGCACTCGTGCTGGCGCTCAGCCTGGTCGCCTGCGGCCGGGTCATCGCCGGCCCGGTCTATCGCACCGCCCGCGCCGCACGCCGCACGCCGAGCCCCGACGAGCCACCTCCTCGCCGCCTGATGCGGGCGTCCTACGGAGCCCTGCTGCTCGCCTTCCCGCTCGCCGTCCTCAGTGTCTACGGCCTGTGGGCGCTGCTGCGCGGCCAGCTGGCCGCGGCCGACGCGACGCGTCCGGTGACGGCCCCCGGCTGGAGCGTCCTGCTGCTCCTCATGGTGCTGGCACTGACCGTCATCGCCCTGGAGGTGCTGATCTACCGGCCCTACCATGAGAACCTGCGCGAGGCCGAGCGACGGTACCGGACCGTCACCAGGCAGGGCGTGCGGTTGGACAAGAAGGCCGGGGAGGCGCTCACCGCCTACGAGCACGCCTTCCGGGACCTGCGCTCCTGCCACGACGAGGTGGCCGCGGTCATCCGGGCGGAGCTGGCGCGCCCCTGGCACACGGTGATCCTGCCCGCGCGGCTGCGTCACGGAGCCGCGGGGCAGCGGCCGCCCCGGCCGCTCCTCAGCGGCGACATCGCCACGCCCGCGGATTCCGCGGCTCAGCCAGAGCCCAGCGTGCGGGATCGCGGGCCTGCCGATGCCGGCCCCCATCTCCCTGATCTGCCATTTCGCATCTTCGAAGGCGTCGACCAGCCCCAGCCCGGCCGGGGGCCGCTGGCGGAGACGGCGCGCAGCATCCGGGACCTCGACCCGGGCCCGGTGCGCGCCGCGTACACCCGCCTGAGCGATCGGCTGGAGAAACAACTGGCCATCACCCCGGCGCCGGAACCGGCGACCTTGGCCCTTCGGGAATCCGCGTCCCTTCAGGAGGAAGCGTGACAGAGCATGCCACTCACGTCACCGCCGCGCCCGTGGAGCCGCATGGACGGTGGCGACTGGTGAAGGCGAGCGAAGGGCTGGCCGCGAAGTTCGACGCCGCGGCCCTCGCGCTGGACGAACTGGCCGAGACGCGACGCGGCGACGCCTTACGACAACGCCGTCCCCGTCCCGAGCTCAGGATGCCGCGCGGCCCGGCGGCCTGGCGGTACCTGGCGCTGCTCGTCCTGTTCTCCGCGATCCTCGTGCCGGCCTCTGCGGGGATCGCCGGTGCGCTGATCCCGGGACCGGCGGCGGCCCTGCCCGGCCTGCTCCTGTGCGCCGCGCTGATGGCGACGGGCGCGCGAGTGGCGGCCACCATGCGCCCCTCCCCCGTGCGCCCGGCCGTCAGGCGGGGCCGGGCGACCCCGGGCGCCGAGGACGTCTCTTTGGTCCGGCAGGGCCTGCTCAGGGTGGGACGGGCACACCGGGGCGCCCGAGGGCGTGTCGGGGGCGAGGCCGTCGTGGCCGTCATCGCCCACTGCGCGTGCGTGCTGGTCTGCGCGGGATGGGTTCTGGTGTGGTGCCGCCTGGCGGGGGCCGGCGCCATCGTCGCCACGGCGCTGGGGGTGGCCGTGCTGGCCGCCGGGGTCGCCCTGCTCGGGGCGCGACTGGACCTGGCGGCACCCGCCCGCTCATGGCCGGCGGGCCGGACGGATCGGCCGGGGGGCGGCCTCTCGCGGGCCGCCCCCTGGCCGGCGCCGGGCCGGCGCCACCGCGTCGCGAGGGAAGGGGCCCGCGCCCGGATGCGCGCGCACCGCAACCTGTGGAACGACATCGCCCGCCAATGCGGGCTCCACCTGGCCCCGGCGGGCGACGAGGACACCGCGGCCGGCCGCGCTCTGCTGACGGCGCTCTTGGCGGAGGGATATCAGGACGGGGGTCTCGTGTGGCGACGGCGGGTGGAAAGCGGGGTACGGGGTCCGCTCTCGATCGCCCTCCTCAATCTCGTCCGTTACCACCCGGACCAGCTCGACCGGCGTCTTCGCAGAATTTCACCCGATGATCTGGGCGAGCAAAAAGGACACCGCACAGCAGGAGAGAGAGACAAGGAGAAGCAGCATACCCCAGCGGATCAAACCGTATTTCCGGTCCACGATGGCGCCTAAGCGCCGCAGTTGCCCGGCGGCGAGTTCCACGCTCCTCCGGGTGCCCTCGTCCGGGTTTTCCCGGCCCAGGGCGACAGCGGCAGTGAAAGTCTCGGCGAACTCCCCGAAGTAGGCACGACCCGAGCCTGGGGACCGGGGGGCCGCACGGGGGTACAACGCCGCGGTGAGGGCGAGAATGCCCAAGAAGAAGGCCAGGACGCCTGCCCACCAGCTCCACAGCAACGGCCCAGGGATGGCACGCCGGCTCCACTGACCGCTCGCCGCCGCGCCGACCAGCGCGCCCGCCCCGACGCCGGCGGCACCGAGCACGATGGCCGCCTTCTGGTCGGCACGGCCGATCTCTCCTCGCACTTCGGAAAGGAGCTCCAGGAGACGCCCGAGCGACTTCTCCTCCATCGCGCCACTTCGTTCCCGCCGAGTGCCCAATGCTGGAATTCGCTCAAATATGCCCACGATCTCCATTATGCATAATCAATAGGCCATACCAATGGTGGGCGTATTTTTCCACTCTCCCGGCGGCGTCCACCCAGGAATCTCTCCTTATCCGCGCAGGGCCGACCAGGCGGCCCGCCATAAGGGCCGCACGGCGGTCCGGGGTCACCAGAGTTCGGGGCGGCGGTCTCCCCAGAAGCCGCCCACCGCGGCCTCCACCTGCGCCGACAGCGAGATGAGGGTGGCCTCGCCGCCGATGCGGCCTGCCAGCATCACGCCGATCGGCAGTCCCGCGTCCGTCCAATGCAGAGGAAGGTTGACCGCGGGCTGGCCGCTGATGTTGTAGGGCGCGGCGAACGGCGCGAAGCGCTCCATGCGGTGGAAGGTCTCCTCCGGGTCCTCGACGTCCTCGAACCAGCCGACCGGCACGGGCGGCTGGGTGACGGTCGGGCTGAGGATCGCGTCGTAGTCGTTCATCACCAGGAACGCGAAGCGGGTCGCGGTCTGCAGCGTCGCCTGGGCCTGCAGGAAGGCCGGGGCGGGGGTGGCGAAGCCCCGCTCGCGCAGCCACCGGGTCAGCGGCCGCAGTTCGGCTTCCATGGACGGGTCGACGGGGTGGAGGCAGGCGAAGCAGAACCACAGCCGCTCGAACTCGCCCAGAATGGAGCCGTTGAACGCGGGCGGCATGTCCACGACCTCGTGGCCCAGCGATTCGAGCAGCTCTGACGCCCTGTCGTAGGCGGCGAGGACGTCGGGGTGCACCTCGGCGCCCGGCACGACGGGGGTGGCGTTCCTGCCGATGCGCAGACGTCCGGGCTCGCGGGTGACCGCTTCCACGAAGCCCACGGGGGACGGCGGCGCCACGTACAGGTCGCCCGGCTGGTTGTGCGCCATCACCTCGAGCAGCGCCGCGGCGTCGGCCACGGTGCGGGCGATCGGGCCGTTGGTGGACAGGCCCGCCAGGTCAGGGATGACGGGGGCGAACGAGATGCGCCCTCTGGTGGGCTTGATGCCGTACAGGCCGCAGACCGAGGCCGGGATGCGGATCGAGCCCGCCCCGTCGCTGCCCTGCGCCGCGGGTGCGAGCCCGGCCGCGACCGCGGCCGCCGCTCCCCCGCTCGAACCTCCGGCCGAGCGCGTCAGGTCCCAGGGTGTGCGCGAGGGAGGTGACACGTCGGTCTCGGTGTAACAGGGCAGCCCGAACTCGGGGGTGGCGGTCTTGCCGAGCATGATCGTGCCGGCCTCGCGAAGCCGCTCGACCACGCTGTCGTCCACGGGCGCCACGAAGCCCTCGTAGGTGGCCGAGCCGAAGCGTATCGGCACGTCCTTGACGAGGTTCAGGTCTTTGATCGGGATGGGCACGCCGAGCAGTGGAGGCAGGTCGTCGCCGGAGAGGACCCTGGCCTCGGCCTGGCGGGCCTCCTCCAGGGCACGCTCGGGAGTCGGCGTGACGAACGCGCCGACGCGGGGGTCGAGCCGTTCCACGCGCTCCAGATAGTGCTTGGCGATCTCGACGGGGGACAGCTCCCGGGCTCTGACGGCCGCGGCCTGCTCCAGGGCTGTAAGATCATGAATGTGCGCCACGCTTCCGCACAGTAGGGCCTGTGACCACGACTTCTCTAGGGAGAAGAGAAATAGATACCCGTCCTTCCGCCTTACAATGCGGGAACGCGGGGCCACAAAAATGTGAACTAGCCAACACTAGGCACACCCTTGGGCGTCAACTACCGTGAGTTACGTGGATTCCGGCCTAGAACCCGATGACGGTCACAGTACGTCACCCATCTGGGTGAGTGACCGCCCTTCGCAGCCGAGATCACGGCCCGCCGCCCCGGAGGAGACTTACGCCCCGGTCGGCCGCGCGTCGTTGCTCGGCCTGCTTCAGCAGCCCAAATACCGCCATCTGCGCCTGCGTGCTCTGATCGCCGCCGGTGCGGGGCTGCTGGTCGGCATCCCGCTGTGGAGCTGGCGGCTCGGCCTGGTCGCGGCGATCATCGCCGCCATCGCCGACACGGTGTACCGCGCCCGCACGGTCTCCTCGGTCCCGCCCTGGCGCCGCGCGTCGGCCGCCGAGCGGCGCACCGAGGCCCAGCTCAGGAAGCTGGAGAAGAACGGCTACCTCACGTTGCACGCCCGGGCCATCCCCAACAGCGACGCGCAGATCGACCATCTGGTCGTCGGCCCCACCGGGGTGTACGCCGTCGACTCCGAGAAGTGGGACAAGCGGCTGCCGGTCCGGGTGCAGTCGCACCGCAAGCTGTTCCACGGGCCGTTCAACCAGAAGCCCCGTCTCGACGAGGCGCGCTGGGAGGCCTCCCAGGCCGGCGAACTCATCACCAAGACGCTCGGCCGTGAGATCACCGTGGTGCCCTCCTTGGCCATCTACGGGCCCGCGATCCCGTGGAAGATCCTCAACATCCGCGAGGTGGACGTCTTCGACGGCTCCCGCGTGCGCAAGTGGATCACCAACCGAGAACGTTCGCTGACCAGCGATGAGGTCGAGGACATCTACGCCGTCGCCGAAGAGGTCCTGCCCCCGCGTTACCCCGAATAGCCGACCGTCGAGAGGGTCCTTCGGGATTCCCGTCCCTGTTGCACCACTGCCCCCGGGAATCCCGAAGGACCTTGTCATGTCCGCGGGCCCGTCACATCTTGTCCACGCTGTGGACGGCGGGTCTCGCCAGTCGGGCGATGGCCGTACCATTTGAAGACTCAGCAGTCGTCGGATGGGAGAACGGTCATGCCGGCCCTCAGATCTCGCACGGTCACTCACGGCAGGAACATGGCGGGGGCCCGCGCCCTGCTCCGGGCCACGGGTGTAGCCGGCGGGGACTTCGGCAAGCCGATCATCGCCGTGGCCAACAGCTTCACCCAGTTCGTCCCCGGCCACGTCCACCTGCGCGAGGTGGCCGAGGTCGTGGCCGGCGGCATCCGCGAGGCGGGGGCGATCCCGCGCGAGTTCAACACCATCGCCGTGGACGACGGCATCGCCATGGGCCACGGGGGCATGCTCTACTCCCTGCCTTCGCGCGAGCTGATCGCCGACGCCGTCGAGTACATGGTCAACGCCCACTGCGCCGACGCGCTGGTCTGCGTCTCCAACTGCGACAAGATCACTCCAGGCATGCTGCTGGCCGCGTTCCGGCTGAACATCCCGACGGTCTTCGTCTCCGGCGGCCCCATGGAGGCCGGCAAGGCGCTCGGCCGCAAGCTCGACCTGATCGACCCCATGATCGCCGCGGCCGACGAGAGCGTGTCGGACGCCGAGCTGCTCGAGATGGAGGAGAACGCCTGCCCCACCTGCGGCTCGTGCAGCGGCATGTTCACCGCCAACTCGATGAACTGCCTCACCGAGGCCATGGGCCTGGCCCTGCCGGGCAACGGCACCACGCTGGCCACCCACAAGGCCCGCAAGGCGCTGTTCGAGCGGGCCGGCCGCCAGGTCGTCGAGATCACCAAGCGCTACTACGAGGGCGACGACGCGTCGGTGCTGCCGCGCAGCATCGCCACCCGCGACGCCTTCGAGAACGCCATGGCGCTCGACGTGGCCATGGGCGGCTCCACCAACACGATCCTCCACCTGCTCGCGGCGGCCCGCGAGGCCGGCGTCGACTTCGGCCTGAAAGAGATCAACGAGCTGTCGCTGCGCGTGCCCTGCCTGTGCAAGGTCGCGCCCGCCACCGCCAAGTACCACGTGGAGGACGTCCACCGCGCCGGCGGAATCCCGGCGATCCTCGGCGAGCTCGACCGCGCGGGGCTGCTCCACCGCGACGCCCACAGCATCCACGCGGCCTCCCTCACCGACTTCCTCTCCGCCTGGGACCCGATGTCCCCCGACGTCCGGCCCGAGGCGCTGGAGCTCTGGCACGCCGCGCCCGGCAACGTCCGCACCGTGAAGGCCTACTCCCAGGACGCCCAGTGGGAGTCCCTCGACCTCGACCGCGCCGATGGCTGCGTCCGCGACTTCGAGCACGCCTACACCCGTGACGGCGGCCTGGCCGTGCTGTACGGCAACCTCGCGCCCGAGGGCGCCATCGTCAAGACGGCCGGCGTCGACGAGTCGATCTGGCGGTTCAGCGGGCCCGCCGTGGTGTTCGAGTCGCAGGAGGACGCCTCCGAGGGCATTCTCGGCAACAAGGTCAAGGCCGGCGACGTCGTGGTCATCCGCTACGAGGGCCCCAAGGGCGGCCCCGGCATGCAAGAGATGCTCTACCCGACGAGCTTCCTCAAGGGCAAGGGGCTCGGCAAGGCCTGCGCGCTGATCACCGACGGCCGCTTCTCCGGGGGCACCTCGGGCCTGTCCATCGGGCACGCCTCTCCTGAGGCGGCCGAGGGCGGCATCATCGCCCTGGTCGAGGACGGCGACCTCATCGAGATCGACATCCCCGGCCGCGGCATCGAGCTGAAGGTCTCCGAGACCGATCTGGCGGCGCGCCGTGAGCGGCTGCTGGGCGATCTCGGCCGTTACCGCCCGCGCGACCGCGAGCGTTCGGTGAGCGTGGCGCTGCAGGCCTACGCCGCCCTGACCACCTCGGCCTCCACCGGCGCCTCCCGCGATCTGTCCCAGCTCTCCCAGCACTGAGCGCCGCCTCGGGCGGGCACGGCGGCGGGCGCCCTCGGGCGCGACCGCCGCGCCCGCTCCGGGGTCGCCGGTGCCCCCTCGTCGCACAGGCGGCACCTCTCTCTCAGAGATGCCGCGCGGCCGTGCACGAGCGGTGGCGTAAGGGCAAGCCGGCCCTCACCGGAAGGTGACCAACAGTCACCCTCCGGATGGCCATGACAAGATCTGGTGTTCGAAAAATGTCGGCGTCGAGACGTAGTCTGGACGTATGGCCAACGTCACCACGCCGCCCCTGACGACCGCCGAAGTCGCCGCTCTCGCCCTGTCCCTGGCCCATTTGGGCGAGGGTCCGCAGGCGCTGACCGCCCGCCGCGGGCTGCGCCGCGTGTTCGACAACCTCGACCTCGGCGACGAGGTCATCGCGACGACCCTCGACACCCTGACCACGCCGCTGCCACCCGACGTCGCCCGGCGCGCCCGCACGATCGCGGGCGCGGTGACCGGTCGGCAGGTGGTGCGGCTCCACTATCGCGACGCGGCCGGCCGGGTCACCTCCCGTGACGTCGAGCCGGTCACCTGCCTCGTCCACCGCGACCATTGGTATCTCGTGGGATGGTGCCGCACGAAGGTCGGCATCCGCGCCTTCCGGTTCGACCGCATCGTCGCGGTGGAGCCGACCCTGGTGCCCGCCCGGCCGCATCGCGCCGAGCGCTATCTCCCGTTCCAGCGCAGAACCGCTCCCGACCGGCGTCCCGCGCGCACGCTCACGCCACTGACCGACCGCCGCCCGGCCTGACGGCGCCACCCGGCCCGGCGGCCACGGCTTCGCCGGGCCGGGTGGCTTCACCCGGCCCGCGCGCACCGCGCGTCAGCCGCAGCAACCACCGCCGCAGCAACCACCCCCGCCGGCGCCACCGGCGGGACCGGCCGTACGCGGCGCCGAGGCGCCGCCGGTGACGGCGACGGTCGACAGCAGCTTCACGGTGTCGTCGTGGCCCTCGGGGCAGAGCGCGGCGTCTCCCGCCGCGGACATGGGCCTGGACAGCTCGAAGGTCGAGCCGCAAGAGCGGCATCGATAGTCGTAACGCGGCATGCCCCAAGGGTACGACGCCGCCCGGCCGGCACGCGGAGACCTCGGTCGGTCAGCCCGCGTTCCGGCCAGGCGCGAAGACCCGGCCAGGCACGTTGCCGGCCAGACGCGAAGATCTCGTCAAGCCGCGTTCCGGCCAGGCGGAGACCTGGTCAGGCCACGTTGCCCGCCAGGCCTGAAGACCTGGTCCAGCCGCGTTCCCGGCCAGGCGGAGACCTGGTCAGGCCACGTTGCCCGCCAGGCCTGAAAACCTGGTCCAGCCGCGTTCCCGGCCAGGCAGGAAGACCTGGTCAGGCCGCCTTGCCGGGCGGGCGCGGAGGCCCGGTCAGGCCGCGTTCTCTGCCAGGTAGGGCGCCCATTGGGGGTCGCCGTCGAGTTGGGCGCCGATGAGCCGCCAGTGGACGCCCCTGGGCACCACCGGAGCCACGCGCAACGACCAGCCGATCTCCTCCAGAAGCCGGTCGGCCTTGCGGTGGTTGCACGTCATGCACGAGGCGACGCAGTTCTCCCAGGTGTGCTGCCCGCCGCGGGAGCGTGGAAGCACGTGGTCGATGGTCTCTGCCCGCTGGCCGCAGTAGGCACAGCGGTAGTCGTCCCTGCGCATGAGCGCGGCCCGGGTCAGCGGGATACGAGAACGATAGGGAATACGCACATAGCGCCGAAGCCGGATGACCGATGGGACGTCGACCGTGCGCGAGGCCGAGCGCAGCACGGCGCCCCGGCCATCGCGATGGACGACATCGGCCTTCTCCCTGATCACGAGCACGACGGCTCGATGCAGGTTGAGGGTGGTGAGCGGTTCGAACGTGGCGTTCAGCAGCAGCACCTGGCGCATCAGCGGGCCTTCCCCGCTGCGAGCGCCCCCATCGGTTGGGATGCGCCGCGGCGCATCCCGGCTTGCGGCCCGTCGTCTTGGGCTCCGGATGCTTCCGTCACGTGCACCTCCGCCGGACGGCCCAGCGGATGGGTTCCACGGCACCGCCCTTCAGCAAGTGTGGCCTCTCGGTCGACTCTCCCGCCACCCCAATTAACGGTCGTGTCTCCCAGGCCCCGCCTCCCGGTTTATGTCCGTTTCACCCCGCTAAGCAAACCTATTGGGGAAAGATCACTACAGATCGGGGAACATCCGGCGTGTCAACCATCGGTGCAACGGACCGGAAACGATGCTCCACGTCGGGTAACGAGGTGCCATAGGCTCGGCTGCATGACGCGAACGCCGTATCCGAAGGCACGCCGTGACGACGTGGTCGACGAGTACCACGGCACGCCGGTGCCCGACCCATATCGCTGGCTGGAAGACCCTGAGCAGCCCGAGGTCAAAGAGTGGCTCGACGCGCAAGGCGAGCTGTTCGGCGAGGCGATGGGCGCGTCACCCAGGCGAGGCGCCTTCCGCGACCGCCTGGCCGAACTGGTGCGCTCGGGCACCGTCGGCGCTCCGGTCTGGCGGGGAGACCGCAGCTTCTTCATGCGCCGCACCCCCGACCAGGAGCACGCCGTGCTCTACACTGCCGACCCCGACGGGCACGAGCACGTCCTGCTCGACCCCATGGCGATGGATCCGTCCGGGCTGACCACCGTCGACTCCTGGCAGCCGGACAAGGAGGGCCGGCGGCTGGCCTACCAGATCTCGGTCGGCGGCGACGAGGAGTCCCGGCTGCACGTCATCGACGTGGTCACCGGCGAGCGCGTCGACGGACCGATCGACCGCTGCCGCTACTCCCCCATCGCCTGGATGCCCGGCGGCGAGGCGTTCTACTACGTGCGCAGGCTCGCGCCCGGCCAGGTGCCCGAAGGCGAAGAGCAGTTCCACCGCCGCGTCTACCTGCACCGCCTCGGCACGCCCACCGAGCAGGACGTCATGGTCCTCGGCGAAGGGCTGGAGAAGACCAACTACTACGGCGTCGCGGTCTCCAAGGACGGCCGCCGGCTGACCATCTCGGCCTCCCGGGGCACGGCTCCGCGCAACGACCTGTGGACGGCCGACCTGTCGGCCTCGCCGATCGACGCCCCCGAGCTGACCATCGTCCAGCAGGGCGTGGACGCGCAGACCAGCCTGCTGTACGGGCGCGACGGGCGCCTGTACGTCTTCACCGACCGCGACGCCCCCCGGGCCCGCATCTGCGTGACCTCTCCGGACGAAACCGGCTACGAGAGCTGGCGCGATCTCATCCCTGAGGATCCCGAGGCGGTGATGTCCGACTTCGCGATCCTGGACGATCTGGAACACCCGGTGATGCTGGTCGGCTGGACCCGGCACGCCGTCAGCGAGATCACCGTCCATGACCTGGCCACCGGCGTCAAGGTCGGCCAGGTGCCGACTCCCGGGCTCGGCACGATCGGCGCCATTCACGAGCGGCCCGAGGGCGGCCACGAGGCGTGGTTCGGCTACACCGACAACACCACCCCGACGAGCATCCAGCGCTACGACGCCCGCACAGGGGAGACCACGCTCTGGGCGGCCTCGCCCGGGGCCGTGGAGATCCCGCAGGTGAACACCGAGCAGGTCGTCTACCGGTCGGCCGACGGCACCGAGGTCCACATGATCGTGGTGTCCAAGCCCGGCGACGGTCCCCGGCCGACGATCCTGTACGGCTACGGCGGGTTCGGCCTGCCCATGACCCCGGGCTTCTCGGTGGCGACCCTGGCATGGGTGGAGGCCGGCGGCGTCTACGCGGTCGCGCAGCTCCGTGGCGGCGGCGAGCAGGGCGAGCAGTGGCACCGCGCGGGCATGCTCGCCGACAAGCAGAACGTCTTCGACGACCTGCACGCCGCCGCCGAGCATCTGATCGCCACGGGCGTCACCACCTCCGAGCAGCTCGCGATCTCCGGCGGGTCCAACGGCGGCCTGCTGGTGGGGGCCGCGCTGACGCAGCGGCCCGAGCTGTACGCGGCGGTGGCGTGCGCGGCCCCGCTGCTGGACATGGTGCGGTACGAGAAGTTCGGCCTCGGGGCCACGTGGAACGTCGAGTACGGCACGGCGGACGATCCCGAGCAGTTCTCCTGGCTGTGGGGCTACTCCCCCTACCACCATGTCCGTGAGGGCGTGCGTTACCCGGCGACGCTGTTCCTGGTCTTCGGGTCCGACACCCGCGTGCACCCGCTGCACGCCTGGAAGATGTGCGCCGCGCTCCAGCACGGCCAGGCGGCGGACGACCGGCCCATCTTGCTGCGCAACGAGAACGAGGTGGGGCACGGAGCGCGCGCGGTCAGCCGTTCGGTGGACCTCATGGCCGATCAGCTGGCCTTCCTCGCCGAGCACACCGGCCTGTGACCGGCTGAGACGTCCCCGGCCGGCCGAGATCAGCCCTCGCCGGCCGGGACGTCCGCCCGGCCCGCGAGCACACCGCCCGCCTTGTTGCGGGGACGGCCCCGTGCCGCCGGCGGGTATCGGCTCGCTGCCCGACGGGGCCTTCAGCGCCCGTTCAGCGGGGGAAGACGATGGTCTTGTGGCCGTCGAGCACCACCCGTTGCTCGGCGTGCCACCGCACGGCCCGGGCGAGCGCCAGGCACTCGACGTCGCGGCCCATCGCGGCCAGGTCTTCCGGCGAGTGGGTGTGGTTGACCCGGGCGACCTCCTGCTCGATGATCGGGCCCTCGTCGAGGTCCGCCGTCACGTAGTGCGCTGTGGCGCCGATGAGCTTCACCCCGCGCGCGTGGGCCTGGTGGTACGGCTTGGCGCCCTTGAACGACGGCAGAAACGAGTGGTGGATGTTGATCACCTTGCCCGAGAGCTTGGCGCACAGGTCTTCGGAGAGCACCTGCATGTAACGGGCCAGCACGACCAGCTCGGCGTGATAGTGGTCGACGAGCGTGAGGACCTCGGCCTCCTGGCGCTGCTTGGTCTCGGGGGTCACCGGCAGGTGGTGGTAGTCGATGCCGTACGACTGGGTGAGCGGGCGCAGGTCGGGATGGTTGGACACGACGGCGACGATCTCGATGTCGAGCAGGCCTGAGCGCACCCGATAGAGCAGGTCGTTCAGGCAGTGGCCGAGCTTGCTCACCATGACCAGCACCTTCGGCCTGACGGCGAGGTCATGGAGCCGGAAGTCCATGGTGAGGTCGGGCGCCAGTTCGGCGAAGGCGGCGCGCAGTTCGTCCTCACCGAGGGCGGAGGTGAACTGGACGCGCATGAAGAAGCGCCCGGCGCCACGGTCGCCGAACTGCTGGCTCTCGGTGATGTTGCACCCTCGGTCGGCCAGCAGCCCGGAGACGGCCGCGACGACTCCCGGCCTGTCGGGGCAGGACAGCGTCAGAACATACTCGGAGATCACCGGGCACTCACCTCTTCGCTCACGTTGAGGCAGATTACCGCTCCAGGGCGTCGTTGCCGGGCCATCTTCCGCAAGGTGCCGCCGATGACTTGTCCGGCGCGGTGTGCGGCGCCGTGCCGGCGTCTGGAGAGGACCGCCGACATGTCCGGGTATAGGGGACACCAACCTGCATTACGGTCGGACGACAGTAAGGAGACACAAACCCACGCGCTCTGTTGCCCGCCGTTGACCTGCGACTCCATAGCCTTTGTGACGTGAAATGGGTCGATAGCAGTGGATTTGAGGTCGAGGCGCTGGTCCTCGGCAACCAGCCCTGTCTGCGGGTGAGCCGAGGACGCCAGTACGTGGCCTACTACCCCGATGTCACGGAACTGTCCCGGCACCTGGACCTGGCCGACCTGGTCGTCACCGCCGATTGACCGTCTCCTGGCCGTCCACGGGCGCCGCCATGGCGGCGGGTGCCGCCTCCGGTCCGCCGGGGCGAGGCGTACAGTGGCGCCCGAGGAGCGGAAGGAGCCGGCGGGTGCTGAAGTGGGACGAATTGTCACCTGGGGAGAAGCGCGCGGCCGTCGCCCTGGCGGCGATGTTGCCCGGTTACATCAACGCCGTGTTCGTCGCCGAACATCTGGCCGAGGCCATCGCCTGGCAGCGCGGCGAACTGACCGACGAGCAGCTCACCGAACGCACCGGGTGGACCTTCAACGCGACGCCCGAGCAGTACGCCGACATGGCGATGCGCTCCGCCCGGCGCGCGGGGGCCGACCCGGTGCAGTGGCTCGACGCGATGAAGGGCGCCTACGAGGAGCAGCGTGCCATCGCCGCCGAGTTGCAGGAGCAGAGCGACCAGCAGGCCGCCGGCCGTCCGGACGAGTTCTGGGAGATCATCAACGCCAACACCTGGCCGCAGGACCTGAACGGGCCTGACGACCTCGCCGGGCCGGACGATCTGCGCGATCCCAAGGACGGCCGGCCCTAGGCACGCCGGTCATGCAGATCAGCGACCGGCCCGCCGCCCGCATCGTCTGCCTTGACGGCGCGGGCAGGGTGCTGTTGATACGGTGGCGCGACCCGATCGGCGGCGTGGTGTTCTGGGAGCCGCCAGGCGGCGGCATCGACGCCGGTGAGACCCCGCTGGAGGCCGCGCGGCGCGAGCTGACCGAGGAGACCGGCCTGCCCGGCGACGCCGTGATCGACGTGTGGGTCCCCGTGGAGCGCGACTATCACTGGCTCGGCGTCCACTACGTGAAGGTCGAGCCGTTCTACCTCGCGCGTTTCGCCGCCACCCCCGCCGTCTCGCCGGCCGCGTTGACCAGCGAGGAGCAGGACGTCCATATCGGGCACGGCTGGTTCACCGCGGCCGAGCTCGCCGCGCTCCCCGACCTGGTGGAGCCTCCCACGCTGGCGGAGGTGATCGCCCTGCTGGACGGCCACCCCGGCCCGCGGTGAGCGGGACGCCGGCCGGGGCGCCCGCCGGAGGCTTCTTCATGACGCCGGCGTCCTCACGAGCCGCCGGCGGCCACCGCGGCACACCGGCGGCTTTCAGGATTCGCTGAGCGCCTTGAGGATGTCGGCGTCCTTGGAATCGAGGTCGTGGGCGCGCCGCAGGTCGTCCATGGCCTCGGCGAACCGGCCGAGATCCTTGAGCGCGATCGCCCGGTTGTAGTGGAGCGCGGCGTCCTCGCCCAGTTCTATGGCCGTGGTCAGGTCGGCGACGGCCCCTTCCGCGTCCCCCGTCGCGTACCGCAGGATCGCCCGGTTCGCCCAGGCGGAGGCGAGGCCGGGAGCGCCCGAGACGGCCAGGTCGAAGGCCGCCATGGCCTTCTCGTGCCGCCCCAGCGCGGCCTCCAGCTGCCCGAGGACGCACGACAGGTGCGGGTTGCCGGGAGCCAGCGCCAGACCCGCCGTCACGTCCGCGCGCGCCCTCTCGTCCAGTCCGAGCTGGACGAGCAGCCCAGCCCGGTTGATGTAGGCGTCCACGTAGCCGGGGTCGAGCTCCAGGACGTGGTCCAGGTCGGCCTTGGCCCCGTCGAGGTCTCCGGAGGCGATGCGGAGCTGCGCGCGGTTGTAATAGCCCTCGGGGAGGGGCGGGCTGAGCCTGATCGCCTCGTCGTACTCGGCCAGCGAGGCCTCCGGGCGCCCCATCCGGTAGAGCAGGTTGCCGCGGTCGAGGCGGTGGTCGGGGTAGGCGGGGTCGATCGCGACCGCGGCGTCCATGTCGGCCAGCGCCTCCGCCGGCCGCCCGAGCATCGTCAGGAGCTGCGCGCGGTTGGCCCGCAGCACCATGCGGTGGACCGGGTGCCGGCCAGGCGGCAGGTCGCGCTCGGCGAGATCGATGGCCTCCTCCACCAGTGCGAGGGCCCTGTCGGTGTGGCCGGCGCGCATCTCGATCAGCGCCTTGCCGTTGAGGTCGAAGCCGAGCTTGAACGCGCGCACGGCCCGGTCGGGGAGCAGGCCGGAGATGGCGATGGCCTCGTTGACCCAGCCCCCGGCGCGGCCGAGGTCGCGCCGGGCCGGATCGGGATGGCGCGCGTCCAGCATCGCCGTGCCGTACGCCGAGGCGGAGTGCACCTCGGGGTCCACGCTGGCGCGGCGGGCCCGCTCGTACAGCTCGCGCGCCTGGTCCCTGCGTCCAAGGCCCGCCAGGGCCGTCGCCGTGCCGTGAAGGAGGTTCCACCACCGCGGCGCGCCCGGCTCGGCGAGCCGCAGGCCGCGCTCGCCGAGGTCGGCGGCCGCCTCCAGGAAGCCTTCCCGCATGCAGTGGTCGAGCGCCGCCCAGAGCGCCTCCACGCCGGCTCCCCGCGGGTCGCCGCCGTGTTCACGGTGATAGGGGATCGCGCCCAGGGACCACGACAGGCGGCCCGTGGCGGCGAGCTGGTCTGCCCGCCGGTCGTGCATGCGGGCGCGTTCGGCCTCGGGCAGCGCCCGGTAAGCGGCGAGCGCCCGGGGGTCGTCCAGGACGCCGTCGGAGGCGACGTAGCCGGCCGCGAGATCTCCCTGTTCCACCGGAGCCGCTAATGCCGCCTTTATCCGGTGGCCTCGGAAGAAATCTGGCGGCGGTTCACTGGAACAGGCGACAATTGTCAATCGTCCGGGGTCCGAACGGCGGACAAGTGTGGCGAGGAGTTCGCGGTCGGTGCCATCGGCCTCGTCCACGTTGTCCACGGCGATGACACCAAGGGCGACTCCGCAGTCTCGGACGAATTCGGTGATTCCGTTCGCTATGCGTAGGGTGCGGCGGGGCGCGGGGACGAGGATGCGCTCCTCGGGGGAAATGCGCGCGTCGAGGGGCACCCAGCGGGCGACCACCTGATCACGCAGATCGGGCGCCGCCGCCCGGATCTCGATGTCGTGCCGCGCGACCACCTCAGAGGAGCGCTCCAAAGCGGCCGGCAGCAGGTGCGCGAGCAGCGCGCCACCGAAGCCGTACGGGCCTCGCAGGCGGCGGTGGGCGTCGAACACCGGGATCCGCCGAGGGTCGGAGCCCTGGCCGGTCGGTAGGTCCAGGGCATGCAGCGTGTCCCGGCGATCCTGTGAGCGCCCTCCATGGATCCACAGGTGGCGACCGGTGCGGCCGGTCACCCCTTGTGAATCACACTGGCCGTACCGGTCAGGTGAACCATGCCCGGCTTACGGACGATGATCTTCTTCATCGGATGTCCTCTCGGGGGCTTCAGCTACAAAGACCCTATTATCGGGACGAAAATGAAGCGTCCGCAAGCATGCCACATGGTTTGTTCTAGATAAGTGAATAATTGTCGCTAATGGGTTAGTTGGGTGGAGGGGCGGACGGCAAGCCGCTTCTCGCCGTAAACAACGACGAGACCGCCTCGGTCCTCCCTGCGAACTTCGCGCCAGCCGTACTTGCGGTACAGCTCAAGAGCGGCGCCCTGCCCCAGAGTCGTGTCGCCGCGGAGCGCGTGGTAGCCGAGACGCACCGCCGACCGCTCCAACGCCTCCAGCACCAGCGTTGCGAACCCGCGCCGCTGGAAGTCGGGGTGGACCCGCAGCCGGCACATCTCGGCGGTCTCACCGTCGATGCGCCGCAACCCGCCCATCGCCACGATGCCCGCCCCCTCGACCTCGCCGACCAGGAACTCGCCGCGATCGGCCAGGTACACCTGGTTGATCCGCGGGATGTCGTCCTCGTAGTACACCCCGTCCCCGTCGATGATGCCTACTTGTGCCAGACACGTGCGGTGGAGATCCCAGACGGCTTCCCGATCCGACCAGCGATACCGCCTGAGCGACAGCGTCATACATCGACCTCCGAGGTCGGAACCGTGTCGGCGGGCGGCGGCGAGGCGAGGACGTCCTTGAACTTCTGCAACCCGTCGATATCACCGCATCGAGCCTGGATCGCCTTCGCGAGCTCGTTGGCGCTGCGCAGGATGATGTCGGTGCGGAAGCTCTCGCCGACCTGGCGCACCGCATCCATGCCCAGGCGCAGCGCCTCGTCGCCGTCGCCCTCCAGCAGCCTGCACTGCGCCTGGTCGAAGCGGATGAGCGTCTGGTCGAGCAGGTCTCCTTCGTACTTCTCCAGCGCCTGCTCCAGGATCAGGTCGGCCTCGAGGGTCTGGCCGAGCCGGGTCAGCGCGTCCCCCTGGTGGAAGTAGAGCTGGCGCTCGGTGTAACCGAACACCGTGTCCTCCTGCTGGGCGGGCGTCATCTGCGCGAAGGCCGCCCGCGCGCGCGACAGCGCCCGCTTGGCCTGGTCGACGACGTCCTTCTTGCCGCCGGCGTTCGCGAGCATCGACAGCGCGCGGGCCTCCACGACGGGGGCCATCGCCTTGGCCGCGCACGGCGTCTGGCCGGCCAGGTCGCGGCTCTTCTTGGCGAGGTTCAGCGCCTCTCTCGGGTCGCCCAGGAACAGCGGGACCAGGGCCTCGCGGGCGGTGACCCAGGCGCGCAGGGCGCGGTCGCCGGTCTCGTCGGCGGCCATGCGCGAGGTGCGGAAGAACGACCGGGCCATCCGCTGGTCACCGAGATCGATCATGATGATGCCGGCGAGGCCGGACAGCCGGGCGGCCAGGGCGCAGAGGCGTTCCTGGAGGTCGATCGGCTGGTGGCGCTCCATCGCCTGACGCACGGTGCTGAACTCCAGCAGCACGTCGCACAGCTGCCGCATCGGCGGCGTGTTCATGTACTGCCGGCCGAAGGAGGCCGCCGCCTCCTCCCAGTGGTCGAGCATGGCCGGCGAGACGGTGGTCGACACGAGGGTCTCGTCCATCCGGCGGCGAATGCCTTCGGCGGCGCCGAGCACCGACGCGTTCAGCGGCACGGCGGCGCCGCCCGCGATGATCTGCAGCAGCGTCCTTCGTAACACGTTCTCGTCCTCCTCACCCCCGTCCGACGAGGGATCGCTGAGCGGCTTGATCCACAGCTCGCGCGATTCGGGGGGACTGTCGGGCCTGGCCTCCTGCTGGCCGCCCCGTACGACGCCCGGCATCCGGTGGCCGTGGCCACAGATGCAGGGGCCCTCGTACCCGAGGGCGACCGGCTCCACCCGGTAGACGGAACACAGGTAATGGAGGTACTCCGGACCGGGACGCTTCAGCCCGCTTTCGTAAGCGCTCAGAAGCGTCTCTCCGATGCCGGGCACCGCTTTCCCGTCACGTTCGAACAGAGCGCGCACCTGTTCGACCACGTCGGCCAGCGCGATGCCATGGGCGAGACGGTGAGATTTGATTCGAGTTGTCCCGAAATGGGGAGCACACTCTTCGAAAATCTCCTCGGCGATTCGGGCCATACCGTGCCCCACCGCCAGGCCGCGCGCCCGGGTTCGCCGCGCTAACTCCGTTTCCTTGTGCTGTCTGCCGGACATCCCGGCCCCTCTCTCCGCGGCCAGTTGTCACCCTGGTCACCAACCCGACCGGTCCCACCTGCGCGGACGCAGCATCGTGCCAGTGTCACTGCGCCTATCGAGAATGATGGACCAGTAATGACCGGACATGAAAGGACGCTCGAACCTGCTGACATAGGATCGTCCTCCGCCGGGGACGTTCTTTCAACCCACTTGAAATATCCCCCCACCCGCGACGCTACTCACCTTCGTTGACCCATCGGCCACGGGTGAGTCAGATTTGGCCAACCAGCCCCGATTCACCGGTGTGATCGCCGGTGAATCGGTCTAGAGGAAGGCTCGATGTGGACGACAGCTTCCAATATCTGGAACGCCTGGCCGACGAGCTCGACGCTCGGGGGCTGCTCGCTCGGGTGGTGCACACCCAGTCGGGGCGGGCGTTCGTCCGCGTGATCAATCCGAATGCCACCAGCCTCGCCGAGAACGTCACCTGCCGGCCGCAGGCGACCCCCGCCTACTACTGGTGGTCGTGGGGAGAGCGCATGCACCAGGTGGACGATCCGGCGGGAGCGGCGACCAAGGTCGCCCGTGTGCTGGCCGCGGTGAGCGAGTAAGACACGTGACGGACGCGATGCAGCGCAGTCATCGCCGTCCGCCGTGGACACCGCGGCTCTTCGGGGTCGGCGGGGTGCCCGGTGCGGAGCGTCCGGCGTACGTGGAGACACGGCCGCCCGGACGCTGGGCATCCCGCCGGCTCTGTATTGGCCGGCACATTCCCTGGCACGTGCCACGACCACGTCACGGCACCTGCCGGCAGCATCACCCGCCGCCGCCAGGACGCCTTCCGGCGCACCGGCCGGCGGCGTCGTCCGGCGCACGCCGGCATCCCAAGAGCAGCCACCGGGCCTGGACCTCCATCCAGGCCCGGTGGTGATCGGGGGGACAGCCCCCGATCGGGAACGGAACGGGACACGCTTCCGGGTGCGTGTCCCGTTCCGGGCCGCTCGTCACCGGGGTGCCCGGGCCCGCCCTCCGCGGCCCCGGGCCCGGGTACTCCCGTCTTCCCCGGCGTAACGTGACGGCGGCCGGGCCGGTCGGCGAAGTCAGTTGGGTCAAGTACCGTTCCGTCTAGGTCAACGACCGATAATCGTCTTCGCCGGCCGGCCCGATCCGAGAGGTACCAACCGCGTGTTCACGCTCGTCGTCGAGTCCAACCCCGTAACCTCACCTGGCATGTCGTGGGTGCCGGATGTAGCGAAAGCAGTGGCGAACGCGTGCGTCAGCAGCGGCGGCGACGACGTGGCCTGCACGTTCCTGCTGAACTGGCTGCCACCGGGGTGGGCCTCGCCGCTCGCATGGCTGATCAACGTCGTCCTCATCGCGGTGGCGGCGCTGGTCGCGCGGGCGATCATGCACCGGCTGATCGACCGGGTGATCAGGCGCGCGGCCGAGGGCGTGCTGCCCGAACGCCTGCGGCGGTCCGGCACCACCGTGGACGGCGCCGCGGCCCTGATCACCGAGCGCCGCCGCCAGCGGGCCGAGACCCTCGGCTCCGTGCTGCGCAGCCTCGTCTCCGTGGTCGTCTTCGGCACCGCCGCGATGATGATCCTCGGGCGTTTCGGGCTGAACCTCACGCCCATCCTCACCAGCGTGGGCATCTTGGGCGTGGCCGTGGGCTTCGGCGCCCAGGAGCTGGTGAAGGACTTCATCGCCGGCATGTTCATGCTGATGGAAGACCAGTACGGCGTGGGCGACATGATCGACACCGGCACGGCCGTCGGCACCGTCGAGGCCGTCACCCTGCGCATCACCCGCCTGCGTGACGCCGACGGCCGGGTCTGGTACGTCCGCAACGGCACCATCACCCGCATCGGCAACGAGTCCCAGGGCTGGTCGCGGGCCCTGGTCGACGTCCCCGTGGCCTACGACGCCGACATCGCCGCCATCCGCGACCTGCTCAAGACCGTCGCCGAGGAGGTCTGGGCCGACCCGTCCTTCCGGGACACCGCGATCGTCGAGGAGCCCGAGGTGTACGGCCTCGAGCAGATCTCCGACAAGGCGATGATCTTCAGGATCACCGTGAAGACCGTCCCCGCCCACCAGGCCGAGGTCGCGCGCGAACTGCGCATGCGCGTCAAGTGGGCGCTCGACCGTGCGGGCATCTCCCTCGCCGGGGTCTGAGTAGGCTGGAGACCGTGTCCGCTACACCTGCAGAGCCAATGTCCTTCTATGACGCCGTCGGCGGCTCAGAGGCCTTCGAACGCCTCGTTCACCGCTTCTACCAGGGCGTCAAGAGCGATCCGCTCCTCCGCCCGCTCTATCCGGAGGAAGACCTCACCGGGGCCGAAGAGCGGCTGCGCCTGTTCCTCATCCAATATTGGGGCGGCCCCACCACCTACGGCAAGCAGCGCGGGCACCCGCGGCTGCGCATGCGGCACGCGCCGTTCGTCATCGGCGAGCCCGAGCGCGACGCGTGGCTGAGGCACATGCGCGACGCCGTCGAGTCCCTCGAACTGCCTGAGGAACTGTCCGCCAAGCTCTGGACCTACCTGCAGTACGCGGCCCAGAGCCTTGTGAACGCATAAGTGCCCGCTTCGAGGGGCAGCCAAGGATTTGTGAATAACTCCCCTTGGTGGCGAGACGCCGTCGTTTACGAGATCTACGTTCGCAGCTTCGCCGACGCCTCGGGAGACGGCGTCGGCGACCTCCAAGGGATCCGTTCCCGCCTGCCCTACCTCGCGGAGCTCGGCGTGGACGCGATCTGGCTGACTCCGTTCCAACCCTCCCCCATGGCCGACGGCGGCTACGACGTCGCCGACTACCGGGGCGTCGACCCGCTGTTCGGCACACTGGCCGACTTCGACGAGCTGGTCGCCGACGCCCACGCCCACGGCCTGCGGCTGATCGTCGACGTCGTGCCGAACCACAGTTCCTCGGCCCATCCGTGGTTCCAGGCCGCGCTGGCCTCCCCGCCCGGCAGCCCCGAGCGCGACCGCTACGTCTTCCGGGACGGGGACGCGCCGCCCAACAACTGGACGTCGGTGTTCAGCGGGCCCGCGTGGAGCCGCCTGCCCGACGGGCAGTGGTACCTCCACCTGTTCGCCCCCGAACAGCCCGACTTCAACTGGCGCAACCCGGCCGTCCACGAGGAGTTCCAGGACGTCCTGCGCTTCTGGCTCGACCGCGGCGTGGACGGCTTCCGCATCGATGTGGCGATGGGCCTGTACAAGGACGCCGATCTGCCCGACGTGCCGCCGGCCGAAGAGGGCTTCCAGTCGCGCTCGCCCATCTGGAGCCAGCCCGAGGTGCACGAGGTGTACCGCGAATGGCGCAAGGTGCTCGACTCCTACGCAAGCGACCGCGCCGCCGTGGGCGAGGTGTGGACCGACAGCGCCGAAGACCTCGCCCTCTACGTCCGGCCCGACGAGCTGCACCAGAGCTTCAACTTCGCCTGGCTGGAGGCGCCCTGGTCGGCGACCGCCTTCCGCAAGATCATCGATGACACGCTGGCCGCGGTCACCGCGCCGACCTGGGTGCTGTCCAACCATGACGTGGTGCGCCACATCACCCGCTACGGCGAGGGATCTTTGGACCCGGGGGCCGGGCTCGCCCGCGGACGTGCCGCCCTGCTCGCCATGCTCGCCCTGCCCGGGTCCGCGTACCTCTACCAAGGGGAGGAACTCGGCCTCCCGGAGGTGAAGGATCTTCCCCCGGAGTCGCGCCAAGACCCGATCTTCGAGCGCTCCAAGGGCGAGTTGCTCGGCCGTGACGGATGCCGGGTGCCGATGCCGTGGTCCGGCCCTGCCCAGCCGTACGGGTTCTCCTCCGGCGACACGCCTCCGTGGCTGCCTCAGCCGGCCTCGTGGGCCGCGCTCACCGCCGAGCGCCAGGCCGCCGACCCGGCCTCCACCCTGTCGTTCTACCGCCGCGCCCTCGATCTGCGCCGGTCGCTGCGGGCCACGCTGCCCGGCGCCATCGCTTGGCTCGACTCCCCCGAAGACACGCTCATGTTCACGCGCGGCGAGCTGATCTGTGCCACCAACTGCGGCGAGGGCCCCGTCCCGCTGCCGCCGCACCGCGAGGTCCTGCTGTCCAGCGGCGACCCCGGCGACACCTCCCTCGCCCCGGACACCACGGTCTGGCTCCGTTCAGCCTGACGACCGCCCGGCAGCTCGTATCCGACGCGCCCCGCTCCCGCCGTCGACCGGCGGGAGCGGGGAGAGAGCCCCTTGGGCGACGTGGCCGCGGCACCGCGCCCTTCGCGGGCCGGTCACTCGCGGGTCAGCTTGCGGTAGGTGACGCGGTGCGGGCGCGCCGCGTCGGCGCCCAGTCGTTCGACCTTGTTCTTCTCGTAGTCGGCGTAGTTGCCCTCGAACCAGAACCAGTTGGAGCCGCCTTCCCACGCGAGGATGTGGGTCGCGGTGCGGTCGAGGAACCACCGGTCGTGAGAGGTGATCACCGCACAGCCCGGGAAGTCGAGCAGGGCGTTCTCGAGGCTGGACAGCGTCTCGGTGTCGAGGTCGTTGGTCGGCTCGTCGAGCAGCAGCACGTTGCCGCCCTGCTTGAGGGTGAGCGCCAGGTTGAGGCGGTTGCGCTCGCCACCCGACAGGATGCCCGCGGGCTTCTGCTGGTCGGGCCCCTTGAAGCCGAAGGCCGCGATGTAGGCGCGCGAGGGCATCTCGACGTGGCCGACCTTGATGTGGTCCAGGCCGTCGGAGACGACCTGCCAGACGTTCTTGGCCGGGTCGATGTTGCTGCGGCCCTGGTCGACGTAGGAGATCTTGACGGTGTCGCCGACCAGGATGTCGCCGCCATCCGGCGTCTCGCCCTGCATGATCATGCGGAACAGGGTCGTCTTACCGACGCCGTTCGGGCCGATGATGCCGACGATGCCGTTGCGCGGCAGGTCGAAGGACAGATCTTCCATGAGCACCCGGTCGCCGAAGCCCTTGGTGAGGCCGGTGGACCGGATGACCGTGGTGCCCAGACGCGGGCCCGGCGGGATCTGGATCTCTTCGAAGTCGAGCTTGCGGTATTTGTCCGCCTCGGCGGCCATCTCTTCGTACCGCTGCAGACGCGCACGGCTCTTGGTCTGGCGGGCCCTCGCGTTGGAGCGCACCCACTGGAGCTCGTCTTCCAGGCGCTTCTTGCGCTTGGCGTCCTTCTGGCCCTCCACCTTCAGGCGGGCGGCCTTCTGCTCAAGGTAGGTGGAGTAGTTGCCCTCGTAGGGGTAGCAGCGGCCGCGGTCGAGCTCGAGGATCCACGTCGCGACGTTGTCGAGGAAGTAACGGTCGTGGGTGACGGCCAGGACGGTGCCGGGGTACTTCTCGAGATGCTGCTCAAGCCACTGGACACTCTCGGCGTCGAGGTGGTTGGTGGGCTCGTCGAGCAGCAGCAGGTCGGGCTGCTCGAGCAGCAGCTTGCACAGCGCGACCCGGCGACGCTCACCACCGGACAGCTTGGTGACCTCGGAGTCCGGCGGGGGGCAGCGGAGGGCGTCCATCGCCTGCTCGAGCTGGCTGTCGACATCCCACCCGTTGCGGTGGTCCAGCGCCTCCTGCAGCCTGCCCATCTCGTCGAGGAGCTCGTCGCTGTAGTCCGTCGCCATGAGCTCGGCGATCTCTTCGAACCGGGCGCGCATGGCCAGCGTCTCGGCCACGCCCTCCTGGACGTTGCCCAGGACGGTCTTGGACTCGTTCAGCGGCGGCTCCTGCTGCAGCATGCCCACCGTGAAGCCGGGCATCAGCCGGGCGTCACCGTTGGACGGCTGTTCGAGGCCGGCCATCATCTTCAGCAGCGTGGACTTACCAGTGCCATTGGGGCCCAGCACACCAATCTTGGCTCCGGGCAGGAAATGCAGCGTGACGTCGTCAAGAATGACCTTGTCGCCGTGCGCCTTGCGGACACGCTGCATCGTATAGATGTACTCGGGCATGTTCCTAAGACTAGGGGATTCCGCCATCGGAGTTGTCCGCTCGCGCGTGCGGCGGGGATTCTGGTGCGACGGGAAGGCAAATGCGGTCGCGGCCGAGCTCCTTGGCACGGTAGAGGGCGAGGTCGGCGGCGGCCAGCAGCTCGATCAGATCATCGCCGTGGAGGCTCATGATGGCCACGCCGGCGGACACGGTGACCGAGATCATCGTGTCGTCGACGGGGATGGCCATGCGGCCGACGCGGGAACGCAGGCGCTCGGCCACTCGCCTGGCCTCGGCGACGTCGGCGCGCGGCAGCAGCACCACGAACTCTTCACCGCCGAACCTGCCGACCACGTCATAGTCGCGAAGCTGGCTGCGCAGGGCCGTGGCGACGCCCGCGAGAACCTGGTCTCCGACCAGGTGGCCGTAGGTGTCGTTGACCCGTTTGAAGTAGTCGATGTCGACGATCAGCAGGGCGAGCGTCTCCCCCGTGCGCCGGGCCCGGACGATCTCGGTGTCGGCCTCCCGCTGCCAGGCCATCGCGTTGAGCAGGCCCGTCTTGGCGTCCGTGCGGGCGGCCGCCTTGAGCTGGGCGTGCAGCAGGCTGCGTTGCAGGAGGACCACCGGAGGCAGGGTCAGCGCCAGCAGCACCGGGCTGAGGCCGCAGGCGATGGCGACCAGCACCCCGAGGCACAACTCGACGACGTCGAGCAGGACGCGCTCGCGGTCCCACAACACGTCACGCCAGCGCGTGTCCGGATCGGACATGTACAGGGCGATGGCGATCAGCGCGGTGTTCAGCACGGTGAAGAGCGCCGCGCACCCCACCGCGACAGCCAGTGGCCAGCTCGACGCGGGCGGCGCCCCCATGCGGCCGGGCACCACGGCATGGAAGATCAAGGACGCGACGCCCGCCGCGAGACCGATGGCGGCCGCGCTGAACACGCGCCGGTAAAGGACCGTCGCCCGGACGCGTATCTGCAACAGGAACTGCAACGGCAGCGGCGCCAGTAGGGCGTAGACCGGTGGCAGCAGCAAGGCGGCGGGCAGCCACCAGGCGGAGAGCAGGTCGCGCGAGACGCCGGCCGGCATGCCGAGGCGGCGGGTCGCCTCGATGCAGACCGCTCCGCACGCCATGAGCGCCACGAAGGTCAGCAGCTCGGACCAGCGGAACTCGGTGGAGGTCGCGAGATAGCCCGCCGCTCCGAAGGCAAGGCCCACGGTGGCGCAGAGATAGACGACCAGGGCGGCGGGTTGTGCCAGCAGTGGCCATCGGTCGGCCAGCGAGAGCATGCCGCCGCGTGGCTCAAGCGAGAGTTCACCAGACGCCGCCATCACATCCCCCAACGCTCACACCCACCTGGGCCGCTCTATGACATCGACTCTACGTCTCACGATGTGTAACACAATAGTCGCAGAGTGTGCGGCCCGCGATGGGAACCGCTACGTTGAGCACTGCGGTCAACTCCGTCCGTTGGCCTCGACTCGATCGCTCTGCGTGGAGCGCCCCCTGCGGGAAAGGAGCAGCCATGGTGCGGGGCATCATCTGGATCTGACAAGGCGCCGCCTACCAGCCCCCCGGTAGCGCCCGCTCCTCCTCCAACGCCCGCTCTTCCGTCCTCCTCGAACGCCCGCTCCCCCCTCCTCCTCGAACGCCCGCTCCCCTCCTCCGACGCCCCGCTCTCCCTCCTCCGACGCCCCGCTCTCCCTCCTCCTATCGCAAAGCACCGCTCTCTACCGCCACCCCACCCGTCGGATGCAAGCACCGCCCTCTCTTCGCAAGCGGCGGTCTCTGCTTCCCGCGCCCGCCCCACCCGTCTGACGCAAGCACCGCCCTCTCTTCGCAAGCACCGCGCTCTCTCCTCCAGCACCCACCCGTCCGATGAAAGCGCCGCTCCTTCTTCCAGCGCTTGATCCCCCACGCGTCACGCACCCGTTCGCGCTGGGCATGGCTCAGGCCGCGAGAGGTTCGGAGGAGGCCTGCGCCGCCCACGGGACGCCGGCGGCCGAGGCCTGCTCCGCGCGCACGGCGGCGATCGCGTCAGCGGGGGCCACGGCACCGGCGCCAAGAAACGGATCGGCGGCTCCCCCAGCATCGCGAGCATCGCCGGAATCGCTGGAATGCGCCGTCTGGTCGAAGGCGGGGGAGGCGGGCCCTCGCTGAGGTCTTTGGAAGGTGCTCACGCCGCGCCGCAGGTCGTGGCCCACGGACGTCGCCTCGACCTCGGCGGTGAAACGGCGCTCGCCATCACGATCGTAGGACCGGATGCGCAGCCTGCCGTGGACGACGATCGGCTGCCCGAGTTTGATGGACCGGGCGACGTTGTCGGCGAGAGACCGGTAACACCGCACGGCGTAGAAGGTCGTCTCGCCGTCATGCCACGTCTGGGAAGACCTGTCGAACACGCGCCGCGTCGAAGCCAGCCGTAGCGATGTGACGCGGGAGCCGTCGTTGCAGTCGTACTGGCGGGGGTCGGCGGTGACGTTGCCGACCAACGTGATGTAGGTGTCGTTCATCATGCCTCCCATGGCGGGCCGGCGGACCATCTCCGCCGACGTGGGAGCCAGTCTGGTCCGACCCGTCACGCTCCATGATTGCCGAACTACATTCTGTGGATAAGTCGCCACGCCGGGCGCTCCACTGTGGAGAACCGCGGAACGCAAGGCCGTCGCACCACCCCCCGCGGGGCGGGTCAGCGCCGGGTGGAGAGCAGGGCGGCGAAGAACTCGTTGTAGCGGCGGAGCTCGTGCTCCACCGGCTTGACCACCATTTCCTTGGACACCGCCGCGATGCGCCGGCGCATCTCCCTTTCGAGCTGCTCGCGCTCGTTCCCCGCGCCGAGGACCACGAAGTTGCGGCTCGCGATGGCCGACAGCAGGCCAAGGCCGAGCACGCTGACGATCATCAGTCCGAGCCATGGCAGCGTGGTCACATCGCCCAGCAGATCGGCCGGCGCCGGGCCTATCTTGAACACGCCGTACAACAAGACGGCTCCGGCCCAGCCGATGCCGGCGACGAAAAGCACAACGAGCAGGTACTGCCAGATCTTCAGCAGCCACCACCAGCCGGGAACCCGGTCAAGGCTCGGAGCGATCTCGGTCAGCTCGCTGGACAGGACCTCCGGCAGCCGGCCGGCCTGCGACCGGGCGGCGTCCCTGACGCCGTTCTGCCAGGCCTCGGGCATGCCGGAGCCGAGGCCGTCGGCGAGCGCCTGGACGGCGTTCTCGACCTCGGCGGGCTGGGCGCTCACCGAGGCCGCGGTCACGGCCTTGATCTCGTCGCGCACGTTGCCCAGGCGCAGGCTGTTCAGCGGGTCGGGGCGCAGGCGCGCGGCCCAGCGGGCGTACGGCCAGCCGACCCAGTCGATGGAGCGCACGCCGTACACGTTCTCCATGGCCTCGCCCACGGCAGGGACGCCTACCGCGTCGCAGAGAGCGTCGGTGAGCCCTTCCTGCCGGGCGAGGTCGACGGTGGGCTGCACGGCCATGGCCTCAGGCGCGGGCATGACCTTCGCGAGCTTGGCCATGACGAGGTTGAGATCGGCCTCCAGGCGCTGGACGGCCGCCCGCCGCTGGACGACGGACTCGGCGAGCACGCTTTTCAGGCTGTTCACGCCCCTGCCCGTGGTCGCCGAGGTGGGCACGATGCGCGGATGCTGCACGCCCTCGCGCTTCAGCAGGTCGGACAGGTCGACGACGCACTCGGCGAGTTCCTCAGGGGCCAGCCGGTCGGCCTGGTTGAGCGCGAACACGGTGACCGCCTCGTGTCCCGCCAACTCGGCGATGTACTTGGTGTGCGTGGCGGCGTCGGCGTACTTCTGCGGGTCGAGCACCCACACGATGAGGTCGACCACCTTGATCAGGCGGTCGGCCTCGTGGTCGGTGATGGCCCTGATGGAGTCGTGGTCGGGCAGGTCGAGCAGGATCAGTCCGTGGAGCTGGCTCTCGCCCCGGTCGAGCGCGCTGGCACGGGCGAACCGGTGGCGCCACTGCACCTGCAGCCAGTCGAGCAGCGGCCCCGCCCCGTCCAGGCCCCACACGCACGCGTGCGTGCGCGCGGTCGTCGGGCGGCGCACCCCCGTCGGGGACAGTTCGAGCCCGGAGAGGCGGTTGAACAGCGACGACTTGCCGCTGCCCGTGCCTCCGGCCAGGGCGACGACGGTGTGCTCGCCGGACAGCTTGAGCCGGTCGCCCGCGCGCAGCAGCAGCTGCCCCGCCTCGGCGATCAGCGTGGGGTCGACCCTGCCGGGGCCGAGCTCGACGATCTTCGCGAGGGCCGAGAGCCGGTAGCTCAGATCGTTTCGCGTATCCGGCGTCCCCGCTCGCACGCTGACACTCATCGGGCGACCTCAAGGTTGTACGTTGCCTGGTAGAGCCGCTTGGCCGCGGCCTCGTCGGGGATTCCCGCCTCGTCGAGCACCTGCACGTATCTGAACGTCTCCTCGTCGAACAGCACGCTGATGCGGGCACGAAGATCGCTGCGCGCCTTCGTCCCGATGCTGCGCAGCGCCTCGGCGCCGAGCACACCGCGCAGCAGGCGCTCAGGAAGGGTGCCCGTCCCTGAGACGGCCGCGACCTCCGAACTGCCGTAGCCGAGCAGGCCCATCATGAAGACCATTGACAGCGCTTCCTCATCGAAGGCGACGAGCTTGGCCACCGAGCGCTTGGTCACGCCTCCGGCACGGACCAGGCCGACGACGTGCTCCTGCCAGGCGCCGATCGTACGGCCGACCCGGCGGGCGAACTCGTCGGACGGCCGGCCGAGGCTCGGCGCCGCGGCCAGGCGCTCACCCGCGCCGTCACGCTGGCGCCACCTCGCGACGACCTCCTCCGCCGCCCGCTGCCCGGACGAGACGATCACCGCTTCGAGCCCCGACCGCAGCGCCGCCCGGAAGGCGTGCAGCCGGGCGGGGGCGTGCTGGGCGGACTTGGCGGCCAGACGGCCGGGACGGCGCAGGTGCAAGGACTTGATCAGGTCGCCGGAGCCGGCGAAGTCCTGCCAGCGGGCCAGGACCTCCCCGCGCAGCAGGGAACCGTTGCTCATCGCGTCGTCGATCTCGGCGAGCGCGCCCATGTAGGCGGCGTCCACGTCGGTCCGCAACTCGGCCCGGAAGGCGACCTGGGCCTCCATGTGCCGCGCCAGCGCGGGAACGCGGCTGCGGAAGCTGTTCAGGACCCCATCCAGGGTGGCCCGGACGGCCTGGTCGCGGCGCTGGTCGTCGACCGACAGCTCGGTCAGCCACATGCGCAGCTCGGCGACCTCCGCCTCGGGCAGGCGCCCGGCGGTGACGGTGGCCTCGTTGATGACGAAGCGGTCGACCTCCCCGAGACCGTATTCCTGGAGCATCCGGGCGAAGTGCTTGTCGATCACGTCGCGGGACTTCGGCGGGACCCGCGACAGCACGATCGCCATGCGCGCGCCGCGCTCTTTGGCCAGCCGTAACAGGTTCCACGCGGGCGCGTCGGCGTAGCGGGTCGCGGTCGTGACGAAGACCCACAGGTCGGCGGCGTCGAGCATGCGCTGGGCCACCTCGTGGTGGGTCTCCACCACAGAGTCGATGTCGGGGGTGTCGAGCAGCGCCAGGCCCGGCGGCAACCGCTCGCTCGAGGAAAGCACCAGGCTGTCGAGACCGCTGCCCGGAGCAGGCCGGTCGAGGCGCACCAGGCCGCTGAGCACGTCACCCTTCGCGAACCAGTCGCCGTCGTCGGGGTGACACACCAGGACGGGCGTGCCGGTGGTGGGGCGGCGGACGCCCGTCGCGCTCACCTTGGCCGCGGCCAGGGTGTTCACGAGCGTGGACTTGCCGGCCCCGGTCGAGCCGACGACGGCGATCAGCGCCGGCGCGGTGCTCATGTGCACCCGGGGGATGACGTAGTTCTTGATCTGGGCGAGGATCTCGGTCTGCGCCTTGCGCGCCTCCTCGACGCCGGGGACCTCCAGGCCGAGCCGGACTCCGCCGACGCCGTCCCGCAGTCCGGAGAGCGCCGCGGTCAACGCCCGCGAGACCGGCTTGGGCAGCGTCGTCTCGCGCACGCGCTTGTGCGACTCGGGTTCGGGTTCGGGCTCGGGTTCGGGCTCGGAATACGACCCCGGGTGAGCGTCCTCGGGGATGGCGGGAGGCTGCGGGAGCGCCTGCGCCTGTGCCCGCGCGGGCTGGAAAAGGCTGCCCGAGGTCTCGGCGACGGCGGGCGCGGCGGAAGGCTCGGCACCGGAACCGCTGTCCGAAGGCGCACCGGCGTCCTTCTCGGCGTCGGACGGTTCCACGGCCGGGGGCGCGAAGGGGTCCCACGCGCTGGAGGAGGCCGGCCGGGCGGAGGAAGAGGGCGCGGGGGCGTCGGTGTCGTCGGTGTCGTCGGTGTCGTCGTGCACGGTGTCCGCCGGGACGGGATCGGTGAGGGCCTCCACCGGTGCGCCGACCTCGGGCGATGCCCCGGCCTCGAACGAGCCGGCGTCCTGAACGGCCCCGGCGTCGTGGACGTCTTCGGCGTCCTGCACGGGCTCGGTGTCCCGAACACCCTTAGCGCCCTGAACAACCTCGGCGTCCTGTACAGCCTCGGCGTCCTGAACACCTTCGGTGTCCTGAATGGCCTCGGCGTCCTGAAGATTCGCGGTGTCCTGAGCGGCCCGGGCGTTCTGGACGTCTTCGGCGTCCTGGACATCTTCGGCGGCGCCTGCTTCTCGGGCGTCCTCGGCGGGCTCGGCGTCCCCCGCTCGCTGGGAATACTCGGCGCGCTCGACGACCCCTGCTTCCTGGGCATTCTGGGCATGGTCGACGCCTTCGGCGTCCTGGACGTCCCCGGCGTTCACGGCGGCGCTGCGGTCGGCGGCGGAGGCGGAATTCGCGTGCTCCGCGCCGGATGCGGCGCCTTCGGCCTCGCCCGCACGGAAGGCATCGAACGCGTCACCAGCGCCCTCAACCTCAGCGGACGCGTCATCAGCGATCCGAACGTCGTCGGACGCGTCCTTGGCGGATCGGGCGTCGTCGGACGCCTCACCAGAGGTCCGGGCGTCAGCGGTCTGGGCGGCTGAGGGCGCACCGGTGATCGGGCCGTCGCCGCCGGCCCGGATCGCCTGGAACGTTATCGTGTGCTCCTCTGGGACCTCTGGGGAGTCCTTGCCCTCGATCACCGCTTCACCCGACTGCTCGGTGTGCCCATCGGCGCGCTCGGTCTTCTTCGCAGCCGATTTCACGGAACCCGCTCCGCTCGAACCATCTCGATCTCCTGGCCGACCCTGACGACGTCACCGACGACCACAATCGCCGGGGGCCGCGTCCCAGCGGCGGTCACTCGCTCCGCCACCGTGGTGAGGTTGGCATAAAGAGCTCGCTGGGTCGGAAGAGTACCGTCCTGTACCACCATTACGGGGGTTTCCGGCGAACGTCCCTCTCGTAGCAGTGTGTCAGCGATCATGGCTATTCGTTCAACAGCCATCAGAAGTACCAGGGTTCCCTGTGATCTCGCCAGTCCCGCCCAGTCAACAGTTGATTTCGGATCGTCCGGCGCGACGTGAACGGAGATGACGTGGAACTCCTGGCTCACCCCCCGATGGGTCACCGGCACACCTGCGGCCGCGGGGACGGCCACCGCGCTGGTGACGCCCGGCACCACGATGACGGGGATGCCGGCCCGCGCGCAGGCCAGGGCCTCCTCGCCGCCGCGACCGAAGACGAAAGGGTCGCCGCCCTTCAGACGCACGACGAACCGGCCCTTCCTGGCGTGCTCGACCAGCAGCTCGTTGATCTTCTCCTGGGCGAGATAGCGGCCATAGGGGATCTTGGCGGCGTCGATGAGCTCGACGTCCGGCGCGAGCTCGTCGAGCACGGAACGGGGAGCGAGGCGGTCGGCGATGACCACGTCCGCCTGGGCCAGGAGCTGGCGCCCGCGTACGGTGATCAGCCCGGGATCACCGGGGCCGCCGCCGACGAGCGCGACGCCGACGGGCTTGGTGCGGTTGCGCCGCGCGTCGACGGTGCCGTCGCGAAGCGCGTCGACCACGGCGTCTCGGATGCCCGCGGCGCGGCGCGGATCGCCTCCGGCGGTGATGGCCACGCTGATCTCGTCGACGCGCCCGCTCGCCGGCGTCCACGCGGCGGAGGCGTCGCGGTCGTCTGCGCGCACGCACCAGATGTGCTTGGCCTCCGCCTCGGCGGCGATCGCGGCGTTGACGGACCGCTTGTCGGTGCACGCCTGGACGAGCCAGGCTCCGTCGCAGTCGCCGACCTGGTAGGACCGGCGCTCCCAGATGACGAGGCCGTCGGCGATGAGGTCGTCCAGCGCGGGTGTCACGCTCGGGGACACCAGGGTGACCGACGCGCCGGCCTGGAGCAGGGTGGGCACCCTGCGCTGGGCCACACGCCCGCCGCCGACGACGAGCACGCGCCTGCCGCTGAGACGTAGACCGAGCAGGTATGGCGACGACATGGGACGGTGTTCCCTTTCCCGGGAAGAGGCAAAACCCGTTGTCCGTGAGGTAAACCTACAGGCCTGTCGCGGCGCGAGGCACAGCTTGCCTGCCTTGCAGGAGCGGCTTTCGCCGATCCCATGGCTCGCCGCCTGACGCGTCCTCTCGTCTGCGCGCGATGGCGGACAGGGCCTCAAGGATGACGCGGTTGCCGAGGTAGGCGGTGATCTCCGCGTGGTCGTACGGCGGGGACACCTCGACGACGTCCATGCCGACCACGGGCAGCTCGTAGCAGACGCGCCGGACGGCGTCGAGGAGCTCGCGGGAGGAGAGGCCTCCGGGCTCGGGGGTGCCCGTGCCGGGGGCGTGGCCGGGGTCGCACACGTCGATGTCCACCGAGAGGAACACCCCGTCGCACTCGTCGGTGGCGATCGCGAACGCCTCGGTGAGGCACTCGGTGAGCCCGCGTTCCACGATCTCGGTCATCTCGTAGGAGCGCATGTCCTGCCGGGCCATCCAGTCGAGCGTGCCGGGGCCCGGCCAGTACCCTCGCAGCCCGATCTGCAGGAACCTGTCGCCGCGGATCGCCTCGGACTCGATGAGGCGCCTCATCGGCTGGCCGTGGCCGTACAGGTTGCCGAACTCGACGTCGCCGGTGTCGGCGTGCGCGTCGAAGTGGATCATGGAGACCCGCCCGAACCCGTGGTGGCGCGCGACGCCGCGCGCGTCCGGCAGGGCGACGGTGTGGTCGCCGCCGAGGATCAGCGGGATCGCCCCGGACGCCGAGATGGTGTGCACGGCCTGTTCGATGTTGGCGATGGAGGTCTCGATGTCGCCCGAGAAGCACTCGACATCGCCGGCGTCGAGGACCTTGAGATCCTTCAGGGGGTCGACGCGCAGGGCCAGGCTGGGACGGGATCCGTCGTGGGGCAGATAGCACGCCTGACGCAGGGCCATCGGGCCGAATCGCGCGCCGGGACGGTTGCTCGTGCCTCCGTCGAAGGGGGCGCCGACGATCACGACGTCCGCCCGTTCGAAACTGGCCGCGTCGCCGAGGTCGCAGCGCTCCACGCCGAGGAAGGTGATGTCGGGACCGAACATCGGGCCGTAGCGCATCCTGGTCCAATCACGCCTGATGGCAGAACGTCATCATTTAACCGTATTCACGGTAAAGACCTCCGCCGCGCGCCGGTAATACCGCGGTGGCACCACTGAGGGATGAAGGCGTCCGCCATGCCCTGGGGAACTCCTGAGAACTCGTCCGTCCCAGGGCGGGGCGTCGTGATCCGAGGACGTGCGAAGAGATCGACGTCCGAGAACGTGCGAAGAGACCGGCGTCCGAGAACGTGAAGAGAGCGGCGAGATCAGTCGTCGTGGTTCTGGACGTCTTTGTCGGTCACGCCGGCGGAGTCGAAGGTGGCGACCTCGTGCATGACGCGGACGGCCGAGCTGACCAGGGGGTACGCGAGCAGCGCACCGGTGCCTTCGCCGAGACGCAGATCCAGGTCGACCAGAGCACGGAGGCCGAGGTGGTCGAGCGCGAGCGCGTGCCCCGGCTCGGCCGAGAGGTGGCCCGCGACGCAGTGGGCGAGGGCGTCCGGGGACAGCGCCACGGCCACGAGAGCGGCCGAGCCGGCGATGACCCCGTCCAGGATGACCGGGACGCGGGACGCGGCGGCGCCGAGGATGAACCCCGCCAGGGCGGCGTGCTCCAGGCCGCCTACGGCCGCCAGCTTGCGGACCGCCTCGCTGACGGCGGCATCCGACGCCCGTCCCCCGGCACCGACGGGCAAGCGGCCGTGGCCGCCGTCGGCATCTGACGTACGGCCCTGGCCGCCGTCTGCGATGCCGTTGATCTGGATGTCGTTGATCTGGAGGGCGCGGCGGATGACGGCGATCTTGCGGTCGAGGGTGGCGTCGTCGACGCCCGTGCCCCTGCCGGTCGCCAGCGCCGGATCGTGGCCGGTGAAAGCGCAGATGAGCGCGGCCGACGCCGTGGTGTTGGCGATGCCCATGTCCCCGGTGATCAGGCAGGCGGCCCCCGCGCCGATCAGGTCGCCGGCGACCGCGATGCCCGTTTCCAGCGCGGCGACGGCCTGGTCCACGGTCATGGCGGGCCCCTGCGACAGGTCGGCCGTGCCGTGGGCGACCTTGCGCGAGACCAGGCCGGGCGCTTCTGGGAGGTCGGCGGCGACTCCGACGTCCACCACGGTCACCGATGTGCCGGCCTGGGCGGCGAAGGCGTTCGCCACGGCCCCGCCGGCCAGGAAGTTCGCCACCATCTGGGTGGTGACCTCCTGCGGCCACGGGGTCACTCCCTGGGCGTGCACGCCGTGGTCACCGGCGAAGATCGCCAGAGCGGCGGGGGCCGGGAGCGGAGGCGGGCAGGCTCCGGCGGCGCCGGCGAGGCGCACGGCGACCTCCTCCAGCGCGCCGAGCGCTCCGCGGGGCTTGGTCAGGCGGTCCTGGTGGGCTCGCGCCTGGCTCATCGCCTCCTGGTCGGCAGGCCTGATCGCCGCCAGGGTCCGCGCCAAGGAGCCATCTCGCATGGTCACACCGGGCCTTCCGTCGGGGGATGCGGAGAAAGAGCGGCCGGCGTCGTCACGCCGGCCCTTCCATCGGGGTACGGGGAGGGAGACCGGCCGGCGTCGTCACGCCAGGCCATTCTTCAGGGGTACGGGATGGAGATCGCCGGCGTCGTCACGCCGGAAGTTCCTTCAGAGGTACGGGGCGGGGACCGCCGGCGTCGTCATACCGGGCCTTCCCCTGAAGGAGGGAGTGGAGGGCGGTGTGGTCACACCAGGCCTTCGGCCATGGTGGCCTGTTCGCGCGCCAGGCTGCGGATCGGGGAATCGTCGCCGCGCAGGACGCCGTCGCCGACCTCCTCCAGCATCTCGGCCGCCGGGAGGGAGTCGAGTGCCTCCAGCGAAAGAGGCTCGTCGGAGGCGTCCAGCAGGTCTTCGACCGGCTCGGTGAAGACCGCCCTGCCCGCCATGCCCGCCATGCCGAAGACGGGCGTGTCCTGGCGGGCCGGCCACAGGTCGGCGGCCCGGAGCGCCTCGTCGTACCGCTCGATGATCAGGTCGGCCAGCCCTTCGCAGTCGCCGATCACCTCGGCGCAGCGCACGTCCAGATCGATGTGCCCTGCCGCGTATGCCAGCGCCTCGGCCCAGATGCGCTCCAGCACGCCACCGGCGAACAGCAGGTAGGGAAGCACGACGACCCGCTTGGCGCCCAGGCGCCGGCAGCGCTCGATGCCCTGCGCGACGGACGGCGGGGCGTCGGAGACGTACGCGGTCTCGACGGTCAGCAGGTCGGCGGCGTGCGTCTCCCAGAACAGGCGGGACACGCGATGGACGTCGGCGTTCGCGGCGGTGTCGGAGGATCCGTGACCCACGAGCACCACGGCGGTGTCGGCGGGCGAGATCGGCTCCCACGCGGCGTCGCCGTGCTCGTCGCCCATGGTGACCGAGGCGAGCCGCGGCATCTCGGCGAGCGCGTCGGCCAGCCGTTCGGCCATCAGCGCGAGCACCTGGGGCGAGGCGTCGAGCGGGCGGGCGAGGTCGCAGCTGAGGGTGGGGTGCATCACCTGGGCGCGGGCGATCTCGGCGGGGATGTCGCCGCTGTCGCCGAGGGCGAGCGGGACGGTCACCAGGCGGTGATGGCCGCGAGCGAGCAGAGATGCGACGGAGTCGTTCAGCGACGGCCGTCCCTTGGCGACGAAGCCCCCCGACACGTCCGTCGCGACCTGGTCGAGACGGCACCGCAGTCGATGGACGAAACGGCCGAACTCTGCCGCGCCCGTGTCATCGTGGGCGCCGTGCCCTATGAGCAGAAGCGGCGGCTTCATGTGGATCTCCGATCCTTTGACCTGCGGTTATCTGGTCGGGTCGCGAGGATATCTGAATCTGTCAACACTTGGACATGCCTTTGCGTACCTTTTGGCGGAACGCAGACCATCCGTTCATGGTCGTCCGACCCGCGGCCGTTACGTACCCCGGGAAAACCGCGATAGCTACGCGCTGTGCCCGTCGCACGTCAGCGGGTGTACGCGAGCGGTTCGACGCGGGCCGTGAACGGCGCGGCGCGGACGGTGAACGGCGCGGCGCGGGCCGTGAACGGCGCGGCGCGGGCCGTGAACGGCGCGGCGCGGACGGTGAAGGGCGCGCATCAGAGGGTCTCGCCTTTGAGGAGGCTGAACAGGACGGCGTCGGAGATGCCTCCGGAGATGGGCAGGGCCCCGCGCAGGACGCCCTCCTCGGTGAAGCCGGCCTTGCGGGCCACGGCCTGGCTGGCGACGTTGCCGACGGCGGCCAGCAGCGTGACGCGGTGGAAGCCTCGCATCATCAGGAACGTGCTGACGGCGCGCGTCGCCTCGCAGGCGAACCCGCGGCGCCGCGCCCACGGCGAGATCCAGTAGCCCACCTCGACGTCGCCGCGCTCCCAGTCGGCGCGCTGGATGCCCGCCGACCCGGCCAGGCGGCCGCCGTCCTTGGGTTCGATGGCGAACTGCACGCCGTTGACCGAGTCGCCATGCGCGAACTTGGTGCACCAGTCGTACGCCCGCTGCAGGTCGTATCCGTCCGCCCAGGGCATCCAGCGGTTGATCTCGGGGTCGCCGTCCACCGCCTGGAAGACGTCCTTGGCGTCGGTGCCGGTGAACGGGCGCAGGATGAGCCGCTCGCTCTCGAGGCGCACGCCCGTGCCGAAGCCCCGGCCGTTCATGGTGGGCGGGCCCATCGCGAGGTCGCGGGCCAGCAGCCCGAACACGACCAGGTCGTGCGGGCCGTCCTCCTCGACGCCCGCGCCGCGCAGCAGGCCCTCGCGGGTGAACCCCGCCTTCTCGGCGACGCGCAGGGAGGCGGTGTTGTCCAGGTTGGCGCGCAGCTCGACGCGGCGCAGCCCTCCCTTGGTGAGCGCCCACTCGGTCAGCCCGCCGACGGCCTCGGGGGCGTACCCGCGGCCGCGGTGGAAGGGGTGCACGCCGTACCCGATCTCGGCCGTCCCCGCGCCCCACACGGTCTTGAACAGGCTGATGGCCCCGACGATCGTCCCCTCGGCGACCATGGCCAGGTGGATGCCCTGGCCGGACCGCCACAGCTCGTGCACGCCGTACGACAGCCACTGCGGCACGCTGGAAGGGTGGCCGGGCACGCCCGGCGGGAGGAACTGCGCCCCCGACTCGATGATCGCGCGCACCCGGTCGGCGTCCCGGGGACCGAAGGGCCGCAGGAGCAGCCGTCGCGTGGTGATCGTCAGGTGCTGATCGAAGCCGGTCAATCTCATCCCCCTTGTGCGGACACATCAGCTCATCGC
The DNA here is from genome assembly GCF_042654065.1 of Sphaerisporangium dianthi. Taxonomy (NCBI): domain Bacteria; kingdom Bacillati; phylum Actinomycetota; class Actinomycetes; order Streptosporangiales; family Streptosporangiaceae; genus Sphaerisporangium; species Sphaerisporangium dianthi. The sequence goes on along the minus strand of NZ_JBHSFP010000019.1, from coordinate 84,696 downwards.
ACATCGGGGCTGTCCGCAACTTGGCAGGCCCTGGTGAACCGGCGCGATTCGCCGATTCGGCCAGGGCCTGTCTTCTCCCGTCTCAGCAGCCCCAGGGACCGGCGCCTCGCCGGCCCCAGGGACCGGCACTTCAGCAGTACCAGGGACCGGCACCGGGCGCGGGGCTCACGCGGGGCGGCGCAGGACCTCGTTCCAGCGCACACGGGCGCCCGTGCGCAGCACGGCCCGCTGGTAGACACGTCCGCCGGCGAACAGCACGGCCGCGGCCGCCACCACCATCAGGCCCATGGCGAGGGCGGTCTCCCACAGCGGCACGTCCACGACGGTGGACCGCACCGGCATGACCATCGAGGAGAACGGCGGGACGATGGACAGCACGCGCGTCAGCACGCTGTCGGGCGACTGGGCCGCGAAGAACCCGATGAGGTAGGACGCCATCAGGAGCATCGTGGCCGGGGTGAGCACGCCGCTGAGATCCTCCTGCCTGGACACCAGCGAGGCGATCGCCGCGTACATCGCCGCATAGAAGGCGTAGCCGAGCAGGAACCACACGACCACGCCCGCCACGACCCCGTACGTGCCGTCGGGCAGTTGCGGGACGGCGCCGGAGATCTGCGCGGCGGCGAGCCCGACCGCGGCGATGACGACGAGCTGGGAGAGCCCGAGCACGCCGAGGCCGATGACCTTCCCCGTCAGCAGCTGCCACGGCCTGACCAGGGTCAGCAGGATCTCGACGATGCGGCTGCCCTTCTCCTCCACGACGCCCATCGCCACCCAGGTGCAGATCTGGATGAGCAGCATGAACAGGATGACGACGATGGTCATCGCGATCACCACGCGGACGGTGGCGTCCTCGCCGCTGCCGTTGAGCGCGACCTTCGTCAGGGCCGGCACCTGCTGGGCCTGGGCGACCTTGGCCGGGTCGAGGCCGGCCGAGGCGAGGTTCTTCTCGGTGGTCACCGTGCGGTGGGCGGTGTCCAGGATGACCGAGAGCCCGCCGTCGACGACGGTCTTGGAGATGACGGTCGCGTTGTCCACGATCGCCGCCTCGACGTCGCCGGCCGCGACGGCCTTGCGCGCCGCGGCCTCGTCGGCGTAGCGCTCGATCTTGATGGACAGGTCGTCGTCCTGCGCGGCCTGGGCGTCGAGCGCCGCCTGCAGCCGGTCGGCCTGCGCGCCCGCCAGCCCGACGGAGTGGTCGTCGGCGCCGCCGAACAGCTTGGGGAGTATGGCGAGCACGGCGACCAGCACGGCGGTGACGAGCAGGCCGTAGCGGTATCCCTTGGTGCGGCTGCGCACGTTGATCTCGCGGCGGGCGACCAGGATGACGGCGTTCACGCGACCACCTCTCGGAAGATCTCGGCCAGGCCGGGCTCCTGCCAGCCGAAGTGCTGGACCCGTCCGGCCTGCGAGGCCAGGCGCAGCGCCTCCTGGTCGTCGGCCGGGACGAGGACCACCTCGTCGTAGCGCCCCTGGTCGCCGGGGTGGGCGAGCGGCGGGCGGTCGTTCTTGGTGACGATCTCGCCGGGCAGCCGGTCGGCCCAGCCGGGCTCGGCTCCGGTCACGACGATGCGCAGCCGCTTGCGCGACTCGCGCGCCCGCAGCTCGGCCACCGTGCCCATCGCGACCATGCGCCCGGCCTTGATGATGCCGACCGAGTCGCACAGCCGCTCGACCAGGTCGAGCTGGTGGCTGGAGAAGATGACCGGCACGCCGGCGGCCGCGCGCTCGGCGAGCACGCCGGCCAGGGCGTCGACCGCGATCGGGTCAAGGCCGGAGAAGGGCTCGTCCAGCACGAGCACCTCGGGGTCGTGGATCAGCGCGACGGCGAGCTGGACGCGCTGCTGGTTGCCCAGTGAGAGGGTGTCGACGTCGTCCCCGCGCCGGCCGGTGAGGCCGAGCCGTTCGATCAGGGCCTCCGCCGAGCGCCGGGCGTCCGCCGCGCCCAATCCGCCGAGCCGGCCGAAGTACTCGACCTGCTCGGCGACCCGCATCTTGGCGTACAGCCCGCGCTCCTCCGGCATGTAGCCGAACCGGCGGCGGGCGTCGTGGCCGAGAGGACGTCCCTTCCAGCGCACCTGGCCGGCGTCGGCGCCGAGCACGCCCATCACGATGCGCATGGTCGTCGTCTTGCCCGCGCCGTTGGCGCCGACGAACCCGAACATCTCTCCGGGGCGCACGGTCAGGCTCACCCCGTCGAGCGCCACGGTGTCCCCGTAGCGCTTTTCGAGCCCTTCCATCTCAAGCATGGGGGGTTCCCTTCATGATCTTCTCCAGGACGGAAACGTACTCGCCGAAGGCCTCGCGGCCCCTCGGCGTGAGCGAGAGCCAGGTGCCGGGCTTCTTGCTGATGAAGGCCTTCTCGACCTTGACGTAGCCGGCCTCTTCGAGGGTGAGCATGTGCTTGGAGAGCAGGGAGTCGCTGACCTCGATGGTGTCGCGCAGGAACCGGAACTCCACCTTTTCCGCGGCGGCCAGCGCCGCCATGATCGACAGTCGGACCGGCGTGTGGATGAGCTGGTCGAGGTCGTGGCGGGGGTGCGCTCCGTTCTCGGTCACCTGACGCCTTCCCAGGGGCGCAGGCGCCAGGTCGCGTACAGCATGGGCAGGGCCGCGACGACCGGGGCGACCAGGCCGCCCGCGACCCACCAGCCGGTGGGGTCTTCGGGCATGGCGTACCCGAAGAGCGCCACGCCGACCATGGCGGCCACCCATACGAGGGCGACGCGCCAATGCATGCGGGCACGGTCGTACACGCCGATGCGGTAGGCGCCGAGGAAGGTCAGCAGCGTCATCACCATCCACGCGTACCCGGCGACGCGAGGGATGGGCGACGAGCCGAAGAACATCGCCGGCCAGTACAGGAGCGTCGCGACGCCCCAGACGAGGTACAGCCAGCCTGTCGACGCGGCGGACCGCCCGACGCTCTTGCGCATGCGGCCGATCTCGGCGAGCGCGTCGCCGGCGCTCATGTCCGCCTCGGCGCCCTTCTTCCCACCTGTGCTCACATCGTCACCGGCGTTCATGCGCTCACCTTTCCTTCACGTCCTCAACAAACTAACAAGTACTCAACCCCCATTCAAGTACTTTACTCGCCTTCGAGAATGACGAACCCCGGCACGGCGCGAAGCCGTACCGGGGCGGGTGACGCCGGTGCTCGATCCACCCAGGCAGCGGCCGTACGGGGGTGGGTGAGACAGGTGCTACATGACGATGATCACTTCCAGCGTGCGGGGGCCGTGCACCCCCTCGACGCGGTTCAGCTCGATGTCGCTCGTCGCGGAGGGGCCGCTGATCCACGTCATCGGCCGCACAGGGTCCAGGCGGGCGACCGCCTCCGGCACGCCGGGCACGATCTGGTCGGCGAGGACGACGCACAGGTGGTAGTCGGGCACCAGGGTGAGGGCCCTGCGTCCCTGGCCGGGGCCGGCGTCCAAGACGATCGTCCCGGTCTCGGCGATGCCCGCCGCGCAGCCGGTCACCACGCCGCCCGCCGCGTCCAGGTCGGCGGCGGCGAGCGGCGGGGCGTCGCCCAGCCGCTCGACCTCGGCGGGCACCTCGCTCAGCCACTCGCCGGGCAGCCCGCCGGGCACGACCAGGCTGCGCACGCCCTGGCCGGACAGCGCCCGCGCGACCGTCGCCGCCACCTCGTCCGCGGGCACGACGTGCACGATCGCCCGGTAGTCACGGACCCGCCCGGCGAACAGCTCGACGTCGCCGGACTCCACCCGCGCGGCGCGGTAGCCGCGGGTCACCTCGGCCGCCGGCGCGCCGGCCACGGCCGAGCGGATGCGCGCCAGTATCGCCTCGCGCGAGCTCATCGGCCGCCCTCCTGGGTGCGCCGCCACCAGTCGCGGAACGACTCGGGCGGCACCTCGGGCACGTCCCGGGTGGCGGTCCAGGCCGCGCCCGGCCCCGGCAGCCGCGTCTTCGGCACCAGCCCGCGCAGGTGCGCCGCCAGCCGCTGGGCGGTGCGCAGCCGTACGGACCTGCCCAGCACCCACCCGGCGGCGCCGAGCCCGGCGCGCTCCGCCGGGGCGTGCGGGGCCTTGGACCGCAGGTGGACGAGCACCTCGGGAATGTCGATGGCCACCGGGCACACGTCGTAGCACGCCCCGCACAGGCTGGAGGCGTACGGCAGCGAGGCGTCCAGCTCGGACTCCATGCCGCGCATCAGAGGCGTGAGGATGGCCCCGATCGGCCCCGGATAGACCGAGCCGTACGCGTGGCCGCCGACCCGCTCGTAGACCGGGCAGACGTTCAGGCAGGCCGAGCAGCGGATGCAGCGCAGCGCCTGGCGCCCGATCTCGTCGGCCAGGACCTTCGTCCGGCCGTTGTCCAGCAGCACCAGGTGGAACTCCTGGCCTTCGGTGGCGCCGGCCCACATGGAGGTGTAGGGGTTCATGCGCTCCCCGGTGGAGCTGCGCGGAAGCAACTGGAGGAAGACCTCCAGGTCACGCCACGTGGGCAGGATCTTCTCGATGCCCACCACGCTGATCAGGGTCTGCGGCAGCGTCAGGCACATGCGGCCGTTGCCCTCGGACTCCAGCACGACGAGCGTGCCGGTCTCGGCGATCAGGAAGTTGGCGCCCGAGACGCCGACCTTGGTGGACAGGAAGCGCTCGCGCAGGTGCAGCCGGGCGGCGTCCGCCAGGGCGTGGGGGTCGTCGCTCAGGCCCTCGGGCGCCGGACGGCCCCACTCGCCCATGTGCTCCATGAAGATCTCGCGGATCTCCGAACGGTTGCGGTGGATGGCCGGCACCAGGATGTGCGAGGGCCAGTCGTCGCCGAGCTGGACGATCAGCTCGGCCAGGTCGGTCTCGTAGGCGGTGACGCCCTCGCGTTCGAGCGCCTCGTTGAGGCCGATCTCCTGGGTCACCATGGACTTGACCTTCATGACCCGGGTCTCGCCGGTGGCCTTGACCAGGCCGGTGACGATGCGGTTCGCCTCGGCGGCGTCCGAGGCCCAGTGGACGTGCCCGCCGGCCCTGACGACGGCCTCCTCGGCCTGGACCAGATAGCGGTCGAGGTTGCGCAGCACGTCGTCCTTGATGGAGCGGCCGGCCGCGCGCAGTTCGTGCCAGTCGGGCAGCTCGGACACCACGGCCCCCCGCCTGGCGCGGATGGTGTGGGTGGCCTTGCGCAGGTTGAACCGGAGCTGGGAGTCGGCAAGGGCCTTCTCGGCGTTGCGCGGGAACGAGGGCATCCCGAGGAAGACGCCCGACCCTGGTCCGCTCATCGCGCGTCTCCTTCGCAGGTGGGTGACGACGGCGCCGGGGTCACCGGTCGCCCTCGGTGCTCGCGAGGATCTCCGCCAGGTGCATGACGCGGACGCCGGCGCGCTGACGGCTCAGCGTGCCGCCGATGTGCATCAGGCAGGAGTTGTCGGCCGCGCACAGCACCTCGGCGCCGGTGGCCATGACGCCGGCGACCTTGTCCCCGCACATGGCCGCGGACACGGCGGCGTTCTTCACCGCGAACGTGCCGCCGAAGCCGCAGCACTCGTCGGCGCCCGGGAGGGGGACCAGCTCCAGGCCCCGCACGTGCCGGAGGAGGGTCGTGGGCCGGTCGCCCACGCGGAGCCCGCGAAGCGAGTGGCACGTCGGGTGGTAGGTCACCCGGTGCGGGAAATACGCGCCCACGTCGGTGACGCCGAGCACGTCCACCAGGAACTCCGACAGGTCGTACACCTTCGGCGCGGTCTCGGCCACGGCCCGCGCGAACGGCGAGCGCCCCGCGTGGACGCCGGCGAAGGCCCCGGCCCGCGTGGCCCCCATGCCGGCCGCCAGCTTCGGGTACTGCTCGCGCACCATGGCGGCGCACGACCCGGACGGGGCGACCACGGCGTCGTACCCGGCGAAGACGTCGAGGAAGTGCCGCGCCAGCCGCACCCCCTCGTCGCGGTGGCCGGTGTTGGCGTGCATCTGCCCGCAGCACGTCTGGGCCTGCGGGAACTCCACCTCGCAGCCGAGGCGGCGCAGCAGCGTCACGACCGCCTTGCCGGTGCCGGGGAAGAGCGTGTCGTTGACACACGTGATGAACAGCGCGACCCGCATGGCGGCCCCCTCCTTTCGGACACTCGGCGGCCTTCGCCCGGAACGCGCGCCGGTGGACACCGATTGATCAAACTTGATCAGACCATACTCCGGGCGGGAAGGACGGCCACGTGGCCCTCGACCACGCCGGTAGAACGTGTTCTAATTGCGGCGCCGGGCGGAGCTTGGAGGGGTGGGCATGAGCGGTGAGCTGAGGCTGGGGTTGAATCTCGGCTACTGGCAGCGGAACGCCGACGACGCGACCGAGGTCGTCCAGACGGCCGAACGGCTCGGGTACGACTCGGTGTGGACCGCCGAGGCGTACGGGTCGGACGCGTTCACCCCGCTGGCCTGGTACGGCGCGCGGACCAGCCGGATCAAGCTCGGCACGAGCGTGGCCCAGATGTCGGCGCGCGCCCCGGTCACCACGGCCATGACGGCCATGACGCTCGACCACCTCACCGGGGGCCGGCTGCTGCTCGGCATCGGCGCGTCCGGGCCGCAGGTGGTGGAGGGCTGGTACGGGCAGCCGTTCCCCCGGCCGCTCGCCCGCACCCGCGAGTACGTCGACATCATGCGCAAGGTGTGGCGCCGCGAGGAGCCCGTCACCAACGACGGCCCGCACTACCCCCTCCCCTATCCCGGCGGCGCCGAGCTCGGCAAGCCGCTCAAATCGATCACTCATCCGCTGAGGCCCGAGATCCCCGTCTACCTCGGCGCCGAGGGGCCGAAGAACGTCGCCCTGGCCGCCGAGATCACCGACGGCTGGCTGCCGCTGTTCACCTTCCCCGAGAAGATCGAGACCATGTACGGCGAGTCCCTGGCCGGGGCGCGGCCGGGCTTCGACATCGCCGCGATGGTCTTCACCATGATCACCGACGACGTCCAGGCCGCGCTGGACGGCGTGAAGATGATGCTCACGCTGTACATCGGCGGCATGGGCGCCAAGAGCCGCAACTTCCACGCCGACATCGTCGGCCGCATGGGGTTCGCGGACGCCGCGCACAAGATCCAGGAGCTGTACCTGGCGGGGCGCAAGGACGAGGCGTTCCACGCCATTCCCGACGAGCTGGCCGACGGCATCTCCCTGGTCGGGCCGATCGGCCGCATCCGCGAACGCCTGGAGCCGTGGCGCGCGAGCCCGGTGACCAGCCTCCTCGTCATGGGCCCCCGCGACGAGCCGAGCCTGCGCGCCGTCCGCGACCTGGTGCTCGGCTGAGGCGTCATCGCGCCTTAGTTTCATGACGTGGCAACCGAAAAGGCCGGGCAGGCGAGGAATGAGGTGCGGCCGGGAGTTCGGCGACTTCCTGGGGTGAGGCTCCCGGCATATCCTCCTGCGGAGCCCGCCTGAGAAGAGCGCCGGGAAACCGGCTTTGGGGAGGAACACGATGCCACGGCGATCCGCAGCATTGAAATGGTCATTATGCGCCGTCGGGATGGCCCTTCTGGCCCAGATACCGCCCGCTTCCGCTTCCACCATCACTTCCGGTTCCGGTTCCGCGAAGGGGCTCGCCCGCCCGGCCGGCGGCACGGCCGCGGCCACCCGCCCATCCCCCGTCCGGCCTGCGGATCTCACGGTCTTCGCCTTCAGCCAGTCCGACGTGGGCCAGGAAGATCCGCAGGTGTACAAGCTGGTGCCGGACATCAACATCCGGGCCATCGGGAAATGGTCCACCAACGGCGACGAGGCGGCCGACTACAATTTCGCCCAGATCGGGCGTTATCACAACAAAGGCATCACGTTCATGGGCAGCGGGACGTCCAGCGTCATCTTCCCGCAGGACTTCGCCGACGCCGGGGTCTTCGACGACATGTCGACACGCGACGCGGACAACAATCCGGTCCCCCACGACGAGTTCGGTTTCCCCGAGCCCGCGCGCCGGGGCAACATGTTCAACCCGGAATATCGCCGGTACCTGCTCGGCTGGGCCAAGATCCAGGTCGACGGCGGGGTGGACGGGGTCTCCTTCGACGAGGTGAACGCCGGGTTCAGCGGCGGGCAGAAGTACGGCTTCAACGGCAACGAGGGATTCGACGACTACGCCATCGCGGACTTCAACCGATACCTGTTGAACAAGTACCCCGCTTTCACGGCCGGCGACTGGAAGAGCCGTTTCGGGATGACCGACGACAACCTCCCGCGACGCGACGTCCCTGCCGGCGACCTGGCGCGCAACTTCAACTACCGCACCTACCTCAAGGCGCACGGCTGGAACACCGCCCCCCTCACCTCCGCCAACCCGCTGGCCGGCGAGTGGGGGCGCGTGACCCCCAACCGGATGTACGCCGACGACACCTCGTTCACCGCGACCTACCTGCGGCGCTACTGGAAGCAGATCGTGGACGAACTGCGGGCCTACGCGCTGAGGACGGCCCACCGCCAGATCCTGATCTCCTCCAACGGGCTCCTCCCGTACGTGGACTTCAACAGTGTCGGGATGTACCCGTGGAACGCCGACGAGCAGACGCCCGACTACCGGGGGGCCGACTACGTCCCCGTGGTCGGCGGCCATCTCAACGGCGCCAAGTCGCTGCAGGCCAACTATCGGTATCTGAAGGAGAAGAGCCGCCAGATCGCGGGCGACGTCCCGGTGACGGTCTTCATCGACTGGCCGAACGACATGATGACCAACTACCTGAACCTGCCGCTCGCCGAGAAGCAGGACTACTGGAAGATCTTCGGCGCCGAGGCCTACGCCAACGGGCTGTTCCCGGCCTTCCACCTGAAGGACACGGTCGGCAGCCCGACCGCGGAACAGTACGGCATGCTCGACTTCTTCCAGACCTACACGCGGTTCTACAAGGATCACCGCTCGCTCTACCAGCGCAACGACCCCGACGCGCAGGCCGTGAGCGTCGGGACGGCCGGCGTGTCGGCGAGCCTGCTCGTCCAGCGCGGCAGCGGAGCGCGGACGATCCACCTCGTCAACCACAACTACGACCAGGGGATCACTCCTCAGACCCACCTCAGCGTGCAGGTCCAGTTGCCGCGGTGCCCGCGGAAGGTCTCTGTGATCTCTCCCGACTTCGCGGGGTCGAAGACGCCGGTCTCCTCGTGTCACCAGGGGCGGCTGTCGGTGACCGTCGACCGGCTCGACTACTACGACGTGCTCGTGCTGAGCTGACGTCCTGGCGCTCTGCGACGTGCTCGAACTGAGCTGACGTCCTGCCGCCGCTTCCCCGTGGCATCGAGGTGGAAGCGGCGGTGATCTCGGCGGCGAGCGACGTCCCGGCATTCCACCGTGACGGGTCCGCGCAGGTGTGAGCACCGGGAGGGAGGGCGGCCAGCCCCGGTCACGCCCTCCCCTCCGGTGCTCGCGGGCACGGCGGCCATTCTCGAAGAGCGCGCCCCACTCTTTTCGCCGCGACCCGGATTCCCTGCGAACCGGAGTCCGCGTCTCCAACGGTAGGCGGCCACCGCCACATTTGCAACTATTCCTACTAGCTTTAACTGGAAATCGTGGTCGCAGGCACGTCCCGGCGACGCGGACGCGCTCACCGCGAAGATCCACGCGCCCCAACAGCGCGCGGCGACGGCGCCCGACCACCCGAGATCACGCACCGGCGGGCGGCGCCTGCGCCTCACCCTCACCCTCACCCTCACCCTCACCCGCGCCCGCGCCCGCGCCCGCGCCCGCGCCAAGGCAGGCACTACTCGTCCTGCCATGGGTCCCCCAAGGCCTGAGGGAGTACGTGAAGTGCCCGGGAGATCCGGACCACGCCTCGGTGATCCTTTACCGTGATCCTTTACCGTGATCCTTTACGTGATCCTTTACCGTGATCCTTCCCGTCGATCACAGCGCTGATCGAATGGGGTGAAATCTCAGGCTCCGACGCACCGGGCACAGCGAGAACGTGTTGAGAGCGGCAATGGGATCATGCAGACTGCAAGATGTGGCAGCCCACTCTCGCGGACAAGAGCAAGGCACAGTTCCATGAGCCGAGCAAGGGTTCTGGTGACCGGAGCCGGAGGATTCATCGGATCTCACCTGGTGAGCTCGCTCAAACGTGAAGGTCATGCTGTTCGCGGTGCAGATCTCAAATATCCAGAATTCTCCCCTACAAGCGCGGACGAGTACATCATCTGCGATCTCCGCGAGGTGCGCGAGGCCACACCGGCTTTCCGTGACGTCGACTACGTATGCGCCCTGGCGGCCGATATCGGCGGAATGGGGCACATTTCGAAGAACGAAGCCGACATTCTGACGAACAACACACTGATAAGCATCAACAGTTTGCGACTCGCCACCCGATATCGGGTCGAACGCTTTCTCTTCGCGTCCTCCGCCTGCGTCTACCCGATGACGCTACAGACAGCGCCGGAATCCCCCGCCCTACAGGAGGACGCCGTGCTTCCCGCCGACCCGCAGGGCGCGTACGGATGGGAGAAGCTGTTCAGCGAGCAAGCTTGCAGGTACTATTCCGAACAGCACCGGCTCGATGTCCGAGTGGCTCGGTTACACAATATCTACGGACCGGAGGGCACATACCAGGGAGGACGGGAAAAAGCCCCCGCAGCAATATGCAGAAAGGTGGCGGCCGCGCAACCGTGCGATGCCATCGAGATTTGGGGGGATGGCGGGCAGACGCGTTCTTTCTGCTATATAAGTGATTGCGTCGACGCTTTGAGCCGCCTCTTGGCCTCGAATATCACCCAACCGGTCAACATCGGATCCGAAGAGGCGATCTCGATCGAGTCCTTGGCGCGAAAGATAATCTCCGTCTCCGGGAAGAAGTTGGATCTCCGATTCACCGACGGCCCCGAGGGTGTCAGGGGACGCACCAGCGACAGCACTCGCGCGCACCGTCTTCTGGACTGGCGCCCCACCACTCCGTTGGATGCCGGGCTGGCAAGAACGTACGAATGGATCGCCGCACAATTGCAGCGGGCCTGACACCGGCCGTCGACGACCGACCACCGGTCGCCATGAGAGCAGATGGAGGGCACGGTGCACGAAAAGGAGACGGTAGATTTCTTCATCAGCCATGCCGGCGGCGACTCGGCGTGGGCCGAATGGATTGACCAGGTGCTCCGCCGCGCGAATCACAGTACGATCACCGATCTATACGAGTTCGAGGTCGGGCGGAACTTCATCCTCTTGATGGAGGATGCGTTACAGCGGGCCGACAAGCTTCTGCTCATCTGGTCATCGAAGGCCCGTGCGCGCTACATGGTGGAAGTAGAGTGGTCCAGCGCCATGGCGCGCAACCGTGACCGGGTGATTCCGATCGTCGTCGAAGAATGCGAAGTCCCGGCTGTCCTGAGCGCGACCATGCACATCAACCTGACCAAGTTCTCAGATGGACAGACCGCCGGTGAAGCACTTGTGCAGGCATTACATGGACGTGAGCGTCCCACCGACACGGTGAATTATCCGCGAACCGTGAATCCTGTGGTCATGCCGTTCTCCTCGGAACTGCAAAGGCGCGTCTCCAATCAGCACGAGGCGGCAAGGCAGGACGCCACCACCGCCCTCGACTTCAGCTTGGACACTCACATCTTCCCGCGGCCTGGACACTCGATGTTCACCGTCTCCGAAGACGTCAGCGAAGTATGGATGATCGCCAAAGGATTCGATTCGTTCCTGCACGACAACGCCAGGGGGATCAAGCATGCCATCGCCCGTGGAACGACCTTTCGCTTTCTCATGCACGATCCCGGCAACACCGAGCTCATGAAGATGATGGCACTGACGAGTTACAGCAACCGCGACCACCAGAACGTCGCACTTCGACTGAAGAGCGCGGTCGATCAGATTCGCGGGCTGGCGGAAGACCGGGGGGACGCCGTCGAACTGCGGCTCGTCTCGTGGCCGATCGTCACCGGTTGCACCTTCTTCGGGCCGAACGATCGGCTGGGTCTCGCGTACATGGAAATCTTCGGTTACCGGATCTCATTGAACGAGAGGCAGGCCCTGACCGTTTCACGCGCGCGCGATCCGCAGCTCTTCAGGTATCTCCGCGAACATTTCGTGGCCCAGTGGCGCGACGCCGAGCAGGTGGTGTGGGATGACTGACCTCAAGGACGCGGGCGGCTTGGCCGAGGTGCCGTTCATCGTCTGCACCGGCGGCGTGCCCGGCTCTGGAAAGACCACGCTCATGCGGAGACTGGCGTCATACGCCGAACACTCTCCGTCGCTTGTCGTCTCCGAAGACCTGCGGCGCGAGCACGGACTCCAGGACCCGTTCAACGCCGACTTTCGAGCACGCCTGCACGACCTCCTGGCCGAGGAAGTGAGCGTCCGGACGGACAGAGGATGCAATGCCGTCCTGGTGGACTCCAACCTGCTGGAAAGAGGCGCCAGGCGCCAGGTTCTGGAGGCGGCAGGCCGCGACTGGAAGCGCGTCTTCATAGCACCGTACGCATGCCTCGATGTGCTACGCGAGCGTGTGGCGAAAAAGTTCGGCGTCGGCTACATGTACCCGAGCCATCAGTTCTCCATCGACAGCGTCATTGATCACAGTCTGTACTTCGGCGAGCCCGTTTTTCTGGAAGAAGCTCTCGAGACCTTCGACGTCGTCATCTCCCATCGTACCGACGGGGACCACACGAGATGGTGGACGAGGACGGGCGATCTCGGCGAGTTCGCCCGTTCATTGGCGCGTGCGCTCACCAAAGAGCCGGCACACTCTTCTCTGGGCTCCGAGCACTCACAGCGGATCAGAATATCCAGCCGGCAGGACAGTTGGTGCTGGGACCCGGAGTCCACCGGCCTGCTGGCCGTGTCGCCCGAGCGACCGGCGACTTATCACGCACGAAAGAAAATGATCGAGACGAAAGGCGCCAATAAGCCGACCCCGGCCACGAAGAACGCTCTCGGTGATTTCGCCACCTCCTACCCCGGCCTATTGAGAAGTAGCCTGGGAAACACCCAGCTCATCGTGCCCTCAGTCCGTGTCGTGATCCACGACGACCATGGACGTATCCTCCTGATACGCCGTCGCGACACCGAGGAGTGGGCTTTGATCGGCGGCGCGCACGAACTGGATGAAGAGGTCGCTGAAACAGCGCGGAGGGAGGTTCGCGAGGAAGCGGGGATCGAACTGGGCAGGCTTGATCTGGCCGCCGTGCTGAGCGGACCCAAACAAGTCGTACAAGACCGGTTCGGCAATATCAATCAGGGCCTGGTCTTCGTTTTCAAATCCGAGATACCCAGCGGCACCATCCCGGTTCGCGAAACGGCCGAGACCGTCGACGCGGCGTGGTTCGGCTTGGATCAACGCCCCACTCTCAGCAAGCGTCACGAGCTTTCTCTCCAGAGCGCCCTGAGATTCGACGGCACGGTCACGGTCACCTGATGTGGATTCGACGGCTCAAGCTCAGATGACCTCGGCGAGGCGAGCGGCGTCCAGCGTCCCACCGTGACGGGTCCGTGCAGGCGAGCCTCGCTCAAAGCTCTGGATCGCGCCGCGATCAGATGGCCGCGCCGGGGCCGGGCAGTAGGTCGACGTCGCCCGCGTGCATCGGCTCGCCGCAGTGGGCGCAGCGCAGGTCGACGCCGCCGATCTCACCGCAGGCGTGATGGCGGTAGAGCACCGGCGGGCCGGCCTCGCCGGCGAGCCACTTGTCGCCCCAGCCGGCCATGACCATGAGCAGGTCGACGAGCTCGGCGCCCTTCTCCGTCAGGACGTACTCGTACCGCGGGCGCCGGTCGTAGGGCCTGCGTTCGAGCACTCCTTGCTCGACGAGGTGGTTGAGCCGCTCGGTCAGCACCTTGCGCGAGATGCCGAGGTCCGCCTGGATCTGCTCGAACCGGGTGAGCCCGGCCCACACGTCGCGCAGGACCAGTGGCGACCAGGGCTCCCCGATGACGTCGAGCGTGCGCGCGATCGAGCACGCCATCTCACTGAAGTTCGTGCGCTGCATGGCACCAGTCTAGCAATCGGGGTTCCCTGAGGGAACTCCAACTGGTACGGTCATGGAGTCTCCTGAAGGAACTCCAGGAAGGATCGCGAGATGAGCAGGGTCATCAGCGCCCACGCGGTGTCGGTCGACGGTTACCTCACCGGTCGTGATCCCGGCGCCGGACGCGGGCTCGGCGACGGGACGATGCTGTTCGACTGGTACTTCGACGGCGACACGCCGAGCCAGGTGTTCGACGGGTTCCAGCTGGGCGGGCCGAGCGCCCGCGTCTTCGACGCCCTCGCCGGACGGGTGGGCGCGATCGTGGCGGGGCGCAACACCTATGAGGACTCCGACCACTTCGGCGGCGGCAGCCCGCACCCGACGGCCCCGCTGTTCGTCCTCAGCCATCGGCCGGCACCGGAGATGACCGAGCGGCAGACCCTGGTCACCACCGGCATCGGGGACGCGGTCGCGGCGGCTCGCGAGGCCGCCGGCGGCCGAGACGTCGGCCTCATGGGCGGCGGCGTCGCGACCGAGGCGCTGAAGGCGGGGCTCGTCGACGAGGTGATCCTCCACCAGGTGCCGATCCTGCTCGGCGGCGGGCGCCCCTTCTTCCAGGCGCTGCCCGAGCACGTGCGCCTGCGCCTGCTCGAAGCCGTCCCCGCGCCGGGCGTCACCCACCTCCACTACGAGGTCGAGCGCTGATCCTCCTCACCGGCGACCCGGCGGTGAGCGGCATCGACACCGCCCAGGCACTGCCCGGCCCGGGCGAGGACGTCGTCGTCGCCCGAGACCGCCCGAACCCCACCCCCAACCGGCACAGAGTCCACGCCAGGAGATGACCACGATGCTCGACCCCGAGATCCGCCGCGTACTCGACGGCACCCCGATCGCCCACCTCGCCACCGTCCTCCCCGACGGCGCTCCCCACTCCGTTCCCGTCTGGATCGGCACGGACGGCGACCATGTCGTGATCCTCACCGGCCCGGACTCCCGCAAGGCGCGCAACCTGCGTCGCGACCCGCGGGTGGCCCTCTCCCTGACGCCGGCCGGCAACCCGTTCCAGCCGGTCATCGTCCGCGGCAGGGTCGTCGAGTGGCTCGACGGCGACGCCGCCTGGGAGATCGTCGACCGGATCTCCACCAAGTACATCGGCGGCCCCTACACGCGTAGCGAGGAGCGCGTCGTCGCGCTCATCAAGCCCCATCGGCAGATCATGGGCTGAGACGTCCCGAGTCGCCGGTGACGATGCCCGGAAAGCGGAGATTCCTCATCCATGTGCGGAGGTGCTTTTCGCCTGCCCCCGAGTGTAGCCGAATTCCTCCATTTCACGCCGAATGATTGATTTGGTCCGTTATTTGCTCATACGTGTTCGGGATACTCTCGCAGAGTGCGCGAACCCTCTCCAGTAACAGTTGGGCGAACATTGGCCCACAGTCCGCAATATAAGGCCGAGGTTGGCAAGATGGCCACGTGCGCTCCCCGGACTTCGAACTCAAGATCGTCTCTCTTGTACGGTATGTAGATGCATGCTCACCTGCCAACCGGCACGGCGACTGCCCTTTCGCCGTGGAACGGCAAGGCGAGCGCACCTGTCGTGAAGAGTGCCGGGGGGTGGTCGCGTCGCTGCTCAGGCGCGGACGAAGTACTCCAGAACAGAGTCTCCATGCGTTCGATGCACGTCAATTGCGGCTGAGCGAGCCTAAGGGAGCACCAGACATCCTCTGGCACACTTCCTCACTCCTTCAATTAGTGGTAGCCGCCGCACGAGCGCATCCGATAGATCCGAACGGAGCCATCAACCTTCGACGGTTCGTTGACGTCACCTCTGCTTTGGGCGCTCTCGGCTGTCGCGGCCTTGATCCGGACCATCTCGTTCGGCGTGGAGTCGCACAGTACATAAAGCTCGGACTCGCCGCCTGGATCAACAAGTTGCAGCGTTCGGATGATCCACGCGGAGATTGGGAACATGCCAATAAATGGCGGACGTTCTTTGAGGAAAGCGTACCAAGTGAGGCTGCTTCCACCATGTCGTATATCGCGGCGACCCTTCACGGTCCCGCAGCCCGCCGCTTGGACACCTGGTTGGAGTCTGCACCCCTAGAGGACATCCTGATGTGGAGGCCGCCCACCACGCCGTTGGAATCTTCGTCTACAGCCCTTACAGGTGAAGCCGTTGAGACATGGACCTGGATCGTGGACAGGTTCACACAGACTTACCTTGACAGATGGTCACTCTCTTCCTTGAAGAGGGAATACTCATTTGTAAAAGGCGCCTGGAATCCTAACGCGCCGGCAGAGCTTCTCAGTGAGCGGATGATAGCGTCCACAGAAGTGGCCACTGCGTTGGCCGACAGGACTCTGCGTAATGACGATCTCATCGATCCGGCCATGATGAATGCTCTGGTAGATCAGGCTCTAGCTCTACTGCAGGACGGGCAGCGGAATGCGGCAGCAGCCCTGTTCGAGGGTGCCCGCCTGCTTGACCCCGCCGACAAGATGACACAGAATAATTACGCGTTCTGTATTCTCATAGACAAGCCTGGCGAGGCGCTGCGCTTGCTTAAGGATTTACTTCAACGAGGCGCACCCGTCCCTGCCGTGACTCTTTGCAACATAGCGCTTGCCGAATCACTACTTGGGCAGACCAGGGCGGCGCTGGAAGCATGCGAGCAAGCCTGTCAATCCGCCAAAGACGGCTCTACCGCTATTCTTTGGCAAAAGAGCACCAAAGACTGGTTTGCTGAATACACAGACGTGCGGAGATGGGCGGTACGCTTTGCCGCAGAGTTGGAAGAGGCAGAGAATGCTTCCAGCAGCCAGTGGAGACGACGACCAGAGCAGTTTGAAGCCTAAGACTCGGCCGGTTTGGAATGCTGAGCTCTGAGCGCTTTCTTGAGATCCTTTATCAACAAGAATAGGTGGAGTGGATCCGTAGGAGATGGCTCGAACTCTGCATGTCGTAGATAGAACTCCTTGGCATCCTCGTCTTTTGCATGAATCAAGAGAGCCCTGACGCCGACCTCGTCAGCGGCGTTCGCCACTCGAATCAAAGCATCCCTGAGCAGCGCCCGACCAAGCCCCTTGTTCTGTGCCGAGGAGTCCACGGCCAGACGCGCGAGCAAAATCACCGGGATAGGGTGGGCGGGCAGACCACGAGCAATTCGACCTGGAGCCTGCGCTCGCTCGACCCCGCCGGTCGCCAAAGCGTAGTACCCCATGACTCTTACATCCTGCAAGGTAACGAAGACGGTCGCCATACCAGCCTGCTGGCTGACCCAAGCATATTTCTTGAGCCAGTCATCAAGATCGGGCTGGTTACAACTGAACTCGTCGACACTGTCCTGTGCGGTCAGTTTGCGAGGTATCGAGAACACGGGCTTCTCTCCGCTAACTGTCGAAAGTACCTGGCTCCTCCGAAAGGAGCTCGGTCAGTCGCGGCTTGATGACCGCCGGCCGCTCAAGACTATCCTCGAAAGCGGCCCAGGACGCATCATCAAGCATGAACCAGCGACGATCGGCGAGAACTTGTTCCGCCGCCTTGCTCGCGCTGTCAAGAATGAATGACGTCACGGTCGTATTAGTGGCTTGTGCCGCCAACCGGATGAGCGCGTCCTGCCGTGCACTTGCGCGCAAGTTGAGCCTTGTCTCTCGGGCGCTTCGGGGTTCCTGCTCAGGGTTGGCATTGTTGCTGTCCACAGCCTGCTCCTCCTAGCCCTTGCCGCCGAGCGTACTGACATTGTACGTACGTGTCAAGAATCTGTACATGCAATGTATGTACATGAGATGCCATGCCGCGCCTGGTGCCGCGAGCATTCCTCGTCGACGGCGCGGTCCGGCGATCGTGACCTGCTCGCCGGCCGTGTCGGCTACCAGGGCATACCCTCGGACAGCTGCGCGGTAGGGGCCTGCCTCAGCTGAGGTGGAGGTGGGTGAGGTCGACGGCGTCGGCCATGGCCTGGGCGCCCGCGTCGTTGGGGTGCAGGTGGTCGCCGCTGTCGAGGTCGGGACGGATCGCGTCCGGCTCGCCGGGGTCGGCCACGGCGTGCGCGAAGTCCACCACCGCGTCGAAGACGCCTGAGGTGCGGATCCAGTCGTTGACCTCCCGGCGGACGAGCTGGCCCTCCGGGGTGTCCACGCCCGGGTAGATCGTGCCCAGATACGGTCCGAGGGTCCCGCCGAGGACGGTCAGACCGGCGTCGCGGGCCCGGCGGGCCAGCTCGGTGAAACCGGCCGCGAGTTCGTCGGCGGCGGGCACCCGCTCCCCGCTCGCCGCGCCCAGGCCGATGTCGTTCAGCCCGAAGTGCAGCAGGACATGGGTCGCGCCCGGCACGGAAAGGACGTCCCGGTCGAAGCGCGCGAGCGCGTGCCGCCCCACCTCGTCGGTCAGCAGCCGGTTCCCGCCGATGCCCTGGTTCACCACCCAGCCGCGCTCGAGCCGCGCGTTGAGCAGGTTGGGAAACCGGCGGTTGGCGCCGTGGGAGGTGCCGGCACCCTCGAACCAGGAGTCGCCGAAGGCCACGGCCACGGCGGTCCCCTCGGGGGCGAGGACGTCCACGCCGGTGACGAAGAACCGGCTGTCGATCTCCTCGGCGGCAGGCAGCGAGGACGCCGACACGGCGTCGCCCTCGGCCACGTAGCCGGTCTCCAGCGGAGTGTGGGAGAAGGTGGCCGGGCCGGTCTCCTCCGGCAGGTAAAGGCTCACGGCCAGGTCGGTCCCCGCGTCCACGGCCAGGGGTACGGGGTCGGTGGTGACCTCGCCGCCCGGGGCGATGGTGACCTCGGCGGCGCCGCCGAACGTGAGGGGCGCGTCGGACCCGGCGAGGATCTCTCCGCCGGACTTCCTCAGGGCCACGCGGGCGGCGGCCACCACGAGGGGCCGGTCGCCGAAGCGGTTGCTGAGCAGTACGCGCAGCCCTTCCCCACCGCCGTCGAGGTGGAGAATCTGCCGGAGGGTCTGGCCGGCGAACCCGCGGGGCTCCTTGAGCTTGAAGTTCTCCCCCGGGCTGAGAACGGCGGAACGGAACGCGGCGGTCCAAGTCGTCGTCATGGCCGTCCAGAACACCCGCGCGAGATGCTCTATTCCATATAAAATCCGTAGGTTTTAAGGATTATGCGCCCTTCGGCCGTCGTGCGGGGACGGCGGAGCACGGCAGCAGCACGTCAGACGAGACCTGAGATGTGAGGGGCGATGCCGAGGGAGCGAAGCTCCTCGTCAAGGGTGCGGACGTACTTGTTGCCCGCCCAGGGCTGGAGCCGGGCACGAGCCTGCCGCACGGACTCAGCGAGCCGCGCCGAACTGTGCCCCACCGTGATCTGAGCCGCACTACGGATCTTGTCGACGGCAGCGGGAATCTCACGCTTCTGGGTCAGAGCCTTGGCGTAGTACAGGAAGGCCTCACCACGCGCCAGCTTGCGCGTCATGGGGGCCGCCAAAGTCCTTTCGACCGCGTCGATCGCATCATCGGGACGTCCCCAGGCGATCATGCAGAAGGCGGCGTTCTTCCGGACCCCGTTCGGGGTCCACCAGTACAGGTAAGAAGGGTCCGTCTCATTTCCCGGTTGGTCGATGAAATGACGCGACTGCGCGAGCGCGTGTTCACTGTCCCGGACTCTGCCTGCTGTGGCCAGTGCTCGTGCGAGGTCTATCGCGTGCACCGATTTCAAGACCGTGCTCGCGCTCTGTCGCGCCCAGCCTTGCGCGGCGAATATGTGATCCAGCGCTTCCCCTACCCGGCCCTGATGGAGAGACATGCCACTCAAACAGGTGTGCAGGTACGAGATCAGCGTCGGGTCTCCGACCTCGTGAGCCGCCGTCAGCGCCTCCTTGTAGCGCTGACGTGCTCCGGCATAGTCCATCAGGTCGTGGTGCAGCCAGCCGGCGAGCTGGTTGAGTTCGGCGTGGGCGCGGGTGAGCCGGTCGCGCAGCCCCGGTAGAAGGGTCTCGCGGCTCAGCAGGTCGGTGACGAGGCGGCGTTGGCCGTCGACGATGGGGAGTACGGTCTCGGGGCCGAAGTCGTCGTCCAGGCGGCGGCATCGGACGGTGAGCTTCTCGATCACTTCGACGGTCGCGACGTCCACCCGGGCAGAGGCTCGGACCGCTGACGCCAGCCGGTCTTTCTCCGGAGGGGACAGGTGCCTGAGCAGGACCACGGCCGGGGCCCCGCCGAGCGCCAGGGCCAGCTCGAACAGCAGATCGCGGCGCTTCACATCGGCCTCCTCGGCTCCGAGGGCACGCAGCAACGAGGCGCAGTCCTGCGGCGTGGGAACAGGGACCGCCTCACGTGCCGCTTCCAGACTCATGGTGACATGACGGGCAGGCGGAGCCGGGACACCAGAGGGCCGCTGTGGAGGGAGGTGCCGGTGATCCGTCCGGTCGATGAGCTGGCGGTCGCGCACGCTGTAGGAGGCGTACACCTCGTCGGTGATCAGATGCCGGGCGGCGGTCTGGTAGACCTGCGCGAACAGCGCCACTGTGCGCGCGGTGGGCCGCTTGCCGCGCCTGGGCCAGTGCTCGAAGTCGTACAGCCGTGACTCCCGCAGCGCGGCGGTCCCGGCCGGGTCGAGATCGTTGTACAGCGCCACGGCCTCGGCGGCGGTGCGTCCGTAGGCGTAGCGGTACAGGCGGAGCGGGCTCACGTCGAGGTACACCGCGAACAGGTCGGCGATCTGCTCGAAGCCGTAGCCCTTGGCGCGCAGCGCCTCACTGCGCCGCCGGCATTCGAGCAGGACGTGCACTCCCTCACCTGACATGGCTCAACGCCTCCCGGATACGACGCGACACGGAATCATTACACGCAGCGTACCTTTCTCATCACCCGGAGTAATGGAAAATGTGATACCCGTTGACGTCCGCCGGAGGACGCGGCTCTGGCGGACGTCCTCATTCGAGCAGCTCACCGGCCTGCCAGGCGAGGGCGATACGACCAGGCGAGGCGGGGATCAGCGAGATCGGCGGCACCGGCCATGGTTCTGGCTTGTGTGCATGCCCTTCGAACCCTGCGATGAGGAGGCCCGCGTGGCCGCCATCCCGATCACGCTCCCTGAGCCGCTCGCCGGCGGCCACCCGTCACGATCCGAACCGGTCAGCGAATCGGTGCGGCTGGGCCCCGAGGTCCTCATCTGGCGGCGCGCCTTCTCCGCTCGGCCGGACCAGGCGTCCGGGGCCAGGAGGTTCGCCCGCTTCCTGCTCGCCGGCACGGTCTTCGCCGACGACGCCGAGCTGATCGTGGGCGAGCTCGCGGGCAACGCGATCCGCCATACCCGCAGCGGGCCGCCCGACGGCCACTTCACCGTCGAGATCACACTCACGTCCGCCCGCCACGCGGCCCTCACCGCTCCGGCGTCGGCGGTGAACGTCCTGATCACCGTGTACGACCTCGGCGGTGGCGGCATCCCCCGGTTCGATGACGGCGGTCGGCACGATTCGTACGAGGAGAACGGACGCGGCCTCGCGATCGTGACCGCCCTCGCCGCCCGCGTCGGCCACCAGGGCACCCCCGCCGGCGGCCACCGAGTATGGGCCTACCTCACCGCCCCGGACTCACACCCGGCACACCCATGACCGCCGACCGGTCCGGCTGTTCACGACGCTCGGCCACCCGCCTCAGGCAACGAAGGCGTGCAGAGGTTGACAACAACTGTGCCGAGAACGTCAACACCTGCCCGACCAGTCCCTGACACGCTTGGGAGATCGACATACGGCGTGCGGACGGCCCCTCCCGCGCATCGCCTCGAAGGGCGCACCACGCCGCGTAAGCCGAAACCATCAGCGAAGGAGAAAAGGAAATGAGCGCACTGAGAAGAGCCGGACTTGCGGTGTCCGGGGCGGTCCTGGCCATCACGCTGGGCACACAGGCGGCCACGGCGTCCATTGTCACTTACAACCTCGGGTTCTGGTCGCAGGTCTGCGCCGGCGGCATCTCGGCGCGCGATATCCGAGATTTCCGGAGCCTTCTCCAGGCTGACAACTGGCAGCCTGCCCACCAGTACGCGGGTTACCCGGACAGCGCGTTGAAGCTCATGCTGCAGCGGGGATGTACGGCATTCGACAGGTACAGGACCGCCGAGGCCGCCAACCGCGCTGTCTGGGGATAGTCCCCTCTCCATACGTCGAACCTGGAGATCGAGCAGTCACGGGGGCGGTCTCCAGGAAGGCGTGAAGCCGGACCGGTCCGGAGCAGGCGGCTCGCGCCGGCGGCTCGGCAGCCAGAATGAGAGCGCATTCACAGCGTCGCAGTGCTGGTTCGGTGCCGGTAGTCGTTGGGTGACATACCGTACGCGGCGCGGAAGACCTTGCTGAAGTGGGCGCCGTCGGAGAAGCCCCAGCGGGTCGCGATGCTCTGGATCGGACGGGAGCGCAGGGCGGGGTCGGCCAGGTCGTGGCGGCAGCGCTCCAGACGGCAGTGGCGTATCCAGGCTGCGACGGTCATGCCCTCGCCCTGGAACAGCTTGTACAGGTGCCGGGTGGAAACCTGGTGAGCGGCCGCGATGAGGTCCGGCGTCAGGGCGGGGTCGCCGAGCCGCTCATGGATGAAGCGGTGGATCCGGGCCAGCAGAGCCCGCTGCCGCGCCTCGGGCGACAGGCGGTCCGTCGCGTCGAGCTGGTGGGCGCAGGCCGCCGCGATCAGGTCCACCGTCACGGCGCCCAGGGCGACGGTGTCGGCTCTGGTGTAGTCGCCGGCATGCTTCACCAGCTCAATAAGGTGGCCGGCCAGCACGGCGGCGATGCCCTCCTCGGCGGAGAAGGGGACCGCGGCAAGCCGTTCAACGGTGGTGGAGCGCAGCCCCAGCGCCGTTCGGGAGACCTGGACGACCACGGCCTCGTTCACGCCGTCATCCGCTGATCGCCATCCTTTGTACGGCTGCGAGGAGTCGAGGACGACGAAGTGGTTCGCACCGAAGACAGCGTCTCGGCCGTGCTGGCTCAACCCGCCGCAACCACGCACCATGAGCTGGATCAGGTAGACCTCGGGATCGCAGTCCCGAACGAGCTTCGCGGTCCGCTCCGCCCGCACCATCGGGTGGGTCAGTACCGATATCTGCACCCCGGCGCAGTCCAGCACCCTCACCGACGCCTGGAAATCGGCTTCGCTGTCACTCCGGATCCAGGACGACACGTGGGTCTGCGACGCCATCTCGAACCAGGAGGGAAAGCGATCCTCGGGTGCCAGATCCTCGGTCCTGAATTCCTTGATGGCCATTTGCGGACGCCCCCATTCAGACCAACGCGTCATCAAGCCCAAATGCGATGTTCGGCGAAGATCACTTGGTTGTGATGTCGCACTGATTGACGCATGGGTGTGGTGTCTGTACGGCTTGGCCGGAGGTTGATCGGCATGTTTTCACTGGTAAGGGCCATGTGACGGGTTCTTCGGACCGGTTCGGTCCGAAGAGGGATGGCCATGGAACATTGCCGGGGGGGCTGCGGGTGCGGCCTGGGAACAGGCGAGTGCGGGGCCGCTTGACAATGATCGGTTACGGCGCCACTCGCGCGAGGCTCGGTGTTCGCGGACTTTCCGGGAATGGGAACGTCACGGATAGGTGCAGAAACGAATAGGTGCGGAAAAGGCCGAGTCGAGGCGGGTCAGCGGGCGGGCCGGGACGGGTGGGGGGGCCAGGGGCCGGGGCCGAACATGTCGTTGGTGAGGGCCCAGCGTTCGTGGTCCTCCCAGGCGCCGTCGATGAACAGCATCGCGGGCGAGTACCCCTCGTAGCGAAACCCGTGACGCTGGACCAGTTTCAGGGAGGCGCGGTTGCCGGGCTGTATCTGGGCGTCCAGCCGGTGCAGCAGCAGCCGCTCGAACGCGTAGCCGAGCACCAGGCGCAGCCCTTCGGACATGTAGCCCTTGCCGGCGGTGGGCGCGAAGGCCGCGTAGGCCAGCGAGGCGTTCTGGAAGCGTCCCCGGATGATGTCGTTGAGGAACACCGTGCCGGCGATGGCTCCGGTGTCGCGCAGGCAGACGAGAAGGCCCTGCGCCTTCACGTGGTCGAACCGCCCGAGGTAGGACCGGTAGTCCTCCGGCGTGGCCGGTAGCGACATCCACGGCTGGTGCAGGTGCGCGCTGGCCTGGGTGAGCGCGGCGAATTCCTCCGCGTCGGCGAAGGTGAGCGGCCGCAACGTGACGCGGGAGGATTCTTCCAGCCGATCGGCGAGAAACGCCTCGACCTCCGCCGCCGTCCGCGCTGTGGCCGCCTCGACATAATCGCCCTGATTCACGAGTGAAACGGTATCTCTATCGGCCGACTTGTACACATACGGGTTGGTGAAGCCTTGTACGCCCCGTTCTGGCGGGGTTCCGGTGGCTCGTGCGATGTCCGCGAACGTACGCCGGTCGTCCGCCGTACGGCGGCGCCGTCTTCGCCGTACCGCGTCCCGCCGACCCGGCGCCGATCAAAGAGCCACATCGGACGGGGGAAATCCACCTTCGCGCCGAGTGGTGGTGCGAAACACACCAGGACGGGGGCGACCCGACGAAGGAAAGCGGCCATCGCGCGTGCGAGCCGGGGAGGTGATTCGGGGGCGCGAGGTGGTTAGTCGGGGCGGGGGGCGGGGTCGGTGGTGACGGAGCGGAGGAGGGGGCGGCTGAGGGCGCCGGCGGCGATGACGCCGGCGAAGCCGAGGGCGGCGCAGACGAGCAGGGTGACCACTCCGGTCGCGCTCATGCCGAGAGAGGCGAACGGGGCGGCGCAGAACATGCCGGTCACGATGGAGCCGCCGCCCATGACCGTCAGCGGGATGAGGGTCTCCAGGCGGCGTGCCTTGTCGAGCACTTCCAGGTCGGTGCCGGCCAGGCGGAGCAGCGCGTAGGTCTGCCTGCGGTCCAGGACCGAGGAGGCGGCGGTGATGCCCGCGCTCACGATCGCCACCAGGAAGGACACCACCAGGACGATCGTGGTGCCGGTCCTGATGTCCTGCAGGAGCCAGGCCGTCATCGGGTCGTTCTCGATGGCCAGCGACGTGCTCGGAGTGAGCAGCCCGATGAACCCCGCGACGAACCCCGTGAGCGCCACCCCGCTGACCGTGCGCCAGGCGGACCTGGGGTCGT
The DNA here is from genome assembly GCF_042654065.1 of Sphaerisporangium dianthi. Lineage (NCBI taxonomy): Bacteria > Bacillati > Actinomycetota > Actinomycetes > Streptosporangiales > Streptosporangiaceae > Sphaerisporangium > Sphaerisporangium dianthi. The sequence continues at coordinate 59,767 of NZ_JBHSFP010000019.1, read as the reverse complement.
CCACGAGGCGCCGCCCGGCGAGCAGTCGCGCGGGCCGCTTCGCGGTGCGGGCGGTGACGCGGCCGATCATCCCGACGACCCACGGCCCGACGAGGTTGACGGCCAGGAAGGCCAGGCTCAGCACGACCACGACGAACGTCACGCTCACCCCGGCGCCGAAGGCCGGAACCGCGGCCAGGCACGCCAGCAGGGCGATCACGCGCAGGAACCGCATCGCGGGCGGGGTCTCGCGCCTGGCCACTCCGAGCGGGCTGACCACGACCCGCCGCAGCCCCACCACGGCCGACAGGCCGACCAGCAGCGGCACCGCGAGCAGCACGGCGCCGATGGGCAGCGCTCCCGGCCAGATGTCGGAGGCGAACCAGGCGCCCCCGCTGATCCTCACCTGGGTGAGCGGCGGGATGGCGACCGTGTACAGCAGCAACCCCAGCATCGCCCCCGCGAACGCCGTGATGATCGCTTCGGCCACGGTCATCGCCACGACCTGCCCGGGGGTCGCCCCCACCAGGCGCAAGGAGGCCAGGCGCCGGTCACGGCGGGCCACCGTCAGCCGGGCCGCCGCGCCCCCGAACACCAGCAGCGGCACGACCATCAGCACGCTCGCGACGGCCGCCAGCGCACGGTAGGCCTCCGCGTCGGAGGAAGGGTGCCCGGTGAAGCCGGCGATCCTCCTCGCGGACACGCCGAGGCGGTAGTCCCCCTTCCACTTGGCGGTCATGATGTCGTCGCCGGGCGCGTGACCGACGACGGCGACCAGTTCGCCAGGGTGGACGAGCGCCTCGTCCCCGATCGTCCCGGTCCTCTTCTGCGGGAAGCGGCGGCCGAACGAGGGGTCGGCCGCGGTGAGCTCGGCCAGGCCCGGTGACATCACGACCTCGCCCGGCGAGGGCAGGCGGGTGATCCCCGCAGGGGGGCGGACGCCCGGCGAGAGCACCGCCACGTGCACCGTGGTGATCATCCGGTCGCCCGTGAACTCGGCGCGCGTCGCCTCGATGGCGCGCGCCGCCGCGGCGGGGACCTCGGTCGCCTGCTCCGGGTTGCGCCAGGCGCCGCGTTCGGCCCGTCCGGCGAAGGCGAAGTTGATCGCGACCGCGAACAGCAGCAGCGCGGTCGAGACGGCCACCGCGGCGACGGTCAACGACGAGCCGAGGAGCCCGCGGCGACCGCCGCCCTTCAGCAGCCGCCAGGTCAGGGCGAGCAGATTGTTCATCGCGCGTTCACCTCGCGCCCCTGCCAGGGGTTGACATCCGGCGCCGGAGGCAGGATGTGGCCGTCCCGGACCTCGACCACGCGGTCGCACCAGCGGGCCACGTGCGGATCGTGCGTCACGACGACCAGCGAGGCGTCGTTGTGCTTGGTCGCCTCGACCAGCAGGCGCATCGTCTCGTGCCCCGTGGCCTGGTCGAGCGCGCCGGTGGGCTCGTCGGCGAACACCACCGCGGGGCGGGTCACGAGCGCGCGGGCGATGGCGACCCGCTGGGCCTGCCCACCGGAGAGCTCGCCCGGCCGCCGCCTCTCCATGCCGGCCAGCCCCAGCGGGCCGAACCAGGAGGCGGCCTGCCGCACGGCCTGGGCACGCGGGACGTCCCCGAGCATGAGCGGCAGCGCGACGTTCTCGTCGGCCGGCAGTTCGGGCAGGAGCTGGCCGAACTGGAAGACGAACCCGAAGCGGGTGCGCCGCAGCGCGCTGCGCCTGCGCTCCCCCAGGGTGTCGACGCGCTCGCCGAGCAGATGCACCTCGCCGGCGTCCGGCTTCATGATCCCTGCCAGGCAGTGCAACAGCGTTGACTTTCCAGAGCCGCTCGGACCCATGATGGCGACGGCCTCACCCCGGTGGATCACCAGGTCCACTCCGGCCAGGGCGACGGTGGGCCCGAAACTCTTCCTCAGGCCCATCCCGTGGAGAACATTCTGCGACGACATGAGGAGAGCCTCTCTCGCGGCCGGTGTCCGCCGGATCGGGCGGCCGGCCGACCCGTGGGGCGGGCCCATCGGCCGAAAGGCTGATCTTCCTGGCGTGACGCCCCCCGCTTGCTGGCAGAATCGGGCGGGTGAGGGTACTCGTCGCGGATGATCAAGAAATGGTGCGCACCGGCTTCCAGATGATCCTCGACGCCCAGCCCGACATCGAGGTGGTCGCGGCCGTGGCCGACGGCGTCGCCGCCGTCGAGCAGGCCCGCCGCCTGCGGCCGGACGTCTGCCTGCTGGACATCCGCATGCCCCGGCTGGACGGCCTGGAGGTCACCAGGATCCTGGCCGGCCCGGGGGTGCCCGACCCGCTGCGCGTGGTGATCGTGACCACCTTCGACCTCGACGAGTACGTGTACGGGGCGCTGCGCGCGGGCGCGTGCGGGTTCCTGCTGAAGGACAGCGGTCCGGCACTGCTGATCGAGGCGGTGCGCGCCGCCGCCAACGGCGACGCGCTGGTCTCGCCGTCGATCACGGTGCGGCTGCTGTCGCACCTGGCCGGGCCGCTGCCCGTCCAGTCGAGGCCGCCGCGCGAGCCGCTGACCGAGCGAGAGATGGACGTCGTGCGCCTGATCGCGCGAGGGCGGACCAACCAGGAGGTCGGCGGCGAGCTGTTCATCTCCCTTTCCACGGTGAAGACGCACCTGGCGAGCATCTTCGCCAAGCTGGGCGCCCGCAACCGCGTGGAGATCGCCGCGTGGGCCTGGGAGGCCGGCATCGTCCGCTGACCGGCGTCGGGCGGTCGCCGACGGGCATGTATCGATCAAGACAGATGTGCCCTTTTCACAGCTCACGCCCGGTTCGGACAAACCCTAGATCATCTCGTGGAGATCCAGGATCTTCTCCGCCGCCTCGCCGATTAGCGGAGAGGCGCACGGGATAGGAGTGAGTCAGGCGTCGCGCTACGTCGCAGACGAAACCACGACTTTCAGCGCATGCCGGGGGGAGACACTCATGCGCTATGCCCGATCCGCGGTGAGCAGGTCGGCGGTCGGCGTCTACCTGGCGCTGGCAGCCCAGATCGCCACCCTGACCTGCCTGGTCGTCTTCGAGGAAGCCCGGGGCAAGCTGCTCGCGCGGCAGGTCGCGCAGCTCGGCAACGACCCGCACGCGCCCGGGGCCGAGGCCGTCGCGGGCGCGGTGTCCTGGTTCGCCGTGCTGATCCTCCTGGTGGTCGCGGCGACCGTCGCCGCCGGCTTCTCCTACTTCGCCTGGCTGCGCCACGCCGGCGCCACCCCGCGCATGATCGCCATCGCCTGGTTCGTGCCGGTGCTCAACCTGGCGGCGCCCGCGCTGCTGGTGCACGCCCTCCGGCAGGACTCCGGGCTGCGGGAACCCCGCCGCAGGTCCTGGCTGGTGCTGCTCACCGCGTGGTGGGGGTGCTGCCTGGCCATGGTCTTCCTCATCTTGATGCGGCTGCCGGTCACGCACTCGCCCCAGGGCAGAGATCTGACCGGGCTCGGCCCGGCCGAGCTGGTGGTGGCGGTGGTCGCCGCGCTGCTGTGCGCGGCGACCGTCAGAGAGATCACCCAGGCGAGGGCCAGCGCCCGTCCTCCTTCGATCGCGCACTCTTTGAAGCTTCTGCCCGCTCTGCGGTCGCTTCCCCGGCATACCTATCCGGCCGGGGAATGAATCCCAGCGGCCCGGAGCTTCCAGGGCTGGCGTGCCAGAGCTTGCGGGGCGGGCCGGTCACGCCCGGAGCGGCGCCGAGGTCGGCGTAAGGGGACAGCCGATAGCCGTTGCCGTACTCGATGCGGCGCCCGCCGACCGCGGCCTTCTCGTCCCGCGCGCCGCGAGCCCCTTGCGCTGGACGCCCCTCGGACGCCGGACGCCCCTCGGACGCCGGACCGGAAGCGGCCCCGGCCGCCTCTGAGGTGACGCCGAGCGCGGCCCGCACCGCGTCGAGGCCCTCGGTGCGCCACAGCCGGTCGAGCTCGACGAGGTTCCAGCAGTCGACGGCGCGCAGCGACACCGCCCGCGCGCCGACCCGGCGCAGGACCCCTCGGGCGACCATCATCCAGGACCCGAACACCGTGGCGGCGCAGCGTCCCTGGACCGACTCGAAGAAGGTGAGGTCCACGGGGCCGGTCGAGTCGTCCAGCGTGGTGAAGATGATGCGCTGCCCTGAGCGGATCGCCGGGGTCTGCGTGGCGACCTTCACCCCGGCGACCAAGATCTCGGCGCCGTTGCGCAGCGTGAGCAGCTCGCGGGACCTGACGACGCCGATCGCGTCGAGCAGCTCGTCGTAGAAGCCGATGACGTGCCGGCTGACGTCCAGGCCGAGGATCTCCAGCTCGGCCTCCACGGCCTCGGCCTCGGTCATCTCGGGCAGCTCGCCGGGCTGGACGTGCTCGGTGAACGCCATGGGGATCTGCACGGCGGACGGCGGCCCGCCGGCCCCCGAGCCGGCGGCCGCTCCGGCCGAACCTGCCGGACCGGATCCCGGACCCGCGCCCGTGGAACCGGGGGCGGTCGGACCGGAGGTCAGGCCGGTGCCGGTGGGACCGGCTGCGGTCGGGCCGGCGCCATCGCCGACGCCAGCGCCGACGCCGACGCCGGGGGCGGGGCCGGCGGGACGTGAACGACCGCCCGGGCGGGCCTTGCGGCGGGTGGTCACGCCGGTGGAGGAGGCGCGATCGAGGGCGCCGATCTGGGCGATGAGGTCGCGCCTGGTCAGCTCGCCCGGACGCCAGCGCGGGCCGCCGGGGTGCAGCCCGTGCAGCGCGTCGAGCCCGCCGATCTGCACGATGCGCTCGGCGACCGGCCGCGACGGCCGGGCCCGCTCCCAGAAGTCGGCCAGCGAGGTGTAGGGCTGTCCGGTCACCATGCGCTCGACCTCCGCCTCGCTGATGCCCTTGACCGCCGAGAACGGCACCCGCAGGCCGTACCCGGCCGAGAACGCCCCTGAGTCACCGGCCTGCGGTGCGTCGTCGCCGTCACCGGCCTGCGGCGCGTCGCCGGCCTCGGGGACGCGTTCGACGAGCCAGTGGCGACCGGAGTGGCCGACGTCCAGGGGCAGGACGGCCACGCCGCACTTGCGGGCCTCGTCGAGGATCACCCGGCCGGGGTACATGCCGGGGTCGTGCGTGAGCACCCCGGCGAGGAACGCCGCCGCGTGGTGCCGTTTCAGCCACGCCGACTGGTAGGTGGGCAGCGCGAACGCCGCCGCGTGCGCCTTGCAGAACCCGAACGAGCCGAACGCGTCGAGCACCTGCCAGGCCCGGTCGGTGGTCGCGCGGTCGAACTCGGGGAGCACCTCGGCCTCCCACCACGCGCGCACCCGCTCGCGTCCCTCGGAGCCGCCGAGGGCGCGGCGGACCCTCTCGGCCTCCGCCAGGCCGCAGCCGGTCATGACGTCGACGACCCTCAGCACCTGCTCGTGGAAGACGACGACGCCGTTGGTCTCCTGCAGGGCCGGCCTGAGCCGGGGGTGGGGGTAGTACGGTTCGCGCCAGCCGTGCCGGGCCTCGAGGTAGGGGGTGACCATGTCGGAGTTGACCGGGCCGGGACGGAACAGCGAGATGTCGACGATGAGGTCGTGCATCGTGCGAGGTTCGAGTTTGGCCACCAGCTCGCGCTGGCCGGGCGACTCGATCTGGAAGCAGCCGAGGGTGCGGCTCGCGCAGATCATGTCGTAGGTGGCGCGGTCGTCCAGGGGGACGTCGCGGTCGAGGACGATGTCCCGGCCCTCCACCCGCTTGATCTCGCTGAGCGCGTACGCCATCGCCGACTGCATGCGCACGCCGAGCACGTCGAGCTTGAGCAGCCCGGCCTCCTCGACGTCCTCCTTGTCGAACTGGCTCATCGGGAAGTCGAGCAGGCTGCGCTCGACGGGGGTGCGGTCGCGCAGCCCGGAGTTGCCGACGAGTACGCCGCACGGGTGCAGGGCGATGTGGCGGGGCAGCCCGTCCAGCCGCTCGGCGAGCCGGAACATGGTCGAAAGGGCGCGGTCGTCCAGCCCGCTGCCGCGCAGCTCGGGCAGGTCGGACAGGGCTGCGCGGATCTGCCGGGCCCGGACGTGCGGGAACGCCTTGGCGATGACGTCGGTCTCGTGCGGCGGCAGCCCCATGGCGGCGCCGACGTCGCGGATGGCGCTGCGCGCGCGGTAGGTCTCCATCATCGAGACGCACGCGACACGGCTCTCGCCGTACCGGTCGAGGATGGCCTGGTAGCAGTCGAGGCGCCGCGCCGACTCGACGTCGATGTCGATGTCGGGGAGCCCTTTGCGGCCCTCGGACAGGAAGCGCTCCATGAGCAGGCCGTGTTCGAGAGGGTTCACCTCGCCGATGCGGATGAGGTAGTTGACCAGGCTGCCCGCGCCCGACCCCCTGATCGCGCAGCGCACGCCCATCGAGCGGATCAGGTCTGTTATGCCGGACACGACGATGAAGTACCCCGACAGCCGCTTGTGCTCGATGATGCGCAGCTCGTCCGCCAGCCGCTCACGCGCCTGCCCGGATCGTTCCATGCCGCGCGCGTACAGCCCGTCCTCGCACCGGCGGCGCAGCAGAGGGACCGGGTCTTCCTCGACCTCCGGCAGGTGCACCCGTTCGGGGTCGTTGCGCAGGGCGAGGACGTCCAGCGGGTCGAGCGCGCACCGCTCGGCGACCCGCCGCGTGGCGGCGAGCAGCCGGACGGCCTGGTCGTGGTCGCCTCCGCAGACCCGCGCGGCGACCTGCCCCATCTCTTTGCCGCTCTTGAGGTAGGCGTGCGAGGCGGAGTGCTCCAGGTGGCGGGAGTGCAGCGGCACGAGCTTGCGCGCGGCGTCGAGCACGTCGCCGACGCGGTAGTCGCCCGGGTCGAGGTGGCGCACGGCGTTGGTCAGGACGGCCGGGACGCCCATCGACCGGGCCAGGGCCAGCATGCGCCGGGCCGTGCCCGCCTCGTGGTGGCCGTACTGGTCGACGACCTCGACCACCAGGTCGGGGACCGCCGCCCGCCACGCGGCGAGCAGCGCGCGGGCGTGCTGGTCGCGGCGCGCGGCGACCGCCCGCCCGACGTCGGACCGGGGGCCGAGCATGACCAGCAGCCCGTCGGCGTGCCGGGCGACCAGTTCGCGGGTCACCCGGGGCTCGCCCCGCCGCCCGGCGTGGTGGGCGTCGGTGGTGAGCCGGCACAGGTGCGCCCACCCGCCCGTGCGCGCGAGGACGGTGACGCGTTCTTCGCCGTCGCCGCCCTCCCCCGCCGGGTGGTGCGGCGCCGGCCTCCAGGACGCCGCATCTCGGGACGCCGTACCCCAAGACGCCGGGCCTCGGGACGCCGGGCCGGCGTCCTCGGCCGGGTCGCTCAGCGCCAGGTCGACGCCCACGACGGGCCTGACGCCGGCGTCGAAGCACGCCTGGACGTGCTTGACCGCGCCGTACATGCCGTCGCGGTCGGTCAGCGCGAGAATGTCCATCTGGTGCTCGGCCGCCCGCGCGACCAGCTCACCGGGGAACGCGGTGCCGTACCGCAGCGAGTAGGCGGAGGCGACGTGAAGGTGGGGGAACATCAGTCCCACGCCCTGAGCAGCAGCCAGCCGCCGGCGGCGGTGTCGAATCGCAGCTCGTAGGTGCCGACCTGCGTGCCGGGGCTTGCCTCCACCCGCCAGAAGCGGCGCTCCCCAGGATCGTTCTCGGAGACCTTCCACCACTCGCGGGAGGTCACCCAATGGTCGAGGACCCGGTGGACCACGTAGAGACGGTCGCGCCAGACGAAACGGGCGGGTTCGCCGTCTCGCGTCCACACCTCGATGGGATCCCCGTAGATTCTGCTCAAGGCGCTCCTTCTCCCTGGGCTGCGGAGGAACTTGTGAGCACCCGGGGGAAGGCGGGCGATGCTACATCGAACATATGTTCTCAGAGCTCGCAGGGCAAATCACCCCCAGCCCGCGCGTCCCCTCGCCCCCTGGCGGGCCACGGCACACGGCCGCGCAACGACCGCGCACGACCGCGCACGACCGCGCACGGCCGCGTCACCGTTTGTTCACACAACGACACCCGAACGCAGCGAAGTAGATGCGTTTTGTTGTCCGGGCCCACCTATGTTCATCCCATAACTCCGAAAGTGGGATTCAAGGTGCAAACACCTCAAATGCGGCTCGTCGGGCTGGCAGCCGTACTGACCGTTGCGACTTCTCTGGGCGCGGCGTGCGGCGCGGCACCGACGGCCGGCTCCGGCGGCGGCGAGGCCTCTCTCGGCGGCGCCGTCACGAAGGCGACCTCCGCCGCCGACCTCGGCGGCCTGGACAAGCTCGTCGAGGCCGCCAAGAAGGAGGGCCAGCTCAACGTCATCGCCCTCCCGCCGAACTGGGCGAACTACGGCGAGATCATCAAGGCCTTCTCCGACAAGTACGGCATCAAGGTCAACAGCGAGAACCCCGACGGCTCCAGCGCCGACGAGATCAACGCCGTCAAGACCCGCAAGGGCCAGGACCGCGCCCCCGACGTGCTCGACCTCGGCCAGGCCTTCGCGCTCAGCGGCGCCCAGGAGGGCCTGTTCGCCCCGTACAAGGTCCAGACCTGGGACAAGATCCCCGAGGGCCAGAAGGACGCGAACGGCACCTGGTACAACGACTACGGCGGCTACGTCTCCATCGGCTGTGACGCCAAGCGCGTCAAGACCTGCCCCCAGAGCTTCGCCGACCTGCTCAAGCCCGAGTACAAGGGCCAGGTCGCGCTGAACGGCAACCCGACCAAGGCCGGGGCCGCCTTCGCCGGCGTCTACGCCGCCGCCCTCGCCAACGGCGGGACCTTCGACGACATCCAGCCGGGCCTCGAGTACTTCAAGAAGCTGAAGGCCGCGGGCAACTTCAACCCCGTCGAGTCCACCCCGGCGACCGTCCAGAACGGCGAGACCCCGATCAGCATCGACTGGGACTACCTCAACGCCGGCTACACCGACGAGTTCGTCAGCAAGGGCGTCGACTGGAAGGTCGCGGTGCCCACCGACGGCCAGTACGCGCAGTACTACGCCCAGGCGATCAACAAGGACGCCCCGCACCCGGCCTCCGCGCGGCTGTGGCAGGAGTACCTCTACAGCCCCGAGGGCCAGAACCTCTACCTGAAGGGGTACGCCCGCGCCGTGCTGCTGCCCGCCATGCAGACCGACGGCTCCGCCGACGCGACGCTGGTCGGCAAGCTGCCCAAGGTCGACGGCACGCCGCAGTTCCCGACCGACGCGCAGGTCACCAAGGCCAAGGAGGCCCTCGCCTCCGGCTGGAGCGACGCGGTCTCCGGATGACCCACCCATCGACGATGCGATCGGCTCTCCCCCATGGCTGAAACGCACTCGGCGGCTCCCGCCGGCCTTCCCGTCAAGGCCGGCAAAGGCGGGAGCCGTCCGCGCTCCAAGGGCTGGACCGGCGCCCTGCCGCTGCTGGCGTTCGTGGGGCTCGCCTTCGGCATCCCCACCGTCGCGCTGCTCGGCGGGGCGTTCACCTCGGACGGCTCGCTGAGCACGGCCAACCTCACCGAGTCGCTCCAGGGCGCCTACCTCACGGCGCTGCTCGGCAGCGTCAAGCTCTCGGCGGTCGTCGCGATCGCCGGGGCCGTCGTCGGCACCTTCCTCGCGCAGGCGGTCGTCACCTCCCGGTTCCGCGCGCTGCGCGAGGCGGTGCTGACCGCCTCCGGCGTGCTGGCCAACTTCGGCGGCGTCCCGCTGGCCTTCGCCTGGACGGCCACGCTCGGCAACTCCGGCGTGCTGACCAGGCAACTGCACCTCGGCGACCACGGCTGGAGCCTCTACAGCTTCTGGGGCCTCGCCCTGGTCTACCTCTACTTCTCGGTCCCGCTGATGGTGCTGGTCGTCGTCCCGGCCCTGGACGGCCTGCGGCCCCAGTGGCGGGAGGCGGCGCAGAACAACGGCGCGAACGCCTGGCAGTTCTGGCGCTACGTCGGCATCCCCGTGCTCGCGCCGAGCCTGCTCGGCGGCGTGGTCCTGCTGTTCGGCGGCGCCTTCGCCGCGTACGCGACCGCGGCCGCCATGGTCGGCACCGTGGTCCCGCTGGTCACCCTGCAGATCGCCGACGCGCTCACCGGGAACGTGCTGATCGGCCACGAGAACGTGGCGCTGGCCCTCAGCCTCGACATGATCGTGGTGGCCGGCCTGGTCATGGCCGTCTACCTTCCCCTCCAGCGCAGGAGCGCCCGATGGCTCCGCTGACCCTCTTCCGTCCCGGGCTCGGAACGGCCCCCGCCCGCCGGAGCGTCCGATGGCCACGCTGACCCCCGCGGTGCTCCCCGACGTCGGCACTCCCGGCGCCTCGCCGCCCGGCCGCCCGCGCCGCGTGCGCGTCTGGCGCGGCGTGGTGCTGGCCGTCGCCGCGCTGTACTTCCTGACGCCTCTGCTCACGTCGTTCGTGTTCACGGTGAACGACCCGATGCGCGGCTTCACCCTGGACGCCTACCTGGAGATCTTCTCGGCCGAGGGCTTCGGGCAGAGCCTGCTGCTCTCGCTGGGGCTGGCCCTCGCCACGATCGTCGTCGTGCTGGCCCTCACGCTGCCGGCGATGCTCGCGGTGCGGCTCAGCGCGCCCCGGCTGCGGCCGATCATGGAGGTGGTCTGCACGCTGCCGCTGGTGGTGCCGCCGATCACCTTCGTGGCCGGCATCAGCACGGTGCTGCGCTGGGGTCCCGACTACCTCGCGACCACGCCCTTCTACCAGACGATCATCGCCGTCCAGAACCCCGCCTTCCCCGTGGTGCTGGTCATCGCCTACGTCGTGCTGGCCCTGCCGTTCGTCTACCGGGCGCTGGACGCCGGGCTGGGCGCGATGGACGTCCGCACGCTGGTGGAGGCCGCCAGGAACTGCGGGGCGTCGTGGCCGCACGTGATGCTCCGCGTGATCATCCCGAACCTGCGGACCGGGCTGGCGAGCGCGTCGTTCCTCACCCTGGCTCTGGTGCTCGGGGAGTACACCGTCGCCCGGCTGCTCGGCTACCAGCCCTTCCCCGTGTGGATCGTCACGATCTCCGGCTCGAACGCCGCCATGTCGGTGGCCGTATCGATCTTCAGCCTGCTGTTCGCCTGGCTGTTGCTGCTCATTCTTTCCACCGCCGGCACCAGGCAAAGGAGTGGTTCGTGAACGGGGCTCGGGTGGAGTTCCGGGGGCTTCGCCGCGCGTTCGGCGCGACCGTCGCCCTCGACGGCCTCGACCTGACCGTCGAGCCGGGCGAGCTGATCGCCCTGCTCGGCCCGTCGGGTTGCGGCAAGACGACGGCCCTGCGCTGCGTCGCGGGGTTCGAGAGCCCCGACGCCGGCGCCGTGCTGGTCGACGGCGAGGACATCACGAACGTCCCGGCCAACCGCCGCGACGCCGGGATGGTCTTCCAGTCCTACAGCCTGTTCCCGAACCTCAACGCCTTCGACAACGTGGCGTTCGGGCTGCGGGTGCGCAAGATGCCCGCGGCCAAGCGGCGCGCCCGCGCGGCCGAGCTACTGGAACTGGTCGGCCTGCCCGCGCACGGCGACCGGTACCCCCACCAGCTCTCCGGCGGTCAGCAGCAGCGCGTCGCGCTGGCGCGCGCGCTCGCCCTCGAGCCGCGTGTGCTGCTGCTGGACGAGCCGCTGTCGGCGCTCGACGCCAAGGTCAGGGTCACGCTGCGCGAGGAGATCCGGCGGCTGCAGCTCTCGCTGGGCATCACGACGATCTTCGTGACGCACGACCAGGAGGAGGCCCTGTCGGTCGCCGACCAGGTCGCGGTGCTCAAGGAGGGACGGCTGGAGCAGTCAGGGCCGCCCGCCGAGATCTACAACCACCCGGCGACGCCGTTCGTGGCCGAGTTCGTCGGGACGATGAACCACCTGCCGGGCCGGCTGGACGGCCAGGAGGTGGAGGTCGCCGGGCAGCGGCTGCCCGTCCACGGCGCGACGCCGGACACCCCGGAGGTCGACGTGCTCGTCCGCCCCGAGACCGTGCTGGTCACGGCGGCGCACGACGGCGAGGCCCTGGTGGTCACCTCCTCCTTCCGCGGGTCGACGGTGCGGCTGCTGCTGCGCCTCACCGACGGCACCGAGCTGCTGGCCGACCTGCCCGCGTACGACGCCGCGCGGCTCGCCCCCGGCGGGCGGGCCGCCATCCGCCTCGTCACACGCCCCGTCCTCGTCGCCCCCCGCTCCACCGCGGCGACGCCCGCCGCCGCGGCCGTGGCGGAGTGAAACGCCGGGTGAGACGCTGAGACCGCGGCGGCCTGATCTCGATAGGCTGGCCGCCGCGAACAGGTGCATAGCGGTAAGGCGACATGGTGAACAACCTGAGTCCGGACGACCCCCTCCAGATTGGTCGATACCGGCTGATAGGCCGGCTGGGCCGAGGCGGCATGGGCACCGTCTACCTCGGCCAGGACGAGACCGGGCAGCGCGTCGCCGTCAAGGTGATCAATCCCGAGTACAGCCAGCACGAGCAGTTCCGCGTGCGCTTCCGCCGCGAGGCCGAGTCGGCGAGCCGGGTGCGCCGCTTCTGCACCGCGGCCGTCCTGGACGCCGCCCTCGACGGCGACCAGCTGTACGTCGTCACCGAGTACGTCGACGGGCCGAACCTGTACGACGCCGTGCAGTCGTCGGGGCCGCTGCGCGGCTCCAGCCTCGACGCGCTGGCCGTCGGCGTCGCCACGGCGCTGACCGCGATCCACAGCGCGGGCGTCGTCCACCGCGACCTCAAGCCGTCCAACGTGCTGCTCTCGCCCGTCGGCCCGCGGGTCATCGACTTCGGCATCGCGAGGGCCCTGGACACGCTGAGCGGCATCACCGGCACCGGCCAGCTGATGGGCACGCCCCGGTACATGGCCCCGGAGGTCCTGCGCGGCGCTCCCGCCTCACCGGCCTGCGACGTGTTCTCCTGGGGCTGCCTGGTCGCCTTCGCCGCCAGCGGGCGCGCGCCGTTCGGCGGCGAGTCCCTTCCCTCGATCGTCTACCAGGTGCTCAACACCGAGGCGTCCCTGGAGGGCCTGGAGCCCGCGCTTCGCGGGCTGGTGGCCGCGACGCTGGACAAGGACCCGGTCAGAAGGCCCACCGCGCAGCAGATCCTCGACCAGATGGTCGGCCGCACCACCCCCGAACGCGCACAGCACACCGTCGTCCAGACCTGGCAGACGCAGACCACCGCCGCCGCCCGGCCGGGCACGACCGCGACGAGCGGACAGCCGGCCACCTTGGCAGGACAGCCCGTGACGGGGACGGGATACCCGGCGACCGTGGCGGGGCAGCCGCCGACCATCGCGGGGCAGCCGCCCACCGTCGCGGGGCGGCCGCCCACCATGGCGGCGCCGCCGCCCAGGCCGGGGGCCGCCGGGGTGGCCGCGATCGTCGGGCAGAAGAAGCTGATCGTCCTCGCCGTCATCGTGGTCGCGGTGGCCGCGCTGGGCCTGCGCGCGTGGCTCTCGCCGTCCGGGCCGCCGGCCGAACTGAGCTACAACCTCTACAGGGACGACTTCAACGAGGGCGGCACCGGCTGGGGCGGCGGCGAGTACACCGGCAAGGAGTACAACACCTACGGCTACGCCCCCGGCGGGTTCTACGCCGTCGACGTCGACGACCAGCACACCGAGCGCATCGAGAAGGCTCCCCTGCCGTTCGTCCCCAAGCAGCCCGCCACCCCGGTCCCGTCCGCGACCCCGACCCCGACGACGCCCGAACAGCTGCTGCTCACCGTCACGACGAGCCTGCGCGAGTTCAAGGGGCCCGGCGAGTACGGGCTGTTCTGCCGGGCCGACGAGGAGTCCCGGCAGAGCCGGTACGAGTTCCTGCTGACCGCGCAGGGCGAGGCGCGCATCCGACGGATCACCAAGGGCACCGGCGGCAACCTCACCCCGCCGGTCGCGGTGAGCGACCTGAAGCAGGGCGCCAAGCTACAGGCGGAGTGCGCCACGACCGACCAGGGCGTGCGGCTGCGGATGTGGGTGAACGACGAGCCGGTGCAGTCCTACGTGGACAACTCGGGCGCGCCCGCGAGCCTGCCGAACGGCGACGTCGGCTTCCTCGTCCGCGTGCCCGAGAAGTCCGGCGCGACGCTGAAGGCCTCCTTCGACGACTTCACCGTCCAGGGACCCGCCCTCGCCGCCCCCAAGCGCGACTGACGTCCCCAGGCGCGTCCGCGCCGTGCGGCCCGGGGCCGGGTCGCCTGGGCCGCCGGGTTGGGCGGGTTGGGCGGGCCGTGGCGGGACGCCTCACGTGGCCACCGGCTGCGAGGCGGCCGGGACGGGCACGGGGCCGCGGTTGAGCGCGGCGGCGTGGGCGATCTCCTCCTTGATCACCTCTTCCGTGGGCCACGTGGTCACGGCGACCGCCATGAGCAGCAGCCCGCCCAGTGCCCAGACGCCGACGACGAGCGGCACGGGGAACCGTTCGGCGAAGGCGCCGGCGATGAGCACGGCCGCCGCGTGGGTGAGCTGGATGCCGCCCAGCATGATGCCGAAGGCGCGGGCGCGGTAGGCGTTGGGCAGCATCTGGACGAACAGCCCGTTCAGCGGCACCAGCACCGTGTTGACGGCGGCGGCCGCCAGGAGCACCAGCGTGATCACCACGGGGAACGGCGGCGAGGCGAGGACGCCCACCAGCAGCAGCGGCCCGGCGAGCAGGAGCGGCTTCAGCAGCCGCAGCCGCCGTTCGGGCCCGGTCATGCGGGTCACGATGGCCCCGATGACGGCGCCGATCGGCAGCGCGGCCATCAGCAGGCCGGTGATCTGCGAGCCGCCCCCGTAGGTGGGCGCCCACGCGGCGGCGAGCCCTTCGGGGACGATGGTGATGCCCACCACGCTGAACACGACCAGGGCGGTGGGCCGCATGACCCGGTGACCGAACACGAGGCCCAGGCCGTCGCCGGTCTCGCGCAGCAGTGAGCGCCGCTCCACGTGCGTGACGGGAACCGGCCGTGGCCGCACGCCCCGCCAGAGCAGCACCGTCGAGGCGGCGAACGTGGCGGCGTTGATCAGCAGCGCGACCTGCGGGTCGATGGCGGTGACGGCGCCGCCGACCGCGTACCCGGCCACCTGCGCGGCCTGGCCGGCCATGTTCTGGAAGGAGAGCCCGACGACGTACTGGTCGCCGCTGAGCAGCTGCGCCACCATGGCCGAGCGCGCGGCCTGGAACGGCGGGGTGAGCAGCGATGCTCCGAGCAGCAGCAGGAGCAGCCCGGGCAGCGGCATCTGCGGCACGGCCATCAGGCCCACCAGCGCCATCCGCGTGACATCACAAATGATCATGACGCGGCGGTACGGATAGCGCTCGGCGAGCGCCGCGAGCACCGGCCCGCCGGCCACCCAGGGAAGGTAGCTGATCGCGAACCCGATGGCCGACAGCAGCACCGACCCGGTGTTGCTGAAGACCAGGAAGGTCACGGCCACCTTGGCGAAATAGTCACCTACCCAGGACAGGACGGCGGCACCGAACAGCGCGCGGTACTCCGCCACTCCGAACACGTCCCGAAACGTCGCCGGCCGGTCGCCGGCGTCGACGTCCACGTCGTCCGTGACCGGCCTCGAATGTTCCCCGGCCTCGATCTCTCCAAGCTTCTCGCTCACCGGCGCTCAATCCTCGTGTCCAGGGTCGCAGGTGGCGTGGTTCAGCGTGGGAGCCCGCGTCACGCCCGTCGGATTCGCATAGCTCCCCACGACGCCACGTCGCCTTTCTCCCGCTTCGACATGGCAAAGCTACAAAAAGTCATGATTGCAGAACAAGGCGGAGTCTGTACGGTAATCAGCCGTGGATACCCCGGAGACCCTGGGGTAACCCCTAGTCCCCCCCTACTACCTAAAGAGGCGTACCTACCATTAAGTCCCGGTTTAGTGGCTTATGCGGAGCTAAAGTCACTGTTGACACAATTCGCTCCGCTTCGTCCACCCCCGCTGGCAAGTAAGCAATGCGCACTTCGTCTTGATACATTGCCTCTCGCATGGTCAAGGGCGGACGATCGACCTGCCGGGCGAACGGCCGGAGGTCAGGAGCAATATGAGCGATCTTCTGCGATGGCGGATGGACGACGGCTCGGTGATCGTCGAGATCGACGAAGCCGATCGCGGCGGTTTCCAATCGGCGTCCATTTCCGACGACGGCATCGTCTTCGAAGCGCACGCCCGGTTCGAAGACGCGCTCCAGAACATCAAGAAGGCCGCGGCGAAGACGCTCGCCATTCTGCGGGAAGACGTGCTCAAGCCCGACGACGTCGAACTCGAATTCGGCGTCAAGTTCAACGCCGCCGTCGGCGCCGTCATCGCCAAGACCTCCACCGAGGCGCACATGACCGTCAAACTGAGCTGGTCGCGTACGCGACCATGACCGCCCCGCATGGATGGCACGCCCGCATCGAGAACGAATCGGGACACGTGCTCGGCTCCGGGTTCCTCGTCTCCCCGACCCAGGTACTGACCTGCGCGCACGTGGTGCACAGCGAGAAGGCCCCCGTGGTCGTGTTCCCCTGTGCCGCCGGAAGACCCCGGGTCCCCGCGCGCGCGTCCCTGCCATCCGTCTGGAACGAGCGTGATCGCTATGGCGACGTGACGGCCCTGACGCTGGACCACGCCATCACCTCGATCAAACCCGCCGAATTCGCTCCCCTGGACGCATTGCAGAAGACACCCGGCCCTCTGCTCTTCACGTACGGCTTCCGCAAGGAGAACGCGGCTTCCGGCTCGCACGTCGGATTGACCACGTACGCGGAGATGATGCTCGAGGACGAATGGCAGCAGATCGACGTCGTGTCCGGCCACGCCGAACGTCTCGATCGGGGGTTCAGCGGCGCGGCCGTCTACTTCGCCGGCGTCGGCGGCTCACCGTTCGCCGGGAAGGTGATCGGCATGGTCACCGACGCCGATCTGAGCCCTGACCGCCGCATCGGCCGCATGCTCCCGATCTCCTCCATCCGCCGGTACCACGAGCCCTTGGACGATCTCCTGCCACTGCCGTGGCTGGACCCGGCCGCTCGCGGGGAGCTGCGTCGCATCGTCACCGGCATGACCCTCTCCGACCGCCTCGGTTCCCTCTACCTGTGGACCTTCCGCACACCACTCGAGCGCGAGTTCCGATCGCCCTGGGACGCCGTCCGGTCGGTGGCGGAAGACGTGGACGACACCGACGCGCTCGCCAGGTTCATCGAGGCACTGCGCCGGTCGGCGACCGGCGAGGGGAAATGGCATCTCGGCGAATGGCAACGGCGGCATCTCGACCCCCCGGGACCGCACGGGTCCCCGCAGGGCGCCGTGTCCATCATCGTCAAGGTCGAGCAGAGCGGCCGCGACAAGGACGCCTTCCGGCTGTCGTTCTCGATATGGGGCACGAACGTGCCCTCGTACAACGCGGTCCTCCCGGAGCCCGTCCCGGCGAGACGCGTCCGGGCCGAGGTGGAAGGCGCGCTGCCCGACCTCATCGGCCGCGTCGAGGGCGAGAACTTCCTCATAGAGTTCGCGCTGCCCAAGCAATGGCTGCGGGGACGAGCGCGAGTGGACGAATGGTTCCGCGACCCCGAGGACAGAGCCCGGCTCGGCCTGAACTATCCCGTCGTCGTCCGCGACGAGGGTCGCATGCGCAGGGCGGGTCAGCGAGACCTCGCCATACGGCGCTGGGCGAAACTGCGCGGCCGCGGGCCTGGACGTCCCGAGCTCATCCACTGCCACGACCGGCAGGACGTCGAGCGCCTCACCGCATGGCTGTCACGCGACGAGCACGCCCTCCTCGTCCTGGCGAGATGCCCGGAGCGGACCGAACTGGAAGTGGCCCTGCGCTCAGGCGTCCCGATCATGCTCTGGTCCGCACCGGGAGCGACGCCGGGCACCTCCGCGCGGCGGCACAAGTGTCACGAGCCGGACCCGTCCTGCCGCGAGGAGGACTTTCTGAAGGAACTGGCCGGCCTCGTCACGGCCACGCATCCCGACCGGCTGCCCATGCTCGTCCGGGAACTGCGCATCGACGCGGCACATCCGGAGAACGCACAGTACAAGCGCAGGTACACGCTCTTCTGGGACGACCCGGACCGGAGCCTCCCCCCATCCCTGGCCATGCCCAACTGACGAGGTCACCGTGTCGGACTGGTACATCTACCGCGGAACAGCCGAGCCGCACGACGGCATCGAGACTCTGCCCCCACCGCCGCTCTGGCGCTCCTTCACCGCGGGTTCCCGCCTCCCCGTTCCTTCCTACCGCCCGCAGGACGCGCATCGGGCGATCAGCTACCGTCCGACCGCGGAAGCGATCGAACAGGTGAACGCCGCTCTCTATCTCCGCCGTCCGCTGCTGGTGACCGGCCGGCCGGGAACGGGCAAGTCGCAGCTCGCCGACTCGGTCGCCTTCGAACTCGGCCTGGGCCCGGTACTGCACTGGCCGATCACCAGCCAGGTCACGTTACGCGCCGGCCTGTACCACTACGATCCGCTGACCCGCCTGTACAGGCAGAGCCGCGCGGAGGCCGAGGGGGGCGGCACGGACGACGACATCGGGGAGTTCATCCGCCTCGGTCCGCTCGGCACCGCCCTGCTTCCCCATGACCGGCCTCGCGTGCTGCTCATCGACGAGATCGACAAGAGCGACATCGACCTGCCCAACGACCTGCTGACCGTCTTCGAGAAAGGCGAGTACGAGATTCCCGAGCTCTCGCGCCTGGAATCCGAGACGGCCTCCGTGATGACCGCCGACAGCGGCAGCGGCCGCGTGCCCGTCACCCGCGGCGTGGTCCAGTGCCAGGCGTTCCCGCTGGTCATCATGACCAGCAACGACGAACGGGAGTTCCCGCCCGCGTTCCTGCGGCGCTGCGTCAAGGTACGCCTCCCCCAGCCGGACGCCGAACGCCTCGGCATGATCGTCCAAGCCCACCTCGGTCCAGAGCTCTCCGAACAGAGCCGGGACCTCATCGAGCGCTTCCTGCGGCGGCGGGAGATCAGGGAACTCGCGACCGACCAGTTGCTCAACGCCGTCTACCTCCTCAGCCACACCAACCTGTCCGGCGAGGACAGGCTGCAACTGGCGGAGAGGATCACGCCGTACCTCGATCCCGGGGAGGACGAAGAGGAGACGGACGAAGTCGGCCGTCATGTCGTTTGACCGGTTCCGCACCCTGCTCATCGAAGCGGGCCTCCAGCCGACACCGTACGAACTGGCCGAGATCCTCTGGCTCGCCTGCCACATCACCCCGGCCGTCGTGGACGACAGCCTGACCTCGACGCCCGCGCCGGACGGCGGAGGCGGCGCACTTTCGGGTGACACCTCCGGCAGCGCCCTGACCGGCCGGACGCGATCCGGCTCCCTCCACGCCTCTTCCACCTCGTCGGCCCACGTCTTCGACGCACGGCGCGTCACCGTGCCGACCGCGCCCATGCTGGCGGAGGTGCTCCGCCTTCAGCGGTCGCTGAGACCGCTGAAGCGGCGCCTGCGTTCCAAGCGCCTGACCGTCCTCGACGAGGAGGGCACCGCCGAGTTGATCGCCCGCCAACATCGTCGCTCGCGCGTCTGGGCGCCGGTCTTCTCTCCCTCCTCCGAACGCGGCCTCGACCTCGCCCTGATCTTCGACACCGGTCAGGCGATGTCGGTGTGGTCGCCCTTGGAGAAGGAGCTGCAGACCATGTTCGCGCAGCTCGGAGTGTTCCGCACCATCCGCCCGTGGCGTCTGACCGACGGCGGGCATGGCCTGCGGGTCTCGACGATGACCGGCCCGCGATCACCGCGCCGCCCGGCGACGCTGGTGGACCCGTCCGGCCGGACGATCACGCTCGTCGTGAGCGACTGCTCGGGGCGTCACTGGTGGCAGGGACGCGCCCAGCCGCTGCTGCACCGGCTCGCGCTCGCCGGGCCGACGGCGATCGTGCAGCCGATGCCCGAACACCTCTGGCACCGCACGGCGGCTCCCGCCGTCCCGGGGACCGCCACGCTGGACCGGCCCTACGCGCCGAACAACGCCGTGCGTTTCCAGCCGTTCGACGAGGAACCTCCGCCGGCCGGCAGGGTGCCCGTGCCGGTGCTGGAGATCGACCCGATCTGGCTGGCGAACTGGGTCCGCCTCGTCCGCGGGGTGGCGGGGGACGGAGCCCCCGCGGCGATGACCTACGTGAGCCCGTACCGTCCGCCGTCCAGCATGCCGCTCCCCGACCTCGCTCCCGTGCCTTCGTCACCCGAGCGAGTCCGCAGATTCCGTGCGACGGCGTCCGCCGAGGCCTACCGGCTCGCCTGCTACCTCACGCGCGTGGATCTGCACCTGCCCGTGGTACGCCTGGTCCAGGCCGCGACGTTCGCCAGACCCTCGCCGAGCCACCTCGCCGAGGTACTGCTCAGCGGGCTGGTGCGCGTCAAGGACCCGGCTCGCGACGTGTACGAGTTCGTGCCGGGCGCGCGCGAGGAACTCGCCCTCTCGCTCACCCGGTACGAGCGGCGAAGGCTCGCCGGCGTCCTGCCCGCGGTCAACAGAGAGCTCGCCCGGCGCAGCGGGACCTCCCCCCAGACCTTCGCGGCCTATGTCGAAGTCGCCCCCGGCACCGGGGACCACGACCTCGTCCCGTCCGCACGCCCGTTCGGCGAGACGACGACCGACGAGAGCGCCGCACCGGCTTCGGCGAGACCTCGCGTTGATGCGCCGTCCCGGCCGCTGACGCCTTCCCGGGCGTCGAAAGCGGCGTCCGGCCCGCTCAGGGGAGAGAGCGAGCCGGCGCCCCTCGCCCCGGGTCCGTACTTCTACTTGAGCTACGCGCACACTCCCCGGCACGACCCCAACGATCGTTATGACCCAGATCAATGGGTCGAAAAGCTGTTCACCGATCTCTGCCGGCATGTCATGGCCCTGGCGGATCTGGAGCGCGGCGCGAGGCCCGGATTCATGGACCGGGAGATGACGGGCGGCCACTACTGGCCCGATCGACTCGCGGCAAGCCTCGCCACCTGCCGGGTCTTCGTGCCGCTGTACTCGCGGCGCTACTTCGAGAGCGAGATGTGCGGCAAGGAATGGACGGCCTTCTCCGAGCGCATCCTGTACCACCAGGCACGCGGTATGGAGAGAGCCGGCGCCATCATTCCGGCCCTCTGGGTCCCGGTGCCCGTGGAAGAGCTTCCCGAGGCGGCGCGATCGATCCAGTTCAACGATGCCGGCCTCGGTCCGAGATACGCCGAGCACGGGTTCTACGGGATCATGAAACTCCGGCAGTACCGCACCGCCTACGACACGGCCGTCTACAATCTCGCGCGCCGCATCGTCGAGGTAGGGCGATCCGTTCAGCTCACTCCGGTCGAGCCGCCGCACTTCGAATCCTTGTCGAGCGCGTTCCATCGTGAAAACCCCACCGGCGAACCCTCCCGGCTCTACATCGCCGTGTGCGCCTCATCCCTCTACGAGTTGCCCGAGGCTCGGGGCCCGTACCACTACGGGCACCAAACCGAAGAGTGGAACCCCTACCGGCCTCAGCTCGGCAGGCCGCTGGCCGATCACATCGCGGATGTGGCACAGGTCTGTGGCTACCGGCCCTCCACGACGCCCCTGTCTGAGCTGCCCCACGAAGAGGCGACAGCGAACGACGCGGTGCTCGTGCTGGTGGACCCGTGGGCCGTCATGTCCCCCGAGCTCCTGCCGCTCGTCCGGCGACTCGGTGACATCAGGCGTGCCGGGGGGACCGTGCTCATGCCGTGGAACGCGGACGACCCGGAGACGATGGACGCACGGCCCCGGCTGCTCGATGCTCTTGAATCCGTACTCGATCCCGGCGGCTCCGGCGAGGACGACTTGGATTGGACATCGCAGGGGCCGGCGACGCTCGACCAGTTCACCCGTGCTCTGTCCGAGATGCTCCGGGCCACGGTCCCCCGGCGTCCGGCCGGCGCACCGTCAAGCGGACCCCCGGACGATCAGTTCGGTGGGGAGGATGATCGATGAGACGGGGCCGCCGTCGAGTTGGCGCAGGAGGAGGCGGACGGCCGCGCGGGCCTGGTCGTCCAGCGGGGCGTGGACCGTGGTGAGCGGGGGGATCGTGTAGGAGGCCGCCTCGATGTCGTCGAAGCCGACCACCGCGACGTCGCCGGGCACGCTGCGGCCGGCCTCGTGCAGGGCGCTCAGCGCGCCGACCGCCATCAGGTCGCCGGCGGCGAAGACCGCGTCGAGGCCGGGATCGTCCCGCAGCAGTTCGCGCATCGCCCTGGCCCCCGACGACCGGGTGAGGTCCCCCATGGCGATCATCGAACGGCGGCCGGCGGCGCGCAGGGCCTCGCGGTAGGCGGCCAGCCGGTCCTGCGCGGCGGTGCTCTCGAGCGGCCCGGAGATCATGGCGACGCGGCGCCGTCCCTGGGCGAGCAGGTGGGCGACCGCCGCCTTGGCGCCGCCGGTGTCGTCGGCGGCCACGTACGGCACGGTCACCGGAGCCGAGGGCCGGCCCAGGGAGACGATGGGGACGCCCGTGCGCGCCAGCGTGCTCAGCAGCGGATGGGCGCCGGCGGCGGAGGCGATCACGATGCCGTCGAGGTGCCCGGCCACGACGAGCCGCTCGGCGCGCCGGCGGCTGTCGAGCGTGCCGCCGAGCATCAGCGTGACCTGCTTGCCCGACGCCTCCAGCGCGTGACCCGCCGCGCGGACGACGGCCGCGAACAGCGGGTCGTCGGCCCCGTCGGGCGTCCCCGGCACGACCAGCCCGATGGTGTCGGTGCGCTGGGTCACCAGGCTGCGCGCCGCCGAGTTGGGCACGTAGCCGAGCTCGTCGACGGCGTCCATCACGGTCTGGCGGAACTCAGGGCTGACCGTGGCCTGGCCGTTGATCACCCGGGAGACGGTCGAGCGGGACACCCCCGCCCGGGCGGCGACCTCCTCCAGGGTGGGACGCCTGGTGCGCTCGCTCCGCAGCCCGTTGTGCCGGATCACCTCTCGGTACCACAGGGCGCTGTCCTTGAGCAGCCTGCGCTGGGTGTCGAAGTCGACGTGCAGGAGGCCGAAGCGCTTGCTGTACCCCTCGGCCCACTCGAAGTTGTCCATCAGGGACCAGACCAGGTATCCCCGCAGATCGGCCCCCGCCTCGATGGCCTCGTGCGCGGCCCGCAGGTGGCTCTCCAGGAACGCGGTGCGGTCGGCGTCGTGCACGCGCTCGCCGGTCACCGCGTCGTCGAAGGCGGCGCCGTTCTCGGTGACCAGCAGCCCGACCCCGGGATAGTCGCGCGTGAGCCGCAGCAGGAGCTGGGACAGGCCCGTCGGCACGATCGGCCAGCCGGTGGCCGTCGTCGGGGCGTAGGCGCCGGTGAACTCGATGCCCTCGGTGCCGGGGTAGGCGGGGTTGGCCGGCTCGCCGGGACCGGACCGCACGACGCACGGCGTGTAGTAGTTGACCCCGAGCAGGTCGATGGGCCGGCCGATGTCCGCGAGGTCGCCGTCGCGGATGTGGCCGAGACCGGCGACGCGCTCGATGATGGGCAGCACCCGCTCGGGATACTCGCCGCGCAGCACCGGGTCCAGGAACTGCCGGTTGATGAGCGCGTCCACCCGGTCGACCGCGTCGGCGTCCTCGGGGGACGGTTCGAGCGAGGGGTCGTTCACCTGGCCCGGGGTCAGCACGGGCGCCAGGTTGACGGAGATGGTGACCTCATGGGCGCCGCCGCCGCGCAGCACCTGTACGCCGAGCCCGTGGGCGAGCAGCAGGTGGTGGGAGGCGCGGAAGGCGTCCGCCCACGAGGTGCGGCCGGGCGCGTGGACGCCGATGCCGTACCCGAGGGTGGCCGACACCCACGGCTCGTTGACCGTCATCCAGGTGCGGACCCGATCGCCGAGCCGGTCCTGCACGATCTTGGCGTAGTCGGCGAACCGGTACGCCGTGTCGCGGTCGGTCCAGCCGCCACGGTCCTCCAGCGCCTGGGGCAGGTCCCAGTGGTACAGCGCCGCGTACGGAGCGACGCCCGCCTCCAGCAGCTCGTCCACGAGCCGCTCGTAGAAGTCCAGGCCCGCCGGGTTGACCCGGCCGTGGCCGTCGGGCTGCACCCGGGACCACGACACCGAGAAGCGGTAGACGGAAAGGTCCAGCCGGTCCATCAGGCGGACGTCGTCGGCGTAGCGGTGGTAGTGGTCGCAGGCGGTGTCACCGGTGTGGCCGTCGGCGATCGCGCCCGGCGTGCGGCAGAAGGTGTCCCAGATCGACGGGCCACGCCCGTCCTCCTTCACGGCCCCCTCCACCTGGTAGGCCGCCGTCGCGGCCCCCCAGACGAACCCGTCGGGGAACGCGAGCGTCTGCCCGCGGGGTGCGGCGCTTGTCGCGGACATCCTCGGAGGCTCCCGTCTGCTGTGCTGGCGGCCGGTCGGCGCGGCACCGCGATCGGAGAACCCGTGGCGGCGGCCCGGAACTGAGGGCCGACCGGCGAGAGGCCCGGAATGCGGTGGAACGCGGCACAGCCATTCTGACCGCCCGGCCGTGCGTCCGCACCTGCGTAACGGCCCGAATGTGAGAACGGCCGGGCGTGACACCGGGCGGGAACGGCCGGCGGGACACTGAAGGGGAACAAGGAATGATCCGCCGGTGGTTGCCCATCGACGGGACATCGTCCGACGCGAAGGAGTTCACCGTCATGCATGCCATCGTCGTCTCCGACCCCGGAGGCTCTGCCGCGCTCGCCCACGCCGAGGTGGCCGATCCGGTTCCCGGCCCCGGTGAGGTGCTGGTGGACGTCGCCGCGATCGGCGTGAACTTCATCGACGTGTACCACCGCGAGGGCCGCTATCCCATCCCGACGCCGTTCATCCCTGGCTCGGAGGGCGTGGGCGTCGTCGCCGCCGTCGGCCCCGGCGTGACCGGCGTCGCGGCCGGTGACCGGGTCGGCTGGCAGGGCGTGCTCGGCGGGTACGCGGAGAAGGCCGTCGTCCCCGCCGACAGGACGATCCCGCTGCCGGACGGGATCGGCTTCGAGCCGGCGGCGGCCGTGCTCCTCCAGGGTCTCACCGCCCACTACCTCGCCACCTCGACCTACGCCGTGCGGCCGGGCGACGACGTGCTCGTCCACGCGGCGGCCGGCGGCGTGGGGCTGCTGCTCACCCAGATGGTCAAGCTCCGCGGCGGCCGGGTGATCGCCACGGTGTCCAGCGCCGAGAAGGAGAAGCTCGCCAGGGACGCCGGCGCCGACGAGGTGCTCAGGTACGAGGGCTTCGCCGACGCGGTGCGCGGCCTGACGGGCGGCCGGGGCGTGCACGTGGTGTACGACGGTGTGGGGGCGACGACCTTCGACGGCAGCCTCGCCTCACTGCGGCCGCGCGGCCTGCTCGCCCTGTACGGCGCGTCCAGCGGCGCGGTGCCGCCGTTCGACCCGCAGCGGCTGAACGCCGGCGGCTCGCTGTACATCACCAGGCCCACCCTGGCCCACTACGCCGCCACCCGCGAGGAACTGCTCGGCCGGGCGGAGGAGGTGCTGGGCTGGGTGGCCTCGGGCGAACTCAATGTGCACATCGGCGGCCGTTACCCGCTGGCCGAGGCCAAGCGCGCGCACGACGACCTGGAAGGCCGCCGCACCACCGGCAAGCTTCTCCTGCTCCCCTGACACCCGGGGTCCCACGTGGGGTCCCTGACACCCGGGTCCCCTGACACCCGGGTCCCCGACACGCGGGGTCCCCTGACACTCAGGGCTCCCCGGCACGCGGGCGGCGCCGCTTCCGGCCGATGTGCCGGCCGCTTCCCGGACTCACCCGGAGGCGGCGCCCAGGTGGAAGACCAGGACGCCGAGGTAGATGCCGCCCGCGATCGCGATCACGTGCAGCGCGATCGCCCAGGCGCGAAGTGCCGTCTCGTTCTTCATCGCGTCCTCCGCTTCAGTGGGATCCGTTGAGCAGGCGGGCCTTGGCGGCGGCGTACTCGGCGTCGTCGAGCCTGCCGTCGGCGTGCAGAGCGGACAGCCGTTCGAGCTGGCCGACCAGGTCGCTCGGCGCGGCGCCTGCCCGCGCGTCCTGCGGGGTGAAGTCGGTGAATCGCGAGCCGGCCCCCCAGGGCGTGCCTGCGGGGCGCGGGGCGTCCACCGGTCCCGCGTCGGCCGGACTCGGCGCGTCCGCCGGGACCGCCGAGTCGGCGGAGGCCGCGGAGCCCGCGGCGTCGGCGGCGTCGGCGGCGGCAGGGTCGGCAGGACTCGCGGCGTCCGCGGGGGCCGGGTCGGCGGGGCGCCGGGTCGATCGCGCGGGGCGGCGGTCCGGCGGCGCGTCCCGCGGCACGTCGCCGGGCGGGTAGTCGACCGGCGGCCTGACGTCGCGCTCGCGCCCACGGCCGCGGCCGCGGCGCCGGTCGTCCTCCTCGCCCGGCAGCACCACCGAGGTCGTCCACCGCACGGTTCCCGGACCCGTCCTCCCCCGCGAGACGGACGCCGCCTGCCCCGGCGCCGTCCCCCAGAACACCGACCGCAGGGCGCTCCGGTTGAACAGGAAGAGCAGCGGCACGCCCCCCATCAGGACGAACAGCACCCCGCAGACGACGAACGCCACCTCGACCGAGGGGGTGGACCAGGCGCTCTCCAGGAAGGCGTAGCCGAGACTGAGGAACAGGGCGGGCCAGGCCAGCATGGTCAGCCGCGGCCCCACCGGCAGGGCGCTGAAGGCGTAGACGCCGAGGCCCACGACGCCGCCGAAGATCGAGACGGGGATCAGCCAGGCGACGCCGTCAGGGCAGGGGGTGGCCACGACGTACGGGCCGCCTGATCCGCAGCTCCCGCCGATGTTCATGACCGCGCGGGAGCCGAGGAACAGGACGGTCAGGCCGCAGGAGACGCCGCCCAGCCCCACCAGGATGCCGATCGACCTTCGGACGAATTGAAGGGGGGTGATCACGCTCCGTATGGTAGGCCAGAGCCCTCATAGCGGGACAGGACTTATCACACCGACGCATCACCGGCCATCGACCGACATGCCACCGTTCATGGTGTGGCGCCGGGGGGCCAGCCGAGCAGGCGGGCGCCGAGGACGGCGGTCTCCAGGGTGAACCGCTGCGTCGGGTCGTCGGGCGAGAACCCGGTGAGCCGGCGGATGCGCTCCAGCCGGTAGGTGACCGCCCGGGTGCTGATGCCCAGTTTGCGTGCGGCGGCCGTCTGGTTGCTCTGCGCCGCGAACACCGCCTCCAGCGTCTCCAGCAAGGGCTCCGCGCCGCCCCGCGCGCCCAGCAGAGGGCCGAGGACGGTGGTCACCAGGTCCTCGATCGCCTCCCGGTCGCGTAACAGCACCGGGAAGACCAGCAGGTCGGCCGCCTTGAGGACCTGCGGGCGCAGGCCCAGCCGCTCCCCGAGCCCGATGGCGTCGCCGGCCTCGCGAAAGGAGGTCACCACCCCGCCCGGGCCCCGATGCGGGCGGCCGATGCCGACCCGCCACCCGCCGGTGAGCGAGGCGCGCACGTGGTGGGTGAACTCGCCGGTGGCCGCCGCCAGCGTGCCGGGCGCGACGCACACCAGCAGGCCGTCCCGCGCCGCGACCAGGATGTTGTGCGAGCCGAACCGGCCGATGAGCGCCTGCTCGATGCGGCGGACGATCGGATCGCCCTCGCCGATCGGCTCGGCGTCCTTGGCCACCGCGACGACGTACGCCTGGGCGAACCGCAACCCGAAGTGCTCGGCGCGCTCGGCCAGCCGGTCCGCCCGTCCTTGCAGCAGGTCGTCGATGAACTCCCGCCGTGCCTGCTCCTCCTGGCGGAGCGCGTGCTGCTGCGCCTCCTCGTACCCGTCGAAATAGGCTCCGAGCGCCCGCCGCGCCGCGCCGATCAGCGGCGTCTCGACCGGCCCTGCGGCCAGCTCGGAGGCGAGCAGGCACGCCTCCGCCAGGGAACGCATCGGCACGCCCCGCTCGGCGGCGGCCTTCCCGAGCGCGCGCAGCGCCTCGACGGCGTCGCGGCCGGGCAGGCGGCCGGTGGCCGACGCGGCGGTGAGCACCGGAAGGTACCCTTCGAGCAGGTCGGAGGGCACCCCGGTGGCCTCGCTCACATGAGCGAGTACGTCCATCACACTCCTACGTCACGCCGGTCGAAGGACAGCACAGCGGTCAGGACGAGCACGGCCGTCCCGGCGAGCAGCACCAGGGCGTCACCCACAGGAAGGCCGTTGACCAGCGGATTTCCTTCGCTGTAGTAGCGGAACGGCGACAGCCGGCTCAGCCATCTCATCACCTCGACGTCGGCGGCCAGCGCGTTCACCACGTAGCCGGCGACCGCGTACGTGCCCGCGACCGCCATGGCCGCCCCCTTGCGGCCGGTGGCCGCCCCCACGGTCAGCGACAGCGTCCCGAAGAACAGCACGATCAGGTACATCATGACGTGCGCGGCGAGGATCGAGCCGAACGGGACGCCCAGGTCCACCGAGGCGCCCACGGCGACCAGCACCAGCAGGGACACCACGGCGACGGCGAGCAGCCCGGCGGCCAGGGCCGCGAACCGCTCCAGGACCAGCCGCTTGCGGTCCAGCGGCAGCGTGAGCGTCAGCTCCAGGGTCCCGGACTCCTCGGGCGCCGCGATCGCCTTGTTGCCGAGGATCACCGCGCACATGATGAACAGCAGGGGCAGGAACAGCTGGTAGACGATCGCCTGCAGGAAGCCGCTGCCGGAGGTGATGTTCTCCATGCCGCCCAGGAGCTTGCGCACGCTCTCCGGGTACTTGGACATGGCCACCTGGCTGTAGAGGTCGGGGTTCGCCCGCATCTGCGGGAAGAAGGAGGTGTACATCGCGGCGAACGCGCAGATGCCGATCGTCCAGCCGATGAGCGCGCGGCGGTACTCGCGCAGCGTCTTACGCACCAACGTGGGCATGGTGCACGTCCTCGCTGTAGTAGGTCAGGAAGATCTCCTCAAGGTCCGGCTCGGCCGAGACCAGGTGGACGACGGTGAAGCGCGCCGCCGCCTTGATGAGCGCGTCGGGCCGGCCGTCGATCGTGCAGTGCAGGCTCGCGCCCTCGATCTTCAGGTCGCGCACGCCGGGCAGGTCGCGGAACGCGTCCTCCGGGACCGGCGCGTCGAAGTGGAGCTCCACCCTGCGCACGGCCTTCTCCCGCAGCGCGGCGACGTCCTCCACCGCGACCAGCCGCCCGCGCCGGACGATGCCCACCCGGTCGGACACGTGCTCGACCTCGGCCAGGACGTGCGACGACATCAGCACCGTGCGCCCGGACGTGCGCACCTCGCGCACCATCGCGAGGAACTCCTGCTGCACCAGCGGGTCCAGGCCGCTGGTCGGCTCGTCCAGGATCAGGAACTCCGGCTCGTGCATGAACGCCTGGATCAGGCCGACCTTCTGCTTGTTGCCCTTGGAGAGCTGGCCCATCCTGATCGACAGGTCGGCCTCCAGGCGTTCGGCCAGCGTCTCGATCATCCCCTTGGCGACGCCGCCGCGGACGCCCGCGAGGAAGTCGAGGTACTCGCTCGCCTTCTCGCGCCCCTCCAGGGCGAGCTCGCCCGGAAGGTATCCGATGCGCCCGCGGACCGCCGCGTCTCTCGGATCGGCGCCGAGCACCCTGACGACGCCGCTCGTGGGCCTGATCACGTCCAGGATCAATCTGATCGTGGTCGTCTTCCCGGCCCCGTTGGGGCCGAGGTAGCCGAACACCTCGCCGGGACGGATCTCGAGGGTGAGGTCCTCGAGCCCCCGGCGCTTACCGTAGAACTTCGTCAGTCCCTCGGTCTCCACCACTGCTGTCATGCATCGCATCCTGACGCCCGGCCCCGCGCCCGCGACAGGCGCACTCCCGGACACTTGCGCCCCAGTTCCTTTCCACACCCCGGCAACGCATTTCCTCCAGGAACCGGCAAGATCGCGCCGCCGTGCGGCGGGTCAGCTGGTCAGGTGTCTCCGCCGGCGGCGCAGGCGCCGGTACCGCCCGGCAGGCGGTGGCGGTGGCGGGCGATGAGGCGGTAGGCGCCCTCGGCGACCCAGCTCACCGGCGGCGTCAGCATCACGCGGCCGGCCGCGCGCCACACCGCCCGGGGTTGCAGCGCGAGCAGCACCGCGACGGCGCGCGCTCCATGGGCGCGCAGCCCGCGCGGGCCGAGCAGCTGCACCGACCGCGTCACCTCGTCGAGGGTCAGCCCGTGCTCGGCCAGGTCGAGCTCCTGCCAAGGACGCGTCTCGGGCATGAAGGGAAGGTGCTCGCGGCCGAGGTCCACGCACCGCCGGCAGAACCCGCAGTCGCCGTCGTACACCAGCATCCGTCGATTCTCGCACGCGCCCTGCGGGGTCAGCGTCCGCCGGGCGGTAGCACGGGCAGCCCTTCCGGCGCGCCTTCCTCCATGAGGGCGAGCAGGGCGCCGGTGTCCACGTATCGCTCGATCATGTCGCCGAGCGCGTCGAGCTGGCGTTCTCTGAGGGCCGCGAACGAGACATCGGGCGCGGGCACGAACCGCCGGCCCGCGGCCGTGGCCACCTCGGCCAGGAACGCGCGGCGGAACCCGTCGTTCTCCAGTGCTCCGTGCCACGTCGTCCCCCACACCGCCCCGACGCGGCAGCCGTCCAGAAACGGCTCAACCCGGGCGCCGTCCAATAGCGACGCGGCCCTACCGCCGTGGCCGTTCCAGGAGGAGACGGTCACGGCACCGTGGTGGATCTCGTACGCCTCGACGCGGCAGCCGTACGCCTCGCCGACCGGCCGGGCCAGGGTCTTCTCGGCGGCGAACTCGACGGTCGCGGGCAGCAGCCCGAGCCCTTCGACCAGCCCGGCGCCCGACTCGACCTCGTCGCGGATGGAGCGGGCGAGCATCTGGTAGCCGCCGCAGATGCCGAGGATCGGCCCTCGCCTCGCCAGCAGTTCCGCGGCGAGGCCGGTGCCGCGCAGCCACTCCAGATCGGCGACGGTGGCCCGCGAGCCCGGCAGGACGACCAGGTCGGCCTCCCGGATCTCGCCGGCCTCGGCGGCGGAGGAGACGAACCGCACCACGACTCCCGGCTCGGCGGCGAGCGCGTCCACGTCGGTGAAGTTCGAGATGCGGGGATACCGGACCACCGCCACCCGCAGGACGTCCCCGCCCACCGGACCCGGCACCGCCGCGTGGCGCCGGCCGTCCAGGGCGAGGGAGTCCTCCAGGTCCATCCACAGCCCGTCCAGCCACGGCAGCACTCCGTACACCGGCCGCCCCGTCAGCTCACGCAGCATGTCCAGCCCGGGTTCGAGCAGTTCCCCGGCCCCCCGGAACTTGTTGATCAGAAAACCGCTGATGAGCGCCTGATCGCCGGCGTCGAGCAGGGCGAGCGTGCCGTACAGCGCGGCGAACACCCCGCCCCTGTCGATGTCCCCCACGACGACCACCGGGATGTCCGCGGCCCGTGCGAGCCCCATGTTGGCGATGTCCCCGCGACGCAGGTTGATCTCGGCGGGGCTGCCCGCGCCCTCGCACACCACCACGTCGTACGCCGCGCGCAGCCGGTGGTAGGACTCCAGGGCGACCTGCCTGAGGTGGTCTTTGTAGGCGCCGTACTCCATCGCGTCGACGTCGGCGAGCGGCTTGCCGAGCACGACCACCTGGCTGCGCCGGTCGCTGCCCGGCTTGAGCAGGATGGGGTTCATGTCGGCCGTCGGCGCAACCCCGGCCGCCTGCGCCTGAGCGACCTGCGCCCTGCCGATCTCGGCGCCGTCGGCGGTCACGAACGAGTTGAGCGACATGTTCTGCGCCTTGAACGGCGCCACGCGGACGCCGCGGCGGGCCAGCCAGCGGCAGATGCCCGCCGTGACGACGCTCTTGCCCGCGTCCGACGTCGTCCCCGCGACCAGCAGCGTCCCTTTTGGCACGGACCAAGGATGCCAGGGACGCTCCCGGCACCGGAACCCGCGGTGACCCCAGGCAAATTGAGTGGCCGTCACCTGGGCCTTTCCACTTTGATGGTGGCACCCATCCCATCCATCCCGTCTCGGCGTCGGGGAAAGCGAGGCGACATGAACGTCGTACCAGCGAATGAGGCGAGATGAACGGCGCCTCAGTGAGGGGGACGGCATGACCGCCGTCCCGAACTCCGTTCCGAACTCCACCCAAGAGGGAAGGCGCGTGAACGCCGCCCCCGCGACGGGCGTGCGACGGCCCTGGCAGGACGTGCCGGACGAGTTGCGCCACGCCATCGAGTCCCACATGGCGTCCGAGGTCGCCCAGGCCGTGACGCAGACCGGCGGATTCTCCCCCGGCGTGGCCGCCAGGCTGCTGTTCCAGGACGGCCGCCGCGCCTTCGTCAAGGCCGTCGGCCCGCTGCCCAACCCGCACAGCGCGGACATCCACCGGGCCGAGGCGCGCGTCGCCGCGCTGCTCCCGCCCGAGGCGCCGGCGCCTCGGCTGCTCGCCTCCTTCGACCTCGACGGCTGGGTGGCGCTGCTCTTCCAGGACATCGAGGGCCGCCAGCCCGCGCAGCCGTGGCGGGCCGACGAGCTCGGGCGGGTCCTGGACACTCTGGACGAGATGGCCACGCGGCTGACGCCGTCCCCGATCGCCGCCCCGTCCGCGCGCGAGCGGCTCACCGGCATGTTCGAGAACTGGCGCACCGTGGCCGCCGCCCGCGACAAGGGCGAGGACGACCTCGCCGGCCTGAGCCCCTGGGTGGTCGCGCACCTCGACGACCTGGCGGAACTGGAGAGCCGATGGCCCGAGGCGGCGGTGGGCGACACGCTCGTCCACGGTGACATCCGCGCCGACAACCTGCTGCTGACCGACGACCAGGTCTTCGTGGTCGACTGGCCGTGGGCGTTCCTCGGGCCGCGGTGGTTCGACGTGGCCGCGATGCTGCCCAGCGTGCGGATGCAGGGCGGACCGCCCCCCGAGCAGGTGGTCGCCGAGCACCGGGTGACACGAGAGGCCGACCCTGCCGCGCTGACCAGCGTCCTGGCCGCGTTCGCCGGCTACTTCGCCTGCCAGGCGCGCCTGCCCGCCCCGCCGGGACTGCCCACCTTGCGCGCTTTCCAGCACGCTCAGGGCCAGGCTGCCCTCGAGTGGCTACGCGAGCGAACCGCCTGGTCCTGACCCGCCCACGCGCAAGCCGCACCACCGCGCCCCTCGACCAGCCGCGCGAGGGGCGCGACCGGCGAGCACTCAACCGCTCGCCCGCTTCACCGCTTGCCGTCGATCAGGGCTTCACGTCGAGGAGTCCCCTGGCGCGTACCGCGCGGAAAGCTCAGAATCCAGACGCCGATCGCCTTTCGGGGATAATCCAATTATACCATGGAATTCCGCTATTCGCACATTTGCTATCAATGCACGGAATTCACTACCTTTAACCCGTGGGAATGACAGAAGGAATGCACGTCGCCTCTGGCGACCTGCGGCTATGGACGGAAAGATTCGGCGATTCCCGGAACCCGGCGGTTCTGCTCGTCATGGGCACTTCAGCACCGGGCATCGGATGGCCTGAGGAACTGGTGGAAACGCTCGTCGACGGCGGACTACAAGTCGTCCGTTTCGACCATCGAGACACCGGGCGATCCACCTGCGTGAACTTCGCCGAGCATCCCTACACGCTGGCGGACATGGCGGCCGACGCCATCGCCGTCCTGGACGGGCACGGCATCGCCGCCGCGCATGTCGTGGGCGCGTCGCTCGGCGGGGCGATCGCACAATGGCTGGCGGCGCACGTCCCCGCGCGCGTGCTCAGCCTGACCGTGATCATGTCCG
Organism: Sphaerisporangium dianthi; assembly: GCF_042654065.1. Taxonomy (NCBI): domain Bacteria; kingdom Bacillati; phylum Actinomycetota; class Actinomycetes; order Streptosporangiales; family Streptosporangiaceae; genus Sphaerisporangium; species Sphaerisporangium dianthi. The sequence goes on along the minus strand of NZ_JBHSFP010000019.1, from coordinate 26,309 downwards.
GCCCGATGGGCCACAGCGCCGGGCCCGCGTGGGCGCGCGCCCTGGCGGGGCAGGCGCCCGATCCCGACGACCTGCCGCCGCCCGCGCCGGCGTTCCTGCGGCACCTCGCCTGGCGGGCGGGCCGGCCCCAGTCGACCCGTGAGGACCACCTCGCCGCGAGCCTCGAGACCTGGCGGGTGCTGAACGGCGACGTCCTCCCCTTCGACGAGCAGGCCGCTCGACGATTCCTGGAATCCGCCTATGACCAGGCCGACGACCCCGCCGCGGCCGCGAACCACGATCTGGCCGGGAGGCAGATGACCGAGGACCGGCTGGTGCCGCTGTCCTCGATCACGGCGCCGACGCTCGTCGTCCACGGCGCCGAAGACCCTCTCCGGCCGCTGCCGCACGGCGAGGCGATCGCGGCCCAGATCCCACGAGCGCGCCTGCGGACGATCCCCGGCATGGGACACGGCTTCTTCTCCCCCAGCCTGCCCGGCCAGATCGCCGAAGCCGTCCTCGACCACATCACGCCACAGCCCGCCCGTCCGTCAGAAGAGCGGAAACCCGCCTGAACGGCTCGCCCGCCGCCATCCACTCGGTCGCAGCCCTTCGAACGACGGAACCGACGCCCTCATCCCTCGCGGGAGCGACGACCTCGATCTCGACAACCAGACGGACGCCCCCACACGACGCACTCCCCGGCGGAACCGGCCGCCTCTGATTCCAGACGGGATGAACGGCCTCGATCTCCACGGCGAGATCGAGGCCCTCATCAGGGCGAACGCCCTGACCCATGTGGACCCGACGCCCCCACCCCGGCGAGACCGACGCCCCATCCCCTCGGCGGGATCAACGATGTCCATCTCCACGGCGTGACCGGCGGCCAAGGGCCCAGGCCCCGGCGACGGCGAGCACGGCCGCCGCGAGGTTCACCGCGCGGGCCAGCCGCACCGACCTGGCGATGTCGCCGACCTCGGGATCGCGGCCGTCGCCCATGACCGGACGGTGCTCGACCCGCCCCCCGTACACGTTGCGACCGCCCAGGCGCACGCCGAGCGCTCCGGCGAAGGCCGCCTCGCACCGGCCGGAGTTCGGGCTCGGGTGCCGGCCGCCGTCCCTGCGCAGCACCGCCGCCGCTGCCGCGGGTGAGCCGCCGGCCAGCGGCGCGAGCACGCAGGCCAGCACCCCGGTGATCCGTGCCGGTACATAGTTGGCCACGTCGTCCAGTCGCGCGGCGGCCCAGCCGAACCTCTCGTAACGGTCCGACCGGTGGCCGACCATCGCGTCCAGCGTGTTGATCGCCCGGTACGCCAGCAGGCCGGGCACCCCCGCCACCGCTCCCCAGGCCAGCGGAGCGACCACGGCATCGGAGGTGTTCTCCGCGACCGACTCGACCGTCGCCCGGGCCAGCTCGTCGGCGGACAGCGCGGACGGATCGCGACCGCACAGATGCGGCAGCCTCGCCCGCGCGGCGGCCAGGTCGCCCGACTCCAGGGCACGCGCCATGTACGCCCCCTCCCTGGCCAGGGTGGTGCCGCCGAGCACCGCCCAGGTGGCCGCCGCGGTGAGCACCACACGGGCCGCCGGCCTCCGCCGGGTCAGCCGTTCGGCCGCCACCGCCAGGACCGTCACCGCGCCCACGCACGCGGCCACGTGGGCCACGCCCCTGCCGCGCGTCCTGTCGTACAGGCGCCGCTCCACGGCCGCCGCGGCCCGGCCGAACACGGCGACCGGATGCGCGCCGCTGCGCGGATCGGCGAACACCGCGTCCAGCGCGACCCCGGCCGCCAGCCCCACAGCCCTGCCATGCGCGGGCCCCCATCCCGAACGCGCATCGGACAGGAGCGACCGCACACCACCTGAACGCGCATCGGGCAAGACCGGCGATACACCGCCTCGCCACGCGCGAGCCAAGATCGAAAGCACGAGCCCCGGACGCACGTCAGGCGGGATCGGCATGGATCTCCGCCTAGACCAGATGGGCATGCAGATCGTCCCAGTTCGCGTCCAGCCAGGCACCCGCCCTGCGGATGCGCTCACCCGCGCCCTCTCGCCACATGCGAGCCCAGCCGCCGCCCTCCCGCTCCGCCCACGCTCGCATCGCGACGTACGAACGGCCGAAGCGGAGCCTGCTCACCTCCAGCAGCCGGCGCCGATCGCGTGCCGAGAAGCCGTACGCGTCGCAGAACAGCCTCAGGCGCGGCCCCGCGTCCAGGCGGCGCTGCAACGGGTCACGGTCGACGGGGTCGGCGATGGGCGCCCAGTGCCGGAGCACGGTGGCGGCGTCGAAGAGCCGCGTCGTCGGCCGGGCCATGTCGAAGTCGATCAGCGCACAGGGCCTACCGTCGCGAAAGACCACGTTATCTGGGGTTATATCGCAATGCCCGATCAGCTCGGGTGGCCTGTCATCCTTCGCCCCGTCGACCCATACCGCGCCCGGCGGAGGGACGAACCCGGCGACAGCGTCATGGAAGCGGCGCACCAGCGCCGCGAGCTCGGTCAACGTCGCGTCGCTCACCGCCCACGGCGCGAGCGGACGCACCGCCGCCTCACCCGGGACGAACGACAGGATCTCCCGTCCTCGCTCGTCGACACCGTGCACGCGCGGGGCATCCTCGAACCCCACCGCCTCCAGATGGCGCAGCAGGGCATGGACGGCAGGACTGGACGCCCTCATCGGCCGCCGCACGGTGTCGCCCACGCGCACGACACCCTCCGTCACATCACCACCGTTCAGGGGGACTTCAGGAGCAACCGTGCCGACGAACATGGCGCACCAGCATAGCCCTCCCCCTTCCCCCAGGCGCCCCCTTTTCGACCACTCCCGAAACGGGACAACCGGTGCACCGGAAAGCCGCACCTTCCGAGACCTCCCCCGCGTCCGAGACGGGCCCCGCCGGTCGCGTGTTACCCGGATCGATCACCAGCCGCGGTTGTCTACCTTTACCTCATGCCCATCGTGCTGGCCTTCGCCGCCTTCGTCACCACACTGCTGGGCGGCCTCGTCGCCCAGCGCGTCCGCGACAGGCGGCACATCGTGCTCGGCGCGGCGGCAGGAGTCATGCTCGGCGTGGTCGCCTTCGACCTCATCCCCGAGAGCCTGGAGCTGTCACCCCACCGGCTGTTCGGCGTCCCGATCCCCGTGCTCGCGCTCGCGGCGGGATTCCTCGCCATCCACGTGGTCGAACGGTCGGTCGCCGTCCACGACGTCAAAGACGGCCACTACGCCAGCCACAGCCATCGCCACGCCGCCGTCGGCCTCGGCGCCGGGTCCGCTCTCGTCGTCCACAGCTTCATCGACGGCACCGCGATCGGCGCCGCCTTCCAGTCGGGCGGAGAACTCGGCCTGGTGGTGGCGGTCGCCGTCATCGCGCACGACTTCACCGACGGCTTCAACACCTTCACCCTGACGACCCTGTACGGCAACGCCCGCCGCCGCGCCATGACCCTCGTGCTCCTCGACGCCGCCGCTCCCGTACTCGGCGCCGCGCTGACCTTCCTGGTCGACATCCCCGAGCCGGTACTCGCCGGCTATCTGGGCTTCTTCGCCGGTTTCCTGCTCTACCTGGCGACCGCCGACATCCTCCCCGAAGCGCACACCACCGACCACCCCACCGCGGCCACCCTCCTGGCCACCCTTGCCGGCACCCTGTTCATGTGGCTGGTCATCGGCCTGGCCGCACACAATTCATAGAGGCTTGTCCCGCAGGCCCGAGCGAATCCGCCCAGCGCGCGGCAGCGCGGCCGTGCGACGGCTCGGCAGCGCGACGGCTCGGCCGAGGCCGGCCGACTCCTCGATCCCGAGCGCGGAAAGGAGTCGCCACCCTGATCACAAGGCACCCGTCCCGTTACCGAAGTCTTTCCGCGACCACTTCGTGGCCGCCCACGGGACCGGCGTCTCGCCGATACGGATGCCGACACCGCTTCCCCCCGCGCATTCACAATCTGGGCGAAGGACAGGCTGCGGGTGAGACCAGCGAACGTGGTGTCGGCCCAAAGGTCTCACGCACTGCTGTCGACGGACGTCCACGCAACGACGAATGTGCGAGCGTCAACGACTTGTCGCGACGGACTCCCTTCCACAGCTGAGGACGACGTTCGGTGGCGTTGGTGGGAGTAAACACAATCAGGTCCGCCCGGTCAAGGATCTGTCACCTGGCTCGACGGGGCCGGCGGACCCGGACACGCGTCTGTCGAGCGATTTCGCCCGCCATCCGCACGTGGCGATCAGGAACGCCGCGCTGAAACATTCACCACCGCGACCGACAAGAACTGCGTCCCGAAACTTTCAACGTCATTGTCACGAACCATGCAGGCAAGCCCCGCCATCGCCTTTCCATGTACCCGAAAGTTTCAGTGAGGTCTTGACACATTTCAGAAGTGTTTCCACACTGAGCACCCAGGCCGCCCTTGTCAGTCGGTGGTGCGTGTCGCATGGGCCCTGGCCGCGACGTCCTGTGGTGTGCGTCTCGATGATGACGATGACGCGACGTCGAGTCCGCAGATGATTCCGCATTCTCTCCGTTCCCTTATGCATTTCTGGAGTTCACGCATGGGCATGTACGACTCGGCCCCACCTGGGGCCCGCCGTCGCGTCGGCGGTATCCGCCAGGCGCTGATCGCCGGCGCCCTGGGCGTCTTCGGCCTGACCACCGCGCTGATCGTGCCGGGCACCGCCGGCGCCGCCGAGAGCACCCTCGGTGCCGCGGCCGCGCAGAGCGGCCGCTACTTCGGCACCGCCATCGCCTCGGGCAAGCTCGGCGACTCGGCCTACACCAGCCTCGCGAACCGCGAGTTCAACATGGTGACGGCCGAGAACGAGATGAAGATCGACGCCACCGAGCCCAACCAGAACCAGTTCAACTTCTCCAGCGGCGACCGGGTCTACAACTGGGCCGTGCAGAACGGCAAGCGCGTGCGCGGACACACCCTGGCCTGGCACAACCAGCAGCCTGGATGGATGCAGGGCATGGAAGGCAGCAACCTGCGCCAAGCCATGATCAACCACATCAACGGTGTGGTGGGCCACTACAAGGGCAAGATCTACGCCTGGGACGTCGTCAACGAGGCCTTCGACGACAGCAACGGCGGCCGGCGCAACTCCAACCTCCAGCGCACCGGCAACGACTGGATCGAGGTCGCCTTCCGCACCGCCCGCGCCGCCGACCCCGCCGCCAAGCTCTGCTACAACGACTACAACATCGACAACTGGAGCTGGGCCAAGACCCAGGGCGTCTACAACATGGTCCGCGACTTCAAATCCCGCGGCGTGCCCATCGACTGCGTCGGCCTGCAGTCCCACTTCAACAACCAAAGCGCCTACAACAGCAACTACCGCACCACCATCTCCAGCTTCGCCGCCCTCGGCGTCGACGTCCAGATCACCGAACTGGACATCCAGGGCGGCTCGGCCAGCACCTACCAGGCCGTCACCAACGACTGCCTCGCCGTGCCCCGCTGCGCCGGCATCACCGTATGGGGCGTCCGCGACACCGACTCCTGGCTCGGCTCCGGCGCCACCGCCCTGCTGTTCGACGGCAGCGGCAACAAGAAGGCCGCCTACAACTCCGTCCTCAACGCCCTCAACGCCGCCACCCCCAACCCCACACCCACCCCAACACCGACACCGACCCCCACGGTGACACCCACCGTGACCCCCACCCCGACCCCCACTCCCACCGATCCCGGTGGTGGCGGCAACGGCGCGATCAGGGGCGTAGCCTCCGGTCGCTGCATCGACGTGCCCAACGCCACCACCACCGACGGCACCCAGGTGCAACTGTGGGACTGCAACGGCCAGACCAACCAGAACTGGTCCTCCACCTCCGCCGGTGAGATCAAGGTCTACGGCAACAAGTGCCTGGACGCGGCCGGCACCGGCAACGGCGTCAAGGTGCAGATCTACTCCTGCCACGGCGGCACCAACCAGCAGTGGCGCCGCAACTCCGACGGCAGCATCGCCGGCGTGCAGTCCGGACTTTGCCTGGACGCCACCGGCCAGGGCACCGCCAACGGCACCAAGATCCAGCTCTACACCTGCCACGGCGGCAACAACCAGAAATGGACCTGGAGCGGCGGCACCAGCTCCCCCAGCCCCACCCCGACGGTGACGCCGACGGTGACCCCCACGCCGACGCCCACCCCCACGTCGCCGGGCCGTCCGGCCATCGAGAACAACTACTCGGTCACCCGTGAAGGCGCCTACGGCACCAACCGCTACACCGTGTACCGGCCGTCGAACCCGGCGGCCGTGGAGGGCACCATGCCCGTGCTGGCCTTCGGCAACGGCGCCTGCGCGCACACCGACGGCAGCGAGGTGGTCCAGATCCTGACGTTCATCGCGGCCCGCGGCTTCGTCGTGGTGGACACCGCGTCGGTCGACGGCTCGTCGAACGGAGTGGCGAGCGGAAACCCGATCCCGTCGCTGCTGACCGAGGCGATCACCTGGGCCCAGCAGGAGAACGCCCGCAGCGGCTCGCCGCTCTACCAGCGCCTCGACCTCTCCAAGGTCGCCACCGCCGGCCACTCCTGCGGCGGACTCGAAGCACTGATCGCGGCCCAGGACCAGCGGGTCAAGAGCGTCATCTCGCTCGACAGTGGCTTGTTCGCCGACGGCTCGTTCGGATACTCACGCTCGGAACTCAACAAGCTGCACACCCCGGCGCTGTTCATGGACGGCGGCAGCTCCGACATCGCCTACGACAACACCCGGGCCAACTACGACCTGGTCCAGGTACCCGCCGTACTGGCCGAGCACCCGCAGGCCGGTCACACCGGCTTCATCACCGGCTCCCAGAGAACCGACGGCATGACCACGGTGGTCCACTTCCTGGACATGACCCTCAACGGCAACGCCACAGCACGCTCGTACATCCTGTCGACCCTGGCGAACACATCCCCCTGGGTCGTCCGCACCAAGAACTTCTAATATCTGACGCCCCACACCCGCCGGCGAACCGCGACGAGCGGCCCGCCGGCGGGCTACGCCCACGACACCGGGTGTACGCGCGACCAGGCGCCGCCGGCCGGCACCACGAGCTGGTGAAGTACGACTACGACCGCGAAAAACCCGTGGGCGGTTCCTGGCGTTGTCATGAAGTTCGTCCAAGGTTCACGAACCGGGACGGAACGATCGGCACGGGCGGGTAGTCGTCCGGGCATGCGCTTCCACGTACTGGCATGCGACTTCGACGAGACGTTGGTGCGACGCGGGCGGATGGCCGACGCGACACTGACGGCGCTGGAACGGCTCTCCCGCATCGGGGTGCGACTGGTGATGGTGACCGGTCGCCGGCTGGACGACCTGCTGGAGATCTTCGAGCACCCACGGCTGTTCGACCTCATCGTCGCCGAGAACGGCGCTGTCCTGTACGACCCCGGGCGGCGCGCCACGGAGAATCTGGCCGCGCCTCCGCCGGAGCGGCTCCTGGAGCGACTGCGGGCCGAAGGCGTCACTCCACTGGCCGCCGGGCGGGTCATCGTCGCCACTGAGGAGCCGCACGATACCAAGGTGCTCGGTGCCATCCGCGACCTCGGACTCGAACTCCAGGTCAGCTACAACAAGGGCGCCGTGATGGTGCTGCCCGCCGGCGTCACCAAGGCGAGCGGCCTCGCGGCCGCCCTGAAACGGCTGAAGGTCTCGCCGCACAACGTCGTCGCGGTAGGAGACGCGGAGAACGACCACGCCTTCCTCTCGAGCGCCGGGTGCGGCGCGGCGGTCGCCAACGCGCTGCCCGCGCTCAAGGACACCGCCGACCTCCGCCTGGCCGGAAAGGACGGCGAGGGGGTGGTGGAACTGGCCGAGATGATGATCGCCGGCGACCTGGACGCGCTGGAGATCCCCCGCGGGTACGTCCTGCTCGGCCGCCGCGAGGACGGCTCGGAGGTGCGACTGCCGCCGTACGGCACGGGGGCGATCGTGGCCGGCCCCTCGGGAAGCGGCAAGTCGACGGCGACGACGGCGCTGCTGGAACGGCTGGTGGAGTGCGGTCACCAGTGCGTCGTCATCGACCCCGAGGGCGACTACAGCGAGTTCCCCGGCGTGACCGTTCTCGGAGACGCCGATCGGGCTCCCGGCGTGGAGGAGGTGCTGCGGCTGCTGGAGTCCCCGGACCACAGCGCCGTGGTGAACCTGATCGGCATGCCGCTGCGCGACCGTCCCGGCTTCTTCACCGAGGTCCTCCCCCGCATTGCCGCCCTGCGTGCCAGGCTGGGGCATCCGCACTGGGTCGTGGTGGACGAGGCGCACCACCTGATGCCGGCCGACCTCCCCGAGATCGCGGTGAAGCAAGCGCGGGACATCGGGTCGCTGCTGATGGTCACCGTGCATCCCGAGGCGGTGAGTCCGGCCGCGCTGCGTCTGGCCGACACCCTCATCGCCGTCGGCGACGACTCCGAGGCGACCGTGGCGGCTTTCGCGCAGGCCCGGGGGACGCGCGAACCCTCCCCGGCGTCGTCAGGGACGGGCGACCTGGTGGTGTGGCGGATCGGGGAGGACCGGACGGAGCGGGTGGAACTGGTGCCCGGCCGCGCCGAGCGCACCCGGCACCGGCGCAAGTACGCCGCCGGGACGATGTCCGAGGACGACAGTTTCTACTTCACCGGGCCGGAAGAACGGTTACGGCTGCGGGCGCGCAACCTGCACACCTTCGTCGAACTGGCCGAGGGCGTGGACGAGGACACCTGGCTGCACCACCTGCGCGGCGGGGACTACTCGCGGTGGATCCGCGACTCCCTCGGCGACGACGACCTCGCCGGAGACGTGGCCGATGTGGAGGGGAGCCGGGACGCCGACGCGGCCGGGAGCAGGCAGCGCGTCGTCTCGCTGATCGAGCGGAGCTACACGCTGCCCGCCGAACCCGCCAGCTACACCCCCGACGACGACGAGTAGGGCGGCCGACCTTGCCTCAAGACCGCGCTCGCCCCGGCCCTCCGCGCCGGACGGAAGACACCACGCACCATCCTGGCCCCCCACCAGGCGTAAGACACCACAGACCCCTCCTGCCCCCGCACTGGGCGGAAGACATCACAGACCATTCCGCCCTCTCAAACCCAGCGGAGATCGCAGACCATTCCGCCCCACACCCAGCGGACACCACAGACCGCTTCGACCTCTCACACCGGACAGACGACACCGGCGACCATGTCACCGCAGCGTCCCGCACGTCGGTGCGCATCGCGCGCACCGGGGCGTCGGCCCTACTGGCGGCCTGCGCCGTGATCGACCTCACCGGCGCGCCGCAGCACCTTCCCCCGCTCACCGCTGCGATCTACGGATGCGAGGTCCTGATGGCCGGCGGCGCCGCCATCCTCGGATGGGCGATGACCATCTTGACGCGGCGCGGCCGGACGATGTCTCCGCCGGTCGAAGAGCGGCTGTCGGCCCTGCTCCTCGTCCAGTGGCTGCTCGCCGTCTGCCTCGCCGTCTCGCTGGCGACCCTCGCCGCCATGACCCTGGTCAGGTGACCAGCCGCCTAGAGCGCGCTCGCCAACCGCATCTGTGGCCGCTCAGCTAGTCACGCTCAGTTTCGGCGGCCTCCTGGTCGCACAGGCCGCAGCTGCCCGAGGCCCCTTACGGCCGGCCCGTGAGGCGCGCGGCTTGAGCGTGAAGGAAGCCGCCCGGCGCACCTCCATCGGCCACAGCGAATCGCGCCGACACCATATCGAGGCCGGCTTCGAGAGCATGAGCTCACTCGATCGCTACTGCTGGAACACGATGTGCCAGCCGAACCAGACCAGCAGCCCCAGCAGAGCGGCGCTGGTGGCGAGCCTCCAATGTTTAACCGGGTAGATGCCCAGCCACTCACGGAGCCGCTCCGACAGCGTGTCCCCCTCGCGGTGGTTCAGAAGCGCGATCGTCTCCAGTACGGCGAACGACCCGAGAGCCAGCCCACCCCACACCAACCACGCCGTGTTCACACCACCACCGCGATCCGCGCCCTGCCGCCACCACGCACAAACGCCACAATAACCCCAAAGATCACCCCCCAACAGGGCCGACCGCCCAACACCCCAGAAGTGCCACCACCCAGAGCCGCCATCAGACCTGGAGGATTCACCCCGCTCGCCCACTCCCCCGCCACGCCGCGACCAAGTCTCACCACCGCCCCCGACCCCGACCCCGGCACCGCCACCCGGCCACGCGTCTCTCTCACAACACAGCCACCGACCCCCGGCAACGCGACCGGGCCATGTGTCTCTCTCACGACCGGCGGTACCCTGCCATGCTCCTGATCGCCGACCGCACCACCCACCGGCTCATACAATCCATACGAAGGACACGGGCGGGCGCGCCACGTCCCAAGCGGTACGCGGACGCTCCCCAGATCATGCACAATTATCCGAGAGCGCCCTTAGCTCAGCTGGACAGAGCATCGGACTTCTAATCCGACGGTCGCAGGTTCGAATCCTGCAGGGCGCGCCCTCAGGACCAGGTCGCACCCCAACTGACCTGGTCTTTTGCATCGGCCGGCCACCGCCCCCACCCGCAGCCGGATGCCACCCAAAGCAGCCCGAGCCACCCTTCACGGGATATCAACGGGATGACGCTAGCGACGTTCCCGCAGGTCACATGGCACTTCCGGTGCCTCTGCGGGATGAAACAGCGCACCCGGAGTAGACCGAAGGGCTGGAGCCTGTAAACGACGGCTGAATATTTTAGGTTCTGGATCACTTTTGGTGCCAGGGCCACGGAGGGGCACCGACTCCACGATCATGAGCGGTCGTGACTGACGATCTCCTCAACGACCTCTGGCTCGGCCATATCCCTGACGTCGCGGTCAACACCCTCACCATCAGCGCCAACCGCGTGACCATCCACGCCACGACAACCACGGGCGGGGCGGCGTATCCGTCGTGCGGGACGGCATCGGCCCGCGTGCACAGCAGCTATGTGCGCCGCCTCGATGACAGCCTCGAAGTCCTTGACCTGGTCGACCTCACCGACCATGAAGCAGCCGTTGGGGAACACATCCTCGAATCGGATCGAGATGGCGCCTCGGATACCCGTCGCTTCATTTCTTGTCGATCCCCCTAGACGGCTACAGCGAGGCTGCTGAGACGAACTGCCTAGGGGGCTATGCAGAAGAAGATAAGTAAGGTGCGGTGCGGTTGTCTAGAGGGATGGACACAAAGAGTTTCATGTCGCTCGCTCAGCGTCTTCGCCAACCTTCACAAATACGGCGGTAGCGTCATCAATCGGCTTTCCGCGAGGCCAGCGAGTGCCATCCGGGTCAGAGCGTTCGGCTTGTCGAACGTGGCGGATCAGTTCAGCAGGGCCGTCGGCGTCCAGGCGATCGAGAGCTTGTCGCCAGGTGGCCAAGCCGAACCGGTCGACCAGGCGGGACGCGCCGTCGCTGAGCAATGCGGCTGCACGGACCTGGTCAGCCCGTAGGGCACCGGTCTCGGCCTGTTCGGCGACGAGAGGTTCCACCGAGGCCACCCAGAATCCGTCGTCCCGGTTGCGGTGCTGCCGCATCGCTTCGACGTACTCACGATGCGCCTGCTCGTGCTCCGGACTGCCGCCAGGAAGGGCGTCCATGCGGCTGCGGTACCGCGCGCCAACCTGCGCCTCGCGGTCATCGCAGACGACCAACGGCTCAGCCGAATCGGCGATGTCCAGGATGAGGACTGAGTCGGCGAGCACCAGCCACTGCAGCATGTCGCCGGTACGGCGAAGCATGACCACGGTGGCCGAGGGTGAGCCGGCGTGGGCCAGATCGCAGATGAACTGGTGCATGGAGGTCACGGCCTTGATGCCCTCACCGAGGATCTCGGTCAGAGTCCCAGCGCTTTGCGTCATCGAGGCCAGCAGCGTCGAGCCGAGCATGCGCGAATACCATGCCACACCATGGGAACAGCCGGACTCCGACCCGGCGGGCGTACCCGCGCCGTCCAGCAGCACCACGGCATCGGGCGTCGCCGCGACGAAGTCCTCATTCGGCCGGCCCTGGCTGACAGGCTGGGTGGCGAAGGTGACGCGCACCTAGTCCCCCTCGTGCCGGTAGAGCGGGCTGGCCAATTCCGCCTTCACCGGTTCCCCGGTCGCCGGGTCGTACTCCACCCCCACCACCGTGGAGAACCGGTCTTCGCCGACCTGACCCCAGAGCGTGTTGATGTCCGAGACGATCAGGCTGACGACGCCGAGGGTGCCTTGCGGATGGATACCGGTGAACACCAGCACGTTGCCCTTCCCATCCGGCCGGGCCAGTCGGCCGAGGTAGGCGTAGTCCACGTTGGTGGCTGGGTCGCTGTCCTCTCCGGACCGGTAGGTGGTGCCGGTACGGCTGTCACGGATCGTCCACGGCCCATCGTCGGCCTTGCCCCACTCCAACACCGGATCGGACTCATATGTCTGCGCCATCACCGGCGAGAGCCGCGGCCCGCAGATCACGATCAGATTGGGCCGGTTGAGATCGATGTCCCCGCCAAGGGGGACGTGCTCCAACTCCACCGACAATCCGAAGCTCCGGGCCAAATCCTCCAACCGCTTGCCCGCGGAGACATCTTCCATCGCCACGACCGGACGCGCCTTGATCGCGTCCTGCTTGAGCGGGGTGGCGATCGTGAGCGTGCCTGTGCCGAGGAACGCCCCTTCCGGGGCTGGGCCGGTGTGCCGGATCTGGTGAATCCTGCCCCGGGTCAGGCCGGCGGCCTCGGCGATCTGGGCGTACGACATGCCTTGGGCGTGTAGGTCCTGGATCACCCGGCGCCGCAGCCGCGCGAGTTCGGCCACTTCCTGCTGGGCGGCGTTGAGCCGCTCGGTGGCCGCGCGCAGCAGGACGTACGGGTCCTCGATCGCGGCGATACGCTCAAGCTCGCTGGATGGCACGGCCGGTTCCTCTCGGTGATGCTCCACCGAGTCTAGGCCCCTAGACGCTTTGTCGTCTATTCCCCTAGACAGTACGCGTTTGAGCTGCTCACCACTTTGAAGGCTTACCGCCCTTATGTACCACCTGCGATTAGGCACTCCCCGCGGACTCACGGTAGACCCCACTCAGCGAGCCACACGCGACAAGGACCACGCTCACACCGGAAGGGCAGCCAATCAAGCACGTGATGCCTCGGAGCCCGGCAGAGGTGCGGCCGGAGCGTTCTTGCCCGCATTGACCAGCAGCAGCGCCCATACGGTGCGGCCTCGTTCGTCGCCGCGGATGCCGTAGGTGTCGGCCAGGGCGCCGACGATCATCAATCCCCGGCCGCCCTCCTCATCGTCCTCCGGGGAGAAGACGCTGGGACCGTGCGCGGCGCCGGCATCAACGACGCCCAGCCATACCCTGTCGTGCTGGGCGTGGATCATCACCTGAAACTGCCCGCCGAACCTGCCGCTGGCGGTGTGACGCACGGCATTGGCGGCCAGCTCGCTGACGATGAGTTCTGCCGACTCCACGATCGGCCAGCCCGCGAGGAAGGTCGTGATGAATCGGCGGGCTTCCCTGACCGAGGGGGAAGTGCCGAGGAAGGACCGGGACATGCGCCATGCGCTCATGGATACGCTCCAACGTCTAGAGGGCTATACACCCACGTCGCGAGCGTATGACCTGCACTTGGTCATCTTCAAGGAATTCGACGCATAAATGCGTCACTTCTCTAGCTGGGCCGCCAACTTCCGAAAGTCCGCCCCGATTTCACCCAGAACATCCCGCAGAGCATCCCCGTACACCGCCGCAGCCGCGAATGCCTCGAAAGCGTCCTCATGCATGGCAATCTCACCCGGCTCGGTCAACGTGAGATCACCCGTCAGGCTCTCCACCACGCTCACGGCTCCATCGACGAGCGTGAACCCATGCAACGGAAAGGCCGGCGCTTCAGTCTTCCAAGGCACAACACCCAGCCGAACATGCGGCAACGTCGACACCTGAACCAACCGATCAAGCTGGGCGAGCATCAACGACGGTGACCCGGGCCACGTCCGCACCGCCCCCTCCGTCAGCACGAACGCGAACTTCCGGCTCTCTTCAAAGAGCACCGCCTGCGCCTCAACCCGCACGGCCGCCGCCTTGGCCGCGTCCTCCTCATCCACATCCCGGCCGACCGCCAACGCCAACCGCGCGTACTCGGCCGTCTGCAACAGCGCCGGAATCATCGCCGAAGAGAACACCGCGACCCATTGAGCCGAACGAACCTGGGCAGCATTCGCCGCCTCCCGGCCGGCCAACCCACCCCGCAGCCGCGACACCTCATCCCGCAACCGCGCCAGCAGCGCATCCAGCTCGCCGCGGTCCCTCTCGCCAAGCCCCAGAGCAGCCGAAACCCGCTCAACAGTCTCCGGTGTAGGAAGAAGCTGCCCCGTCTCGATCCGCGAGATCGTCGGCTGCCCGACCTGCGCCCTCTGCGCCAACTCCTTACCCGTCAGCCCAGCCTCCCGACGCAGCCGCCGAAACAGCTCCCCCAACCCCCGCAACCGATCCCGCCGCTCCTCCACACCAAGCGTTCTACCACGCTTCAGCAACTCAGCTACCAGTGATTAGAGGCCACCACGAAGGAAGTTGCCTGAGTGTGGATCCCGCTCGAGCCAGCGGCCAAGGCCACGCTGCGACTCTGAGGCCGGTGGATTTGCGAAATGACCCGACACACCCCTATATAGGCCATCACTAAATCCGCCACCACGTCCGACAAGGATGATGAATTCAAACTTCACGACTTATTTCACTTTCAAAGCTCAGCATCCCCTCGGCACTTTCGAGCAGATCTGCATACGTCACCACGCGCACTCGACTCAGATGCGCATTATAGGATCGAATCGCCTGGTCCACTTTCCCGTGATCAATACCATCGATTTCTACACGGCTTGGATGCCCGATTACAGCCACCCCTCGAGCTCGCCGATAGTCATAATCTAGCCCCAGTTCATTATGGTGCACGGTCTGAAGTGTGGCACCCGTTTCGTCGATTGTTCTTATATAGCTAATACACTGACTCACGGCTTCATGCACTTCATTTGATACAACTAGGTGATTCCGATGCCGCTTTACAATCTTAGCCTCCGGGCCTTTCAGTTCAAAAATCTCAAGACTTCCATCTGCGCAAATGAGAGGGATATCATGCTCATCCAAAGGCATCAAATTCCTTCTGGAGGCGATCCCGGTATACTGTCCCCCGAACAGCCAGTAATTATTACCTATCGCTTTCTGCATGCGCGTTTCGTTGACTCTGGGATCAAGCGATAGAGCGATCAGTTCGTTCACAATCTGCCGACGACGCTCGATTACCGCCAATTCGGCTGCCGAAAGTCCAATAGGTGTGGACGTCAGGCCCGACATGACACTTCCCAGGTCATTACGGAGCGCTAGCAATTCTCCAAACCTCACAGAGTCGAGCCCAGTAGCATTCTTAAGGGAATCCAAATGCGATACGCGTTCCGCGATAACTGATACGAAGTTGTCAAACCCCATATCAGGTCGAGGTTCCGACACCTGCACATCTGGCAGAGGTGTTGCAGTCAGATAGCAGACGGCATCATAGAGTCGATCGCGGAGCAGTCTATCAAAAAACTCCCCGAATCGATCCTTATATGAAGCTGCCGAGCTAGATCCGTCCTCCGTTTGAATAAGCGTGGCAGGCTTGGAAATCGGCCTCGTTGACCCTTCGGCTTCCTCAAGCAAGAAGAGAACACCCAGACAGGGCTTGTGCATTTTTAGTGCACCGGTGCTGTATTGCCGATCGACGTCAGCACCCCTGCTCAGCAGCTCCGATATTCGATTCCTATAATTGTTACCCAAACCCTTTCCCGCCATCCCCTTTATCTCTATCGCGGCCACCGGGATACCGTCTGCAACCACGACTAGATCCCATCGATCATCTACGCCATAAGAGCCGGGAAGTCCCAGCATCTCATTAGTCCTGATAGCCGATGCGTCTATCCCTGCTTCTATGAGTTTACTTGCGACGAGTTGAACTAGATGGGGATAGCCGCCGCTAATTACGCGCCCGACATGCAGCTCATGATTGGACCGAGCGCGCGATTCCCAGCTGCGTCGTATAGCTTCTTCTGCTGGATGAAGCGTTGTCATGCCCTAGCCTTTCCGCCTGATTTGCACTATAAGCAGCTCAACAAACATAACCCCTCGTAAAGCAATAGGTTACGTTTCTTACAACTCACGCCACTGTAGCGAAAAACTGACTGACAATGCAATGCTTAGCTATCACGAGGTGGCCTACACTGCGCCAGATAGCGAGTGCGCGCCCAGGAGAAGCACTAAACCTGTGCGGTATCAAGCCTCATTTTAGCGGTGAACGCATAAAGTGAATGCGAAATCACTCCCTTTCGCCACGGTTGACAACTGCATCTCGCTGTGGGCGCCCCAACTACCTCACCGTTTGGAACGCAATACCAGCCATGCCGAATGGCGGGCCGCGTTACCTACCTTGGTTGCTTAATGACAAGTTCACTGGCAAGCACCGACGATAGGACCTTTTAGTGGTGGCACAACAGTCCTCTCTTGAACACCCACCCGGGAGGAAGACACCAGATGCCCGACCAAATCTCCAACGTGCAGCTCAGAGTCTGGCCCAACGGACACCGGCTGACCCGCGCTGAGATAGCCAAGATGGTCAAGAGCACGCCTATCGGCATCACGGAATGTATGGCCTGCGATAAGGAGGGCATCCGTCGCTGGGAAGCCGGCGAAGTCTCCTCCGCAGTCCTCCTACCGGCTGCCCCTGATCCAACTCACCGGCCTGCAATCCCACAACCTCGGCTTCCGCCCGCAGCTACCGAGGCAGCGAGACATCCCTGATCGCCCTCCTCGTCCCGGTGGATGCCCTCAAGGCCGAGGCGGAGTTGTACCGCAACATGATGGAAGTCACCCAACAACCCAGGCGTCCCTCGTCGGGAAGGGAGCCATCGAAGCCCTGACCGAAGCCGTCGACCTGCTCTGCCGTGCTCATCCCGTCGTCCCCGCCACCACCTTGCGCGACCGCACACGCAGGCGCCTGGCCCAGGTCACCAGGCTGCTGTCCGGACGCATCACCCTCGACCAGCAGCGCGAACTCCTGGTCATCACAGGATGGCTGACCGCGCTCCATGGATAAACGTCAGTCTCGCAGATGAACTGGGTTAAGTGTCCCTCCTCCTGGTAACAGCCTCGGCGATCCGCTCGGCCGCTTCATGCGGTGACTCGTGCTCCCAGACCCGTATGACTAGCCAACCGGCCTCGGTGAGGACGCAATCTGTTTCTCGGTCCCGGGCCTGGTTCTTGGCGAACTTGTCATTCCAATACTGATCGTTCTGCCGAGAGGCCCTGTAGTGCTCGGGGCACCCGTGCCAGAAGCAACCATCGGAGAACACCGCGACTTTGGTCCTCGTGAAGACTATGTCAGCACGCCGCCTGAATCCTTTGATCGGCTCGGCATCAACGCGGTAGCGGAGACCGAGGCGATGAACGGCCTTGCGTAGGGCGAGTTCTGGTCCGGTGTCCTTCCTCCGGTTTTCTCGCATTGAAGCACGTACCGCTTGTGAACTCGCCCAAGATTTGCCCGCCTGCACGTCGTCAGGAAGGACGAGGCCCCGTCCGATAGCGATCTTCCACGCTGCGGCGAGGTTCAGCGCTCTGGTCGGTTCTTCAACTTCACCCAGATACTCGAACTCGGTCCGGCCCGCGTTCGACCATCGGAGGTGGGCGCGGATGCGGCGCGCGCTCCGCGGAAGCTTGAGCTCGACTGATGCCCGGGCGAATGTGCCGTTTCCTAGGTCCACCCTGCGTCTGTTCGATCCACCTGCGGCGCGGTCTTGCTCGGCTGTACGGGCGGATCTAGGAAGGTTCCGTGCGGGGCGCCAAGCGCTATCGGGAGGAGGCTGCTTCTTCCAGCACCCCGCGTCTAGGCGTTCCGTCGGGCTCACGTGGATTTCTCCGCTTCGTCGAGGACGACCGCGACGGCTTCGGTGAAGACTTGCCCAAGTAGTACGGGAACGGCGTTGCCGAGTTGCCGCATCTTCTCTCCGCGGGATCCAGCCAGAGCCCAGTTATCAGGGAAGGTCATCACTCGCGCGGTCTCACGCACGGACATGTAACGATGGGAACCGTCATCTAGCATGACCACCGATTCTCCGCCCGGCACGCCGTGAACGCCGGCCTTCACAGTCTTCGCGGGGCGGTCCAACTCGTTGGGGGTGTGACCTACGTAGATTCGTGCGTCTGGCCAGCCGATGTGATCGACGAAGCCGCCGAGCCGTCTCTCCTTGCGATCCAGATGATCGACGGGGATAGGGGGTAGCTTCTTCTGCCCGTCGATCCCTTTGATGGCGTCCCTGAGTGTCCGCCAGGCGGGTGCCCGCTCGCCGGTATCCCCTCGAGCTGACTGTCGTGGAATCCTCGCCATGACTGTCTCCCGGACGTGTCGGGGGACTTCCGGGTGCCTATCCCAGTATGTGCCGTCGGTCATTGACTCATACAGACTCGATTCCGAGAACCGCGGCCTCACTAGTTCCTGGAACCTTGTCATGTCCACACCCAAGTCCCGTCGGAAGGCGATGATGATGACGCGATTTCTGGTTTGCGGGACCCCGTAGTCAGCGGCGTTCACTGCGAAATGCGCGACGTCGTATCGCTCATCCGCCGGTCCGCTGTCATCGTCGATCATCTCGCGTAGCCGCGCGTCGTGCTCGTGCCAGGCGCTGCCTTCGGGGCGCTGCTCGCGCGGCAGCGTAAACTCCCTCTTGATGTACTCGAAGTACGGAGCGAACGATGGGCGTAGAAGTCCCCGCACGTTCTCGCAAATAATGGCCTTGGGGCGCATCTCTCTAACGGCCCGGAACATGTGCGGGAAGCCATTGCGGTCATCCTCGTCCCCACGGCCGTTTCCCCCCAGACTGAATGGCTGGCAGGGCGGTCCGCCCGCTAGAACGTCGACTTGGCCGTGGAGGTGTTCGAAGTCGACCTTGGCTACGTTGCCACGCAGAAGCGGTGGATCTTCCCCAAGATCGGGAATGGGAGGATGACCTTCTCCAACGTCATAGGGTCGCGCGCCGTTGGCGACTAGCGTCGCGCACGCATGCTTGCCGAGCTCGTTGAGGAGCAAGGGTCTGAAACCCGCTCGCCCGACGGCCATCACCAGCCCTCCTCCACCCGCGAACAGCTCTACGCTCGTTCTGCCTTGATCGGCGAAGGCTCCCAGCTCTGACATCGGAAAAGTGTACCGCGGAGTTGTTGATCGCCACCACCTTCTCCTTGAAAAATCGGACGCACGTTCGAAACCTTGCGCCGCAGACCGCGCTCACCCGTTGGGCAACCGGGCAGCGCATATGTCCGGATCGCAGACATGGCGGATCGTCATGGTGTCATGTTCAAGCCGGAGGACGACCGCGAGTTCGCAGCCGAGGACCATGCCCTGCTCGACTGTTTCGAGTCGAACGCTCGACATCTGCGCCGCTGCGGTGCCTCGTCGGAAGATGATCTGACGGCCGCTGCCGTCAACGGCGAAGGTCCTGTCCATTGGCGCCTGACGTAGCCCCAACCTCCATGTGATCCATGGGCTGATGACTACCCCACTGCCTCGCACGATGTCCTTGTCCACCTTGAGACGGAAGGCGAGCAGGGCTGATTCCTCGTTGTAGACCGCGTTGCGCGGTTGTCGTGGCTCCTTCTCGTCCACGCTGATCGCGCCCTGCTCGATGAGACCGATCCGTCCGTCACCGGTGAATCCGATACGGGCGCTGATCAAGCACCGGTGGATACGAGAGTCGCTCACAGGGTAGCGACGGCGCAATTCGGCAGTCAGGTCCCGGCGCGAGAGCGGCCCTAACTCGGTCAAGATTGCGATCATCGCATCCAGTGCGTCGGAGTAGTCGTACTCGCCGCCGCGAGGCCACTCAGTGAGCGCCCACGTGCCCTCCGGGCGTACCTGACGAAATCGCGTGTCTCGCCGAAGCGCTTCGGTCGTCGCTTGAGTCGTCTGTCCGATCGCCTCGGAAATCGTCTCCGCGCGCCTAGGTTCACCCTGGTCGGTTAGCCATACGTAGGCCGCGTCTGGCTTCTTGGCGCTCCTGCGGACCCAGACGCCCGTATCGTCCAGGACCAATAGGCTCCTAGCGGCGGACATGATCGCGTGTATGTCGAGAGACTCTGGTATCCCGATGATCGCCGCATGATCCCTCAACTCGTTCTTCCTGTACGGGGCTTCTTCGACCAGATCCCGTAGGAGCGGGTTCAGAGCATCGGGTCCGAGCGCCCAATGGTCGCTCAGTTCCTCCGACCACGCCTTGGGGTGGCGCAGACCCTCCGCGATCAGGAGCGAGGTACGAGCGATACCGCTGTCATCGCGCAGACTATGCGACAGCTCCTCATCGGATATGACGGCTCGTGTCTCCAGAAGTTCACGGATCTTGATAGACCATTTGGGGTCAGCTCGATACGCCACCTCAAGCAGCCGGCGTCCAGACTCCGAGACGATCTGCTGAGCCCTCTGATGCGTAACTCCATACGCTCGGCCGATGCGGCGATATGTACACTTGTCCAAGCGCATCTTGAGCATGTCGCGCGAGCGTGGGTCGAGCGCTCGCCACGCCGCGACTAACCAGCCGTCTCCCGCTGCTTCCTCGCCCGTCTCATCCATCAGAGCGCGTCCACATGAACGATCTCCAGCTGACAGCGTGCGGCAATCTTGATGTTTGTCGCCTGTTCGTCAGAGGGGATGGGCTTCTCGAATGAGCTCACGACGCACAGGATCCATGGTGTGGCATCGCCGAACACCTCGGCCTTGATCGCGGCCCAGACGAGGTGCTTGAGCTGCTCGGACGGCGCCCACGTGAAGTACCGCTCCTCCTCTCCGCGGCGGACACGCACGCGGAGAGGTTTAATCCCTCGTTTGCCGGGCACAACCTCCCAGTCTGGTCCCAGAGCTCGTTTCACCAGGTCCTCGGCCCCTGAGAGCGGATTCGCGACATACTTCGCGTACCCGCCAACTCCATACCGAGCGCGCGCGTACTCCTTCATCGGGCTTTCCTTGATCCAGACGCGGGCTCTCGCGTCCCCCATGAACTCGCGGAGTCGGCCGCCTACCTCCGGGTCGTCCAGCCACCGGCCGTAGATGGCGCTGCGCTGGTCGCTGCTCAAGTATACCCAGCCGAGTTCTTCGGCTTCGGCGAACATCTTTGTGACGATCTTGTTCTTGAGCTCGGGACTCATGGTGCTGGGAGAGGGCATGGCATGATTCCTGTTCATTCGGGAAATTGCAGGCGCACTTCGTCAGCGGCGGTTTCAAGGCTGGCCGCGTCATGAATCCAGTGGTCTAGCAGCGTTCCGGCGGTTTCGTCGCTGAACTCGATCCGGGAGCCGTGGGGTAGAGGCACGCGGAGGTCCTCGTGTTCGCAAGCTTCCAGGGCGCGACGCAAGTCCAAGGTCGCTGCGACACGGCGGATGTCCGTGACGAAATCCAGGACCTTCAGTGCCTTTTTGCCTGGGCTGAGCCGTAGGCCACGGCCGAGTTGCTGGACGAAGATGCGTCGGCTGTGCGTCACCCGGAGGAAGGCGATCAGGTTCACATCTGGCACATCGACGCCCTCGTTGAACACGTCAACGCACGTAATGATCGGCACCCGCCCGAGTCGGAACTCGTTGAGGAGGATGTGGCGACGCTGGCGGGCCAGGCCGCTGTGCAAGTACGACGCTCGTCGCCAGGCGTTATCGGCCGTCGCCAGCATGGTGGCCACCCGCTCCGCGTGCTCGATCGTCTGACAGAACAGGATCGCCCGTGGATCTGGAGTCGCCCGCCATGCCTCGCGCAACTGCTCGATGATCTCCTCATCTCGCTGAGGCAGAAACAGGGTTTTGTTCAGCTCTTTGATCGAGTACCCATGCTTACTGCTTCTGCGAATGGTTTCCCAGTCGAGGTTGTCCACGAACAAGCGGTAATCAACCGCTGATAGGTAGCCAGCCGCCATCCCTTCGGCGATGCCCATCGTGTAACTCGGCCGGCCGAACCTCGCGGTGATGTCGAACTTGTCGCCTCTCCAGGGTGTCGCGGTGACGCCGAACTGACCGGACTGGACGCACAGGTCGAGCAGTTCGGCGAAGCGTCCGTTCTCACCCACATGGTGGGTCTCGTCGATCATCACGAGCTCGGGCGGCCACCCGGCGCGAACCGCGCCGAGAACCGACTCCACGGTGCCAACCAGGACGCCGTCGAGCGACGCCGGTTTCGTCTCGCCCGTCAGCAGACGCGTGGGAGTTCTCTTGTCGAGGTGGCGCCACAGCGCGCGCTCCAATTGCTCAACCAACTCCTTCATGTGCGCGGCGACCAACACCCGCGCGCCGGGCTTCGCTTCTAGGAAGCGACGGATCACTTCCCCGCCCACGACCGTCTTGCCGAGGCCGGTAGCGAGCACGAGCAACGCGCGGCCGGTGTGCGACAAATCCCCCCACACGGCATTAGCTGCCGAAAGTTGATAATCCCGCAGCGCATACTCAGTCGGGACCCGATCCGGCATCCGCTCCCAGATGGCCGCCAGAGTCGGACCGTCCCAAACAGTGATCTTGATGCCGACCGATTCAAGCATGCGACGACGTTCCTCCGCTGAGCGGTTCAGCCCCAGATTTGTCACGAGCACCGCGCGATCGGCCGCGTACCAGGTACGTGCCCGTTCGATATCGTCGATCCCCGAGCGGTCGATCGCTCTCCGGCTCGACCACTTGGATTGGAACACCCACTGCTCACGATCTCGTACGGCCAGGATGTCCGCGCCTTGATCGTTCGCGCCGTCCACAATACGGACGTCCACGAATCCCAGATGCCAAAGCGCTCTCTCGACGGCATGAGGAAGCCCGAAGGGGCCACCTTCGAGGAGCGCCTCCGCCGACAGGAAATTGCCGCTCATGACTCGCCGACGATCTCATCGGAGAGCAGTTTTACGCTCAGACGGGTCCGGAGCAGTTGCTGCGGGCCGAGATCAGAACCGTCGAAGCTGACCAAGGTGGCGATGTCCGTCAAATAGCCGACCACCTTGGCGAGGCTGATTCGGCGCGCCGACATCGAGGACACCGAAACGTACGGGCCGACGAACACGTTGCCGTCCATGAACGCCTCCGGCCAAGACTCCAGCAGCCTCACCATGAACAATGGTGGGACGTACATCAGGAACTCGCTGGTCTCGCCCAGCCTCCCTGTTAGAGTGACCTGACCATTCGCGATCATCGCGTTCTCCGTCGCGGTGAGTTCGTCCGGGGACAGGTACTGGTAGGCGCGGGCCGGATCGATGTCGACCCTGCTGGCCATTCGCACCCGCAGGTCGGTCAGCAACTCCCTCGCCTCGCCGGCTACGACGTCGGCTTTCAGCGCGTGATCAGGGAGGCACCTCACTCGAAGATCGGCGATCAACTGAGCGTGGGTCAGGCCGGTCTCCGCCTTCACCTTCAGAACCGTAACCAGTTCGACGAGCAGCAGGTCCGCCGGTTCGACCCCGAGTTTAGAAAACACTTCGTGGTTCCCATCGATGAACGCCGTCGCCTTGCCACCCGCGCTCTGGACGACAAGTACGGGAGTGACGAGGCCTTGGTCGTCGGTGAGCTGAGTGTCCTCCAGAAGCCTCGTCTCGACTTGCAGGAAGCCCACCACAGGAGATCCGAAATCGCGCGACAACTCAGGCATGGCTCGGGAGTTCGTCCGGTACCGAGCCAGCCGATCTTGCGCGGTCTCCTTGACCGTGGGAGTTTGTGTGACGGACGAGTCGCTCGCCGCGGCATCAGGTTTGGAAGGGGCAGTTCGCGAGCCGTTGATGTCGATGCCTAGCGCGTCGAGCACGGCGGCCTCGTCCGCCCGAACAGGCGAATTATTTTGCGCGACGTCGAGCTTGGCCTTCTTTCCCTTCGAATCGTGCGCGACAACGGCGTCCCACCACAGCTGATCCGTCTGATACTCGGCATCTCCGCGGTGGAAAAACTCCGCCCAGCGCCGAGTGGTGTCATGGATCGGACGGGCGCCGTCGCCGGGGACAAGATAACGGAGCCCAGCGTCGTTCCGGCGGTAACCCTTGAACAGCCTGGCGAGCGGGCTCGGGTTCTCCGGGTATCCCAGGCGCTTAGCCTTCTCGGGCTGCAGAGGACCAGGACCTCTTAGGTAGTCGATGGCGGCGCGCCAACTACGGTCTCCGTACTCGAACGCGTTCTTCTGGTACGTCACCGGAACGTGGTCGAGATGGATCTCACCGATGATTCGGCCACCCTGATGCGCCATCTCGACCGGATACTCGATGTCGACCAGCCCCTGAGGATCATTGGGGTTGAACCACTCGAACAACCGCTTGTCCCACTGCAAGATTTTCCGGCCGTTCCGCAGGAAGTCGATGCCGTACTCGCGCTTGTGTAGATGCCGCTGGATCCCAAGCCACCCGTGAATGCGGCGCTCGCGCAATGTGAGCCGTTCGCCTTCGCACTGTTCGCACTTGCCCTTGTTGGGGACTTGCCAGTTGCCGCAGTCGGCGCAGGCATCGGCAGGCTCGAATCGCTCGTCGATCTCGATGTATGCCGGGATCCGCTCAGAGGAAGCGCCACTTCCGAAGACCACATATCGATCGTCGCCCCAGCGGCAGTGCCGCTTAGGCTTGACCCGTTGCCCGCCGATCCAAAGCTCGTAGTTATGCTCGTCCAAGATGTACGAGTAGGCGCGACCGAGCGTGGACCGTAGATTGGCGGCGTTCCTAGTCAGCCAATCCGCGCGATCCGAATGAAGTCGAGAGATCTCAATCTTCGTGCCGTGCTCGTTTGGGTCGGACTTCGGCTCGCTGATGTCCTCGGCCTCGAAGTCGTCCTTGATCCGGTCGAGGTCGATCTCGACGCCAATCCAATGTGAGTCGCCCGGCCGGGTCGTCAAAACACGAGTGCATCTGCCCAAGCGCGCGGTGCTGACGTTGAAGCCCATGCCGAACAGGCCCAGCTTGTCGAACCGGTCATTGTTCGACCAGCCGGCTCGAACCGCGAGCTCCAGCTCCTCGTAGCTCATCCCGCGCCCAGTGTCCTGAATTACGACCTTCGCCTCGTGGGACCTCGCGCCGTGGGATGGCAAGCTCACGCTCACCTTGAAGCCACCCGCCCACGGAATGCCTGATTTCACGATCTCCGCGAAGTCGTCGAAGGCGTTGTCCACGAGTTCGGCGATGCACTGCCACTCATCAAACTCGATCTCGCCTAGCATCTTCAAAATGCGAGACGATGGAGTGATTTTCAATTTTCCTCCGTACTTGAATTGAACGCTAGCAGCCCAAAGTTGCGAGAGTTCCCATCCGTCAAGTTGCGAGCACGGTGCTGACCTTGAATCCCATGCCGAACAGTCCAAGCTCCTCGAACCGGCCTCTATGCGACCGGCGAACCAGAAAGATGGCGAGGAGCCTTAGGTAGCTCATCTCGGGCTCGGTGTCGTGAGTGGCGATCGCGAAGGGGGCGCACTCTTCGTAACGATCTCTGTTCGGCCGGCCAGCCCGAGCGGTCAGCTCTGCGTAGTTCAGCCTGCGCCACCCGGTGTCCTGGATGACGACCTTCGCCGTGGGGAACCTCGTTCCATGAGGCAATAGGCTTACGTGCGTCCTGACGGCGCCCTCCACAGGGATACCGCACTTCATGATCTTTGTGAAGTCATCGAAGGCCTCGGCGGCGAGTTCGGCGACGCGCTGCCGCTCATCGGACTCGCTCAGCAACTTAAGGTCGCGAGGTGGCGGAGTGACTTTCATCTTTCCTCCGTGCTCGGATCAGCACTTGGGCACGCCAAATAGGGCGAGGGAGCGTTTCGTCGCGGTGCGGCGAGGATGTGCTCCAACGCATATGTCGATCAGTTAATTACTCAGGTTATGGCGGGCGGGCGCCTTGATGGGCCTGAACTTGCATACCCGTGCGATGTGTGTTAGGCGCGAGACGCCAAGGTGCTTACGGTGCCACGGTACCGCGGGAAGACATGGTCCCATTTGTGGTCATTCAACGTGGCATCCGGTGCTCCCCCGCAAGAGGAGGGCCCCTTGCCCCGGGGATTCGATACTCGAAGACAATTGTCAACCGGTCCATGCGTTGAGCCAGGTCAAGCCGCGTGAGCAAGTCAAGGACTAGGCACTCTCCTCCCTCGGGTATCGGCTAGTGCGGTGACCACCTTCCTTCACCGGGATGCCGTTTCTCCACCCGCTGGGTGCTGGATGTGGTTGGCGCCGGGTCGGTGAGTCATGGTACGGCGAAGCCGGCGCCGCCGTACGGTGCCCGACCCGGTGAACGTTCGTGGACAGCGCACTAGAGCATGTCTGATAAATGATCACGGTGGTTGGGGTTAGATGATCCCTCGTGGTGAGACGTGGTGAGCTGACCGATAAGGCCTGGCAGCGGATCGAGCCGTTGCTACCCGCCACCGACGGTCGTGGT
>NZ_JBHSFP010000018.1:0-174818 GCF_042654065.1 Sphaerisporangium dianthi | reverse complement strand
CCGCTACGGCGTCTCCCACTTCTCCGGCAAGTTCCGCAAGGGCGGCTTCGACGACTTCCGCATCCGCGTCGGCGAAGGCACCCGCGGCGACTACGACTGGGGCCAGTACCGCTACCTCTTCTAAACCCACCGCATCCTGAGGGTCAGGTCGCCGTGGCCGGTGGCAGCGGTCCCTGATCGACTCCACCGGCTCGGCGTCCGGCCATCCTGACCCGGTTCGAAGGCCACCTGCGATCACCGCGGGTGGCCTTCCGCCATTCGGCCGCGCACCGGCCGCGCACCGGCCGAGCTCGCCGGGCAGGTCCTCCGGTGTCTCCTCCTGCCAGACTCTTCCGCGGCCCCTCGTGTAACGCTTACGCGGGATTTACCGACGCGCTGGAAGCCTCCGGGGCATGCCCGCGGATGAGTCGGCAAGGAGCCGGAGAGCCTGGGCGGCGGCGATTCCAGCGCAGGTCGCGGTGTCGGGCGCCGTCGTATACCTGCTCGACCGCACCGCGATCCGGTCGGCCGCGGACCACGTCCTGCGGACCCTGGACGTCATCGACGCCGCCGGGACGAGGCGGCTCGCCGAGGGGACGCGGGACGAGCTGGCGCGGTACGCGGAGCAGGCCACCGCGGACACCCGGCCCGTCCTGTACTTCTTCCTGCTCGCCACCGGACTGTTCACCGGCGTCTGCGTCCTGCTCTGGCGCGCCTCGCCCCGGGCGACGGCCGCCGGACTGATGCTCTTCGGCGCGCTCACCCCGCCGTACCTGGCAGGGCTGGCGTTCGTCGCCCTCACGGACCTGACGACGGAGCTTTGGGCCGGGCGCTCGTCCGAGGCCGGCGACCTGCTGGAGAACGCGATGCACGGCTGGTACGCCCCGGCTCACGCCGCGGTGCTCGGGGCCGCGGCCATGGCCTACGTCGTGACCGTCTTCACGCTGGCCCGACCTGCGACCACGGGCCGGCGTACCACGCCGGCGCCGTGGGCGGCGCAGGTCATCATGTTGCAGCTGCCGCTGGCCGGCGCGATCGTCGCGGTGCTGAACTTCGTCGCGATCGGCGAGGCGGGCCGTGCCGCCCGTGAGATCGCATCCGGCCCGCGCGCGGCGGAGTACGCGGGCGCGGGCGACTCCTACATAGGACCGGTCACGGGGGCCGCCTGGACGTACGCCGCCCTGTTCGCCGCCGCCGGCGCGGTCATGCTGGTCCTGGCCGCGATCGCGTGGCGGACCGGGCTGAGCGCGCCCCTTCTCGTCGCGCACGGCGTGGCCTGGCCGGCCTACCTGCTCCTGCTCGTGGCGGCGTCGGCGGCGTCCCCCTTCATCCTCAGCGGAGCGGGCGGCGAGCCCTTCCCGGAGGTTCTGCACTCGGGGCCGGCCTGGTACCCGCCGGCGATCGTCACCTTGTCCTCGATCGCCGCCGTGGCCGCCATCGCCGTGCAGGTGATGCTCGTGCGGAGCTCGGCCGCTCGCGGGCGGGCGCGCCGGCGCTGCTCGGGCCCGTTTTCCCGTTCGGCGAGCCCCCGCGAATGATCTCCGATGGGCGAATTCTCTGGGCCGGAAACCGGGGCGCGAAGGGGCAATGATCTGCATTTTCGCCACTACGACGGTTGATATGCGGCTGGTAGCCTGGATTCGGCCCGGTAGTCGGGTTGACCGGGCACTGCGGCGATCAGCGCTCGGCCCGGTACGACGTCGGGCCGGTCGGCGGTCACCAGAGATGAGGGGGTCTATGGACCCATCGGTGATAGAGCGTCTGCGTCCAGGTGACCACGTGTGCTGGACGTTCGACCGCGAGGACCAGCGGGTGGCCGCCGTGACCGGCTATGTGAAAGCCGGCGTGCGCGCCGGCCAGAAGATCATCTACTTCGCCGACTCTCCCCCGGACACCCTGTTGCGCGAGCTGCGGGACAACGGCGTGGACACACGGCATCTGACCCGCATCGGGCAGCTCAAGGTGGGACATCCCGAGAACGGCTACCTCACCACCGGCATCTTCGACCCCGTGGCGGTGCTGGACACCTGGCAGCGCGAGATCGCCATGGCGCGCCGCGGCGGCTACTCCGCCCTGCGGCTGATCGGCGACATGACGTGGGCCGGCGCGCCGGACGTGGGCGCCGAGCGGCTCCACTGGTACGAGGCACAGGTCAACCGCATCTTCGCCGACGGCTACGCCATGGCGATGTGCCTGTACGACCGGCGGCTGTTCGACCCGGGAAGCCTCGTGCGCCTCTCGGCCGCGCACCCGTCCACGGTCGACCCGACCGCCGTCTGGAACTGGCGGCCCCTGCTGCGCATGGAACGCACCGGCGAGCCGCCGGGGCTTCGGCTGATCGGCGAGGCCGACGCCTCCAACCGCGACGCGCTGGCCGCCACCTTGGCCGACCTCATCGACGACATGTCCCGCGCGGACGCCCCGGTGACCCTCGATGTGGCCGGGCTGCGTTTCGCCGACGCGGCCGCCGCCAGGCTGCTGATGAGCGCGGCCAACACCGCCCCGCCGGAGGTTCGCATCACCGGTTGCTCCCTGTCCCTGGTGAAACTCATGAGATTGTTGGGCGGCGAGCCCCGCGCAGGAGTGGTCGCATGACCGAGCCGACACCCGTGCCGACCGGCGCCGCGGAAGACCCCTTCGAGCACATCGGCCTGTTCTACCGTGACGAGGCCCAGTACACGGCGGGCTGCGCCGCGTTCGTCCGCCGGGCGCTGGCCCGCCGGGAACCCGCCCTGGTCGCCGTGCCCGGCCGCAGCGGCGAGCTGATCCGCGCCGGGCTGGGCGGCGACGCCGACGCCGACGCGGTCGCCTTCGCCGACATGGCCGAAGCCGGGCGCAACCCGGGACGCATCATCCCGTCGGTGCTGCTGGCCTTCGCCGGCGCCCATCCCGGCCGCCGCGTGTGGATCATCGGCGAGCCGATATGGCAGGGCCGCAGCGCCATCGAGTACCCGGCGTGCGTCGCGCACGAGGCGCTGATCAACGCCGTGTTCACCGGCCGGGACGCGGCGATCCTCTGCCCGTACGACGCCTCGGCGCTCCCGGCCTCGGCGCTCGCGGACGCCGAACGCACCCACCCCATCCTTGAGGACACGGGCGGCACCTGGTCGAGCGCCGCCTACGGCGACCCGGTCGCGACGGCCATGGCGTTCGACTGGCCGTTGCCCGCACCACCGGACGCCGCCGACCGGTACGCCTTCACGGGT
This sequence comes from Sphaerisporangium dianthi, assembly GCF_042654065.1. Taxonomy (NCBI): domain Bacteria; kingdom Bacillati; phylum Actinomycetota; class Actinomycetes; order Streptosporangiales; family Streptosporangiaceae; genus Sphaerisporangium; species Sphaerisporangium dianthi. The sequence continues at coordinate 171,633 of NZ_JBHSFP010000018.1, read as the reverse complement.
GTCGCCGCGCTGCCGGGGGTGCGCGACTTCCTCACGGTGCGCGCCATGGCGGAGGGACTGAACGGCGACCGCATCACCGAGCTGCTGCTGGCGATGAACGAGCTGGCCACCAACACCGCCGAGTACACCACCGGGCCCGCCACGGTGACGGTGTGGGCCGAGGACGGCGTGCTGGCCTGCCAGCTCGACGACAACGGGCACATCGGCGACCCGCTGACCGGGCGCATACCGCCGGCGGCGGGCGCCACCCGCGGGCGCGGCATCCTCATCGTGAACGAGCTGGCCGACCTCGTGCGCATCCACCGCCGGCCCGCGGGCACCTCGATCAGGCTGCACTTTCGCCTGCGGGCGTCCGCGGACGCCGGCACGGGTCAGACGGCGGCGGTGGAGGGCACCGGGAACGACCCGGTGAGCGCCGGCTCCTCGTAGGGCGCCAGCGTCACAGGGACGCCGTTGAAGACCGCGTTGCCCGACGGCACGTCGATCACCGACTCGTCCGTGAGGGCGTTGGCGTTGACGCCCGGGTGCTCGGCGGCGACGCGCTGCGTGGTGCCGGCGTGCCCCCATCCGTGCGGCAGGCTCACGACGCCCGGCATGATGGCGTCGTTCGGCTCGACCGGCACGACGAGCTCGCCGTTCGCCGACCGGATGACCGCCAGCTCGCCGAGACCGAGCCTCGCCACGTCGTCCGGGTGGACGTGCAGGGTGCACTGGTTGCTCCCGCCGACCAGCGTCGGCACGTTGTGCAGCCAGCTGTTGTTGGAGCGCAGCTGCCGCCGCCCGATCAGCAGCAGCTCGGGGGCGGGCGCGGCCAGCCGCTCGCGCAGCCGTCCCGCCTCCTCGGCCAGCCGCGGCGGGGCCAGCTCGACCCGGCCCGACTCGGTGCACAGCAGCTCCGGCAGCCGGGGTGTGAGCGGCCCGAGGTCGATGCCGTGCGGGTTCTCCAGCAGGTCGGCGAGCGACAGGCCGTGCGTGCCGAGCCGCAGGAAGAGGTCCAGCAGCAGCTCAGGGCCGCTGTCGCCGATCAGCGAGGCGCGCACCTCCGCCACTTCCCTGCCCTCGAACGGGGAACCCGGCGCCTGCGTCGCGCCGCCGAGGATCTGGTCGAGCATCATCTCGGTCAGGGCCGAGGGGTCGGCGTCGGTGCCCTGGCCGGAGGCGATGAGCGTCAGCCGGGACATGATCTCGGCCTCGGACAGCTGGCCGGGCTCCAGCGGCAGGATGGCCGGGGAGAACCGGGTGTAGTTGCGCACCGCGACCGACAGCAGCAGGAAGTCGTAGTGCGGCATCTGCAGGATGCGCGGCGGAGGCAGGATGACGTTCGCGTGCCTGGTCGTCTCGTTCAGGTACGGGTCCACGCAGACCATGAAGTCGAGGTCGTCCAGGGCGCGGTCCAGGCGGGGGCCGCCCGGCGCGGACAGCACCGGGTTGCCGGCCACCGCCACCAGTGCCCTGACCTGGCCTTCGCCGGGGGTCTCGATCTCGTCGGCGAGGGTGGCCACCGGCAATTCACCGAGGGACTCGGGCAGACCGCGCACGCGGCTGTGCCAGCGCCCGGTGGTGTACGGCTCGCCGGTGCGGCCGAGGTCCATGGTGGCGGTGCGGGTGAACATGACGCCGCCGGGACGGTCGAAGTTGCCGGTCAGGATGTTGATCACATCGACGAGCCACTGCGTCGCCGTGCCGAACTCGACCGTGCAGCCGCCGATGCGGGAGTAGACGGCGGCCGTGGGCGCCGCGGCCAGCTCGCGCGCGAGCCGCGCGATGCTCTCGGCGGGCACGCCGCACACGCGGGAGACGACGTCGGGGGTGAAGTCGTCGGCCAGCCGCCTCAGGTCGTCCAGCCCCGCGACGTCGAGGCCGATCGTCGTGAGGTCCTCGGCGAGCAGGGTGTGGACGATGCCGAACAGCAGGAAGGCGTCGGTGCCGGGGCGGACGGGCAGGTGCTCGTCGGCGACGGCCGCGGTACGGGTGCGGCGCGGGTCGACGACCAGGAGCTTGCCGCCGCGCCGGCGCAGCGCCTTGAGCCGGCCAGGGAAGTCGGGGGCGCTGCACAGCGAGCCGTTGGACTCCACCGGGTTGGCGCCGAGCACGAGCAGATAGTCGGTGCGGTCGACGTCGGGCACCGAGATGGCCAGCGGGTCGCCGAACAGGTATCCGCAGGCGACGTGCTTGGGCATCTGGTCGATGGTGCTGGCGGAGTACACGTTGCGGGTGCCGAGGGCCTGGCCCAGCGCTCCCCGGTACAGGATGCCGCCCATGGTGTGGAACGTGGGGTTGCCGAGGTAGAGGGCGACCGCGTCACGGCCGTGCCGGTCGATGACGCCCTTGAGTCCCCGCTCGACGGTCTCGAACGCCTCCTGCCAGGAGACCTCGTGCCATTCGTCGTCCTGCTTGCGCACCAGGGGCACGCGGAGCCGGTCGGGATCCTCGTCCAGGTGGCCGAGGCTCGCGCCCTTGGGGCAGATGAACCCCTTGGAGAACGGGTCGTCCGGGTCACCCTTGACCGACGTGACGCGACCGGTGTCGTCGAGCGTGAGCCGCAGGCCGCAGACGGCGTCGCAGAGGGGACAGGTCCGGTGCGCGGTTCTCATCGGCACTCCTGAGATCGTCGATTGCACTCATGATGAGCGGGAGTCCGAGACGGGGGGAACCCCAGCAATCGGGGTCATAGGGGTCGGTACGGGTACACCGGTCGCGCCGGCCTGGGCACGGGACGGACGTGGAGCCGAGGTTTACGAGCCGGTTCGCGGCCAAAAACGGCTTTTCTCACGTACGGTGGGACCCGGGGGTTTTCGCGGCGTGATCGCGGGCAGTCCGGTCGGGTTCGAGTCGGCCGACCGACCGTCCGTAAAGGGGCCGAACCCGGCGAGGAAGCTCGCCGGAGTCGCTCCGTAGATGGTGACCGTTCCGGCTGACGATGACGGGTGAACCACGGGAAGAGGGTCGTAATGGCGAACGAGGTCACCGACGGCAAGACCGCCGCGCGCGAACTGGCGGCACGGCTGCCCGGGTGGGCCGTCTGGTACGGAGAGCACACCCAGCGTTTCTGGGCCATGCCGCGAGGGGCCGCGCAGCCGGGCTCCCAGCTCGCCGAGGCCGACACCATCGAGGAGCTCGAAGCCGCGGTGCGCGCCCTCATCAACGGCACGCAGGGCGCGGGAACGCCGGCGCCGCATGCTCACCGTCCGGAGCAGATGCCGATGGCGCCCGAGCAGCACCGTCAGCCGGTCGGCGCGCGACACTGATCGGCCACGGCCGCTCAATGCGACACTGATCGGCCACGGCCGGTCAGCGCGGCACCGATCGGACATGGCCGCGCGACGCGGTATCGATCGGAACACGGCCGGTCAGCGTGCGGCGACGGCTGACCGGCTCACTGAGGCCGGCGAGCCATGGCCGGTCATCGGCACTGCGCCAGCATCGCCGACTTGTCCGCCCTGGTGACCGGCAGGTCGTATTTCACCGCAACCTGCGCGAACCGTGCGACGTACGCGCAGCGAACCTTCCGTACGGGAGGCAGCCAGGACGCCGGGCCCGCCCCGCCCTTGTCCTCGTTGGCCGGACCGTAGACCGGGATGAGGTTGAGCGGGTCGTTGGCGATGCGCACCCGCTTGGCCATGGTCCAGCGGGAGGCGCCCATCCGCCACTCGTACGACAGCGGCACCACGTGGTCGACCTGCACGCGGTCGGCGTCACGCTTGCGCCACTTGATCACCTTACCGGTGTAGGGGTCCCGCAGTTTCATCGCCACGACGACGCAGCGGGACCCGTCGCGGTAGGCCACCTCTTCGCCGTCCCGGGCGAGCAGGTCGTCACGGGTGCGGCAGCCGTTGCGCGCGTACGGCACCCCCCGCGCGTTGTCCGCCCAGTTCTCGCCGAAGCGCTCGCGCGTGTAGCCCCGCTTGGAACCCTGGCGGCCGACGCGCACCTGCCTGACGAGGTCGAGCGCCGCCGCGCGGTCCATGCGCGAGGTGATGGCGACCAGGCCGGGCTTGGTGCCGTTGGGATTCTCCAGCGGGCTCGCCCGCTGGACGACGCGCGCGGTGTCGTGCTTTCCGGTCTGGGCCGCCAAAGAGACGAGCACTATGGCGACCCCGGCCACGGCGACCATCTCACGCGCGCTCAGTGCCGCCTCCCGGGCATGTACGGGTGATGACTCGCTGACCTATCAATCCCCATGAATCCATCGATCGACACCATCCCGTCCCCCGGTCAAGCCACCGCGATCGGCGACGGCGGTGACACCGCGGCACGACCGGCGCGAGCACCACGACCGGCACGAGCGAAGCGAGCGGCACGGGCGCTCACGGGAGCCATGCCACGCGTCCGCGGAGCAGGCCGTACCCGACGAAGGCGACCACGTCGATGAGCGTGTGCGCGACGACCAGCGGCATCGTCCGGCCCCAGCGCTGGTACAGGCGTCCGAACAGCAGGCCCATGGCGACGTTGCCGACGAAGCCACCGAAGCCCTGGTACAGGTGGTAGGAGCCGCGGATCGCCGCCGAGAGGTGGACCGCGCGCCAGGGCCGCCAGCCCAGCGCGTCCAGGCGGTGCAGCAGGTAGCCGCTGACGATCACCTCTTCGAGGACGCCGTTCTGCGCGGCGGCGAGCAGCAGGACCGGCACCCGCCACCAGGCGTCGGGAAGCCGGTCGGGCACGACGTCCAGGTTGACGCCCGCGCGGAACGCCATCAGGTAGAACGCCAGCCCGGTGCCGCCCACCACGGCCGCGAGCAGCGCTCCGCGCAGCAGGTCGCGTCCCGGCTCGCGCAGGTCGGCGCCGATGGTGCGCGCGGACTCGCCGGACCGGACGAGCAGGTAGGCGACCAGCGCGACGGGAGCCAGGGTGATCACGATGTCGGTGAGCTGAAGCGACAGGTCCAGCCACGGGCGGCCGGGCGCCATCGTGCCGACGAGCACCGCGTGCTGCACCTTGAGGTCCGCCGGCGCGGTGAGCGAGCCGATCAGCGAGACCAGCGAGCGCAGTGCGCTGGCCCCGAGCGACACCGCCAAGACGACGAGGATCTCGGCCCTGATGAGCCGTGGGCCGAGCACGGTGCTTTCGCCCCTCAGCGGGGATGCCGCCGGTGGTCCGGCGGGTCCTGACGTGTTGAGCACCGTTCGACCGTAGAGGGTGGGCCGTCAGCGCGGCGTGAGGACGGCGCGGCGGACGCTGGGAAGAGTCCAGGCGCGGCGGATACGGGAAAGGTCAAGACATAATGACACATTCCTGATTTGGCCGCCCCAATCTCCGCGACCGAAACCGGCGCCCCGCCTTCGCCGCACGTCGCACCACCCGCCTGGACCAGGCCGAAACCTCAGATGATCTTGATTTTGCAAGGGACCGTCAAGTCGCTTGCAGGCGGCCGGGTCCATCATGTGCCCATGACGACGTACGGGATCACCGCACCCCAGGGCAGATACACCCCGGTCAGCGACGACCTCGCCATCGGAGCCACGATCAGCGTGGTGGTCCCCGCCATGAACGAAGCGGAGAACCTGCCCCACGTGTTCGCCACCCTGCCGCGCTGGATCGACGAGGTCATCCTCGTCGACGGCAGGTCCACCGACGACACCGTGGCCGTCGCCCGGGCACTGCGCCCCGAACTTCGCGTGGTCACCCAGGCCGGACGCGGCAAGGGCAACGCCCTCATCGCGGGCTTCGCCGCCGCGACCGGCGACATCATCGTCATGATCGACGCCGACGGCTCCACGGACGGACGCGAGATCATCCGCTTCGTGTCGGCGCTGGTCGCCGGGGCCGACTTCGCCAAGGGGTCGCGTTTCGCCTCGGGCGCCGGCTCCGACGACATCAGCGTCACCCGCTCGCTCGGCAACACGGTGCTGACCACGCTGACCAACTGGCTGTACGGCACCCGTTACACCGACCTGTGCTACGGATACAACGCCTTCTGGGCCCGCCACCTGGACGATCTCGCCCTCGACTGCGACGGCTTCGAGATCGAGACGCTGATGAACGTACGGGCGGCCAAGGCCGGGCTCACCGTCCACGAGGTGCCGAGCCACGAGCACTGCCGCATCCACGGCACCAGCAACCTGCACGCCCTGCGCGACGGCTGGCGGGTGCTCAAGACGATCGTGCGCGAGCGCACGCGCGCTCTCCCCCAGCGGCGCCACGCCACCGTCACCCCGGTCACCGAGCACGTCGCCGCCTGAGACGTCCGTCCGCTCTTCACTTCACCCGTACGAGGCCGGCCTTCACCTCAGCTGGACGAGATCGGCACGCGCGGCCGGGCGGAACGTGTGCGGGCGCGGGCGCGGCGCCCGGCCGCGTCGCCGCGCTCCAGCCACCACTCGACGATCAGCAGGGGCACGGTCCACCCGAGCCAGCCGCCAAGGCCGGCGATCGTCCAGGTGAACATGGTCTCGTCGCCCTTGAAGGTCGTCTCCAGCGCCGGGCTCAGGGCGATGAAGAGGATGACGCCCCAGAGGCGGTTGGTGATGATCGAGAAGGTCAGCGCGAAGCTGCGCAGCATCCACCGCCGGTGGTCGGCGAACCGCCGCTGCCGGGCCATCCGGTAGCCCGCGACGGTGCAGGACAGCCAGAGCAGCGCCAGCATCACGTTGCTGACCGCGATCACCGGCCCGAACGGCGTCCCCGCCCCGATGACCAGGCCGGCCAGACCGGCGGGGAGCACCCCGCCGAAGACGTAGACCCGGCCGGTGTACCGGTGCGCCGCGGGGTGCCGCTGCCGGAACCACGGCCACACCTGCAGGAAACAGGTGATCATCGCGATCGAGGCGAACAGGACGTGGGCCACCAGCAGGGGATAGTGCGCCGAGAACCCCGCAGGCTGTGGCACCCGGGAGGCGGCCGGGTCGCCGGTGAGGTACGGCGGCACCGAGAACGCCAGGAACATGACGGCGACGAAGCCGAGGGGCGCCATCCACGGCCGCCGCCACCAGCGCCGAGCCGGGCCGGAGCGAGGCGGGGCCTGCGGGTCTTGGGCGGGCGAGGGCGGCGGGTTCTCCGTGGTGGTGACCATGACGGGGCTCCTGTCGGCGAGGATGGACGCTGCGTATGCAATACGCTGAGCGTAAGGCATACGCAATGTGTATGGAATACGCAGAGCGTAGGTAATACGCATCGAGATAGGATGGCGCCCGATGAGCGAGAAGAGCGGAAGCGAGCTGCCCCGCACGCTGGAAGTCCTGTGGGGGCGCCACGCCGAGCGCCGCACGAGAGGCCCGGCGCAGGCGCTGAGCCTCGACCGCATCGTGACCGCCGCCATCGCCATCGCCGACACCGAAGGCCTGCCCGCCCTGTCCATGGCCCGCCTGGCCGAGCGGCTCGGCTGCGCCACCATGTCGCTCTACCGGCACGTCGCCAACAAGGACGAGCTGCGGATGTTCATGCTGGACGCCGCGCCGGGCCCGCCGCCCGACATCCCGGCCACGCCGGCCGACTGGCGCGGCGAGCTCCGCCGGTGGGCCGTGGAGCTGGTCGGCGTCTACCACCGGCATCCATGGATCCTGCAGATGACGGCCATGGGCCCCCCGCCGCTCGATCCGGGCCAGCTGGCCTGGATGGAGGCCGGCCTGCGCGCCCTGGGCGGCACGGCCCTGCGGCCGCGCGAGAAGATGTCGGTGCTGCTGCTGGTCACCCACTACGTCCGCGGGGACGCACAACTCGCCACGAACGACCTGCGGGCCACGGCCGGCCAAGAGCAGCACCCGTCCCCGGCGTATGAGGAGCTCCTCACTCGCCTGGTCGACACCGAGCGCTTCCCCGCCCTGTCCGAGCTTCTCGACGCCGGCGTCTTCGGCGAGTTCGACGGCGAGGGCCCCGGGACCAGCCCCGCCGGCCACTTCGGGTTCGGGCTCGACCGCATCCTGGACGGCGTCGAGCCCCTGATCCGCGAACGCGCCGCCGCTCTCGAAACGAGGTAGGCGACCTTCCCGGCGACCGTGCATGAGGCGCGGTACACGCGCGCCGAAGGCAGGAATCCCGATGCGCACGGCAAAGGGACCGAATGCTGTCGAACACGTTTTCGAAGAGTTGCTCTGTGTGCGCGGCTTCCATTGCGGGAGCGCCGGGCAGTTGATATTGCTTGCGCTAGCGAGCCCGCCGAAGGGATCAAAGATCCTTTGGTGGGAGGTGGGCCACATGGCCAGATCGAGACGCCCGAGAGTGGTGCGGAGGCTGGAGGACGCCTCCACGGTCATCGGGGCCGCGAGCGGCCTGCTCGGGCAGACGTCAGGCCTGCTCGGGCACATGGCGTGCCTGCTCCGTCAGCTCGTCACGATCGTCGGCTGGCTGGTGCTGCTGGCCGGTTCCGTACGGCTGCTCCTCGACCCTCCGGCCACGCTCTCACCGGAGCACTTCCTCACTCCCGGGGCCGGCGCGGCGGCCGTCGCCCAAGGACTCGTCAGGATGCCGTCACGCCGGTGGAGATCACCGCGGCCGTAGGTCGGCCGGGCGTATCGCCGAGCACCGCGATCCGGCCCGAATCTCCTGGCCAGGCCACACAAACCGAGAACCAGCGGTCTCATGGGAGGGCTCCACAGGTAGGCTGGTCGCACTCGATGTGGAAGGTCTCGTGATGTCACGAGCACGACCGGCCGGCGAGATCCCCGGCTCCATCAGCGAACCCTCCGCCCCGCAGGTGAACGACCCGCCGCGATGCCCGGCCAGACCCCTGGACGCGAAACTGCTGCAGGCCCTCCTGGACGCCTCCGGCGAGGCGGTCGTGCTGTGCGACGCGGACGACCGCGTCATCATGGCCAACCCCGCCGCCGGCCGCATCGTGCCCGACCTGGCCCCCGGCGTCCTCATCGCGTTCGGCGCCGCCGCCGCCCTGTTCGACCCCGGCTGCGCCCCTGGCCAGAGCCGGCGCGTCGCCTACGGCGACCGGCTGATCCGCGTGCGCCGCGAGACGTTCGGCCTCGCCCGCGAGGCCTGGTACCTGTCCGACGTCACCGCCGAATCCTCGGACGGCAACCGCTCGGCCTCGCCCGCGAACCGGCGCACGGAGTTCCTCATCAAGGCCGGCCACCGGCTGTCCGGCTCGCTCGACGCGCGCCGCTGCGCCGCCACCGTGGCCGAACTGGCCGCCTCGTTCCTCGCCGACGCCGCCACGGTGATGCTTCCCCCCGACCATCGCCGCTCCCACTGGATGCGCGCCACGGCGGGGGACCCGGCGGTGGAGGAGGGCGGCGTGCCGTCCGCCACCGCCGCCGAGCTGCCCGGCCTGACCGAGGCGCTGTACGGGGACCCGGCCACGCCCAGCCGCCGCGTCGACGCCGCCCAGGCGCCGGACTGGCTTCTGCCCACCGGCTTCGGACCGGCCTCGCACCTGCTGATGACGCCGCTGCCCGGCACCGGGGCGCCCGCCGGCGTCCTCGTGCTCGCCCGCCGGCAGGGCGCGCCGCCCTTCGACGAGGACACCGAGATCCTGGTGCAGGACTTCGCCGTCCGGGCCGGCGCCGCCATCGCCGCCGCCATGCTCTACCAGGAGCAGAGCGCCACCAACGCGATCTTGACCGAGGACCTGCTCCCGCCGCGGCTGCCCGTGCTCGACCAGGCCGACCTGGCCGGATCGCTACGCGCCTCGCAGCAGGCCGGGCTGATCGGCGGCGACTTCTACGACGTGTGCCTCCCCGACGTCCCGGCCGGCACGGGCGCACGGCGGGCCGCGCCGCTGGTCATCCTCGGAGACGTCTGCGGCAAGGGCGCCCGCGCCGCCGTGCTCGCCGGGCAGATCCGCCACGGCCTGCGCACGCTCCTGCTCCTGGAAAGCCGGCCCGAACGGCTCATCGAGCTGATCAACCGCACCCTGCTGGCCTCGTCGGCACCCGACTCCTATGTCACGCTCGTGCTGGCCAGACTGCGTCCCGGCCGCGAGGGAAGCCTCCTGGTGGACCTGGCCGTGGCCGGGCACCCCGAGCCGCTGATCCTGCGCCAGGACGGCGGCATTGAGGAGGTCACCGCTCAGGGTTCCATGCTCGGCGTGCTCGAACGCATCGACCTCAACCCCGTCACCGTCGAACTCGCCCCCGGCGAGCTGTGCCTGCTCTACAGCGACGGCATCACCGAGGCGCCGGGCGGCCCCACCGGCCGCGAGCTGTACGGGACCGACCGGCTGAAGGCGGCCCTCACCACCTGCGCCCGCATGCCGGCGACGGCCGTGGTGCGGCGACTGGAGCAGACCACCACCGCCTGGGCCCCCCACGGCGAAAAGGACGACCGCGCCCTGCTCGCCATCCGCGCCCGCCCCCTGCCGCACCGCCGCCCTTAGACCGCCGGAGGCAACGTGTCCGGCATCTTCGTCAACGACCGCCTTGTCGGTACGTTCTGCTGATGCGGATGAGGCAACTGCTGGCTTCGGGGCGCACCGCCGATGTGTACGCGCTCGGCGACGGACGAGTGCTCCGCCGCTACAGGACCGGGGCGGACGCCACCACCGAGGCGGCCGTCATGACCTACCTCGCCGGCCATGGCTACCCCGTGCCGGCCGTCCACGCGACTCCCGTCGGCGCCCCCTCGGATCTGGTGCTGCAGCGGCTGTCCGGCCCGACGATGCTGCTGGCCCTGATCAACGGCACGATCTCCCCCGAGGAGGCCGGGGCGACACTCGGGCGGCTCCTCCACCGGCTGCACGCCATCCCGGCGCGGATCTCCAGCGCCCCCGGCGACCGCGTCCTCCACCTCGACCTGCACCCGGACAACGTGCTGCTGACCCCGGACGGCCCCTTCGTCATCGACTGGTGCAACTCGGCCGAAGGCCCTCCGGAGCTGGACTGGGCCATGTCCGCGTTGATCCTGGCGCAGGTCGTGCTCGTCCCGGAGGCCGATCCGGCACGGGCGGAAACGGCCCGTACGGCGCTCGTCTCCCTGCTGTCGACCCTCGGCGACACCCTCGACATCGGCGACCCGCGTACCGGCCCCCTCGCCGAAGCCGGAACGAGACGAGCCTCCGACCCCTCCCTCACCCAGGAGGAAGCGAACCTCGTCCCCTCAGCCCTGACCTTGATCGCGGATTCCCTCCCCCACCACCCGCGACCGGCATAGCCGCAGGCTTTCCTATGCCTCACGCGAAGCGCGATCAGCCCGCCTCCGGCTGATCCGGGTGCGGATCGAAGTCGATCCGCAGATGGCTGGTGTAAGCCCCGCCACCATCCCGCCCGCCGACTACGCCCGGCGGGCGGGGCGTGAGGTCGTCTCCCTTGCCAGAGGCGTTGGGGCCGACCGCCCCACTCCCGCTTCCGCGCCGAGCAGCCCGCAAGCCGGCCGGAGGCGCGGTCAGAGCGCTGAAAGCCGCCTGCAAGGGAGGTGGCCTTCACTGAGTGTGCGGGTGGAACGGCGAGGGGACCGCGTGCCGCCCGCTCACCTGGGAACGCGAGAGGGAGCCCCCCATGAGCACGTCCGACCGACCGGCGCCGTCGACGCCGCTCGTGCAGACCGCACCGGCCGTGCAGGCCGCGACGCCGGCACCGGCCGCGGCGTCTGCGGAGTCCGCAGCGTCGGCGCGGGTGGGGTGGCTCGGGGTCGACTGGCGCCGGCCGCCACGGTGGCTCGGGCTGTTGCTGCTTCCGGGCGACGTCTACCTGACGGCCCGACTGACCGAGAAGCACGGCCTGGCGGTCGGCGTCCTCGCGGCCGTGGTGTACGGAGGGCTGACGTTCATGCCGCTGTTCTTCGAGCGGGTGAGCGCGTGGTCGAAGGCCCACCCTGTGCTCGACAGTCTTGTCCTCATCCCTCTGATCTTCCTCGCCCTGGCCTACCTGACCCCGATGTCGCTCGCCATGTGCGCCGCGATCACCGCCGCCTGCGGGCTGCCGTGGGCGGCCGTCACCATCGCCGTGCGGCGTCGTCGCCACGCCTGAGCGTCGCGGCCTGGTGGCCGGATCCGGTCAGGACCTTGCCACAAAAATCTATATAGATAGAGTTGCGCGGGTGACCCGAGCACGCCGCCCTTCCCCGCAGACCGTCGCGGTCCTGTCCGCCCTCGCCGCCGCCCCGTCCGAGTGGCGCTACGGCTACGAGCTCGGACGGCAGGTCGGCCTCAAGGCCGGCTCGCTCTACCCCATCCTCATGCGGCTCTCCGACCGGGGGATGCTCGAGACCATGTGGGAGTCCGACCCGCCCGCCGGCCGGCCACCCCGGCACCTGTACCGGCTCACCGGCCCGGGCCTTGCGATGGCCTCGGCCGCGGCCGAGGCGCCCGCGAGCCGCGTCCGGAGCGAGCTGCGGAGCGCGTGGTGAACGGCCGGCCTTCGCGTGACGCGGCGCGGTGGTCACTCGCCCTGGCGGTATGGCTCCTGCCCTCGGCCCGGCGCGAATGGGGTGCGGCCATGCGGGCCGAACTCCAGCAGATCGAGGGCGGCACGGCGCGCCTCCACTTCGCGCTCGGCTGCGTCAGGGCGGCGCTCGTCCAGCCCTCGGCGCTGCGCACCGCCGGCCACCTCGGGGGCACGGCCGCCGCGGTCGCCGCGGTGCTGGCCGCGGGCATCGTCTACCCCGGCGCCCGGGCCCTCGTCGTCACGCTGACGCTGGTTCTGGCGGCGCTGACGTGGCTGGGCGGCAGGCCGGGACTGTTCGGGCCGGTGGCGGGCTCGTTGACGGCCCGGGTGGTACGCGCGGCCGGTCACACCGCGGCGGGGGCGTATCTGCTGGTCGCCGTGATGGACTCCCGCGGTCCCCAGTACCTGCGACCTGAGCTGCGCATCCCGCTCGGCATGATCATGCTCGTGCTGTACACCACCGTGATGCTGGCGGCCACCGCCCGCGGGTCGGCCGCGAGGCCGGCGGCGCTGGCGTACGGGACGGCGGCGGGTCTGGTGGCCGGCACGGCGTGCTTCCTGCTCATCCCCTTCGAACGCGTCCTGCCGCCGCTGGCGGACGCCCTGCCGGGGCGCGGCCTCTGGCCGGTGCTGACGCTCACGGTCGCCTTGTCGGTGGCGGTGCTCGCGGTCGCCCGGCGCACCGGCGACACCGGGCAGGCGTTCATTGCCCTGGTCTGCGCGGGCGCCGTGGGGTGCGCGGTGGTGTCCGTCCTCGGCGACGCGGCGTGGCTGCTGTTCCCCGACCGGATGCCGGACATCGTCCCGCTCAACGCGGGGCCTGCGCCGGTGCGGCAGGCGCTGAGCCGCATGGAGGCGGGTGACGAGTACGTCGCGGCCATCGTGTGGGGAAGCCTGCTCGCCGCCGTGCTGGCGACGATGATCCGTCCGGTGGTACGGAGATGGACGGCCGCCCTGCGCACGCTCACGTTCGCCGGGGCAGGCCTCACCGCTTTCGCCGCGACCGCCGGGGAGCAGGGTGGCGCGCTCCTCGCCGCCCTGACGGCCATCGTCCTCGGGATGCTCACCTTGACGACCGCGCCACGAGGCGAAGGCGTGCGAACACGACCATCGTGACAGCGGCGTCCGACCGCCAGGGGTCCATGTCACCGTGATGCTGTTCTGCCATTTCCCGGGTTTACCTGGCTGTCATATCACCCTGCTAACTTCGATTGAAAGTTCAATTACCAGTCGAAGGCCCGGGCGCGCCTGGGGGCCACCCGGGGGTACGCGGTGGCGGTCGGCTGCGGGAAAGTCCGGGGGGACAAGTGACATCCGTCCAAGGTTCGATGGCCGACGTTCGGGACATGTACGCGGCGCACATCGCGCTTCGGCGAGAGTTCGGTCTCGCGCCCGCCCTCGTCCGGGGCGTCACGGCGGGCGACACGCGGAGATGCGCGTCGGTCAGCGACCATCTCGACCTCCTCTCCGCGATGCTTCACGCCCACCATGGCGGAGAGGACGCTCTGCTGTGGCCGAAGCTGCTGGAGCGCGGGAACGAGGAGATCGCTCCCGTCGTGCATCTGATGGAGAGCCAGCACGAGCTACTCGACCGGACGAACGACGAGGTCAGGGCAGGGGTGGCCGCCTGGCGCCGTAACGCGGGGGCGCAAGAGCGCGAGGCGCTGGCGAGCGCCCTGGACCGGCTCGGGCCCGTGCTGGTCGAGCACATGGCCATGGAGGAGGAGCACATCCTCCCCCTGGCCGAGAAGTACGTCACCGCCTCCGAGTGGCAGGAGCTCGGCAAACACAGCATGACCGAGATACCCAGGAAACGGCTCCCACTGGCCTTCGGGATGGCGATGTACGAGGGAGACCCTGAGGTCATCAAGGCCATCCTCGCCGAGGCTCCCCTCGTGGCGCGGCTGCTGATGCCCATCATGGGGCCGCGGGCGTACGCGTCGCACGCGAAGCGGGTGTACGGCACCGCCACTCCCGCGCGCAGCCTGGGTTGACCGGCTCGGGCCGGCCCGGCGTGGGACGCGGCCGGGTCGGCGCCCACCGCGACCGGGTAGCGATGCCCGCGTAGAACTCGCCATGCCGCATCCTCATGACGGACGCCCCTGGAAGTGTTCCCGCGAAGTGCCGCCGAGTCCGTCCGAGACAGCGCGACAAACGGCGATAGTCGCTACAGAAAGTGACGAAGTTCAAGATTCACACCTTTCTACCTCGACGTATGCGCAAAGCCGTGTTTGACAACCGCTCCTCTCGGTAACCAGACCACCGCGGCCCTACGGAGGTATGCCGATGCGGTTTCTGGGGATCAACGCCATATTCCATGATCCGGCAGCGGCCTTGGTCGTGGACGGAGAGGTCGTCGCGGCCGCGGAGGAAGAGCGGTTCAGCCGCCGGAAGCATGGCAAGCGCCCGGTGCCCTTCTCCGCCTGGGAACTCCCCGAGCAGGCCGCCGCGTGGTGCCTGCGGGAGGCCGGGCTCCGGCCCGAGGACCTCGACGGCGTCGCCTACTCCTACGACCCCGAGCTGGTGCGCCTGGACCAGCAGTCGCCCACCGGCTTCGGGATCGGCGTCCGGCGCGCGGCCGACGTCGGCCCCGGCATCGCCGACGGCGCGGGGGTGCTCCTCGACCCGAGGGCCGAGGTGTGCTGGGAAGGGCTGCGCACCACCTACGCGCGCCGCGCCCCGGCGTTCCTGGCCACGGCGCTGCCCGGGCTCGACACCGCGCAGGTGCGGTTCGTCCCGCATCACGTCGCCCACGCCGCCTCCGCCGGCCTGGCGGCCCCGTACCGCGACTCGGCGGTGCTGGTGTGCGACGGCCGCGGCGAGGCCGTGTCCCACCTGGCGGGCCACTACCGGGACGGCCGGCTGACCGTCCTCGCCACCCAGCAGCTCCCCCACTCGCTCGGCCTGATGTACGAGGAGGTCACCGAGCACCTGGGCTTCCTGCGCTCCTGCGACGAGTACAAGGTCATGGCGCTGGCCTCCTACGGCGAGCCGCGCCACCTCGGCGAGCTGCGCGAACGCATCTACACGACCGGCGAGGGCGGCTTCCGGGTCGAGCCGGTCGACTGGAGCGGCTTCGCCAAGGCGCGCACCCCTCAGGACCACCTGGCCGGCGCGGGCTGGACGACCGACCACGCCGACCTGGCGGCGAGCGTCCAGGCCTGCCTGGAGGAGGTGCTGCTGGAGCTCGCCGGATGGCTCCAGGGACGCACCGGCGAGCGGCGCCTGACCATGGCCGGCGGGGTGGCGCTGAACTGCGTCGCCAACACCCGGCTGCTGACCGAGGGGCCGTTCGAGGACATCTGGGTGCAGCCGGCCGCCGGGGACGCGGGGACCGCGCTCGGCGGCGCGCTGTACCTGTCGCACCTGCACGGCGAACCGGTCGCCCCGATGACCGGCCTCGATCTCGGCCGAGGATGGACCGACGAGGAACTGGCCGCCTGGCTGACCTCGGCGAACGTGCCCTACCGGCGGCCGGCCGACCTGGCGGACGCGGTCGCCGCCGAGCTGGCCGCCGACCGCGTCGTGGCCTGGTTCCAGGGCCGATCGGAGTACGGCCCCCGTGCCCTCGGGCACCGTTCGCTGCTCGCCCACCCCGGACGGCCGGCCAATGTCGAGCGCCTCAACGACGTCAAAGGCCGCGAGCAGTTCCGCCCCATCGCCCCCATGGTGCTCGCCGAGCGCGCCCACGAGATCTTCACCCGCGGACCGCTGCCGAGCCCGTACATGCTGTTCGTCCACGATGTGCGCCCCGAATGGCGCGACCGCATCCCCGCCGTCGTGCACGTGGACGGCACGGCGCGCGTCCAGACCGTGGACCGCGCCGCCGAACCGCTGCTCGCGGGCCTGCTGGAGGCGTTCGAGACGCGCACCGGGCTGCCGGTCGTCGTCAACACCAGCCTGAACACCGCGGGCCGTCCCATGGTCGACGATCCGCGCGACGCCTTGGAGTGCTTCGGCTCGGCGCCCGTCGACCTGCTCGCGATCGGGCCCTTCCTGGTGCGCCGCGGGGAGGTGTTCAGCGCATGATCACAGTCGTCGTTCCCACCATCGGCCGGCGGAGCCTGCGGCGGGTCCTCGCCGCGCTCGACGCCGACCTGCCCACCATCGTGGTGGACGACCGGCCGCGCTTCTGCCCGGCGCTCAAGGTGCCCGGCCACGTCGAGGTGCTCCGCACCGGCGGCCGTGGACCCGCCGCCGCCAGGAACGCGGGCTGGCGGGCCGCCGGCACGCCGTGGATCGCCTTCCTGGACGACGACGTCGTGCCGCAGCCCGGCTGGCGGGACGCCCTCGTCGCCGACCTGGCCGACCTTTCCGAGGACGTCGCGGGCTCGCAGGGACGCCTGCGCGTGGACCTGCCGGACAGACGGCGGCCCACCGACGCCGAGCGGAACACCGCCGCCCTCACCGGAGCCGACTGGGTGACGGCCGACATGGCCTACCGCAGGTCCGCGCTCGAACGCGTCGGAGGCTTCGACGAGCGCTTCCCGCGCGCCTACCGCGAGGACGCCGACATCGCACTGCGGCTGCTCAAGGCCGGATACGGGCTGGCAAAGGGGCGGCGCGTCACCCTGCACCCCGTGCGCGACGACGGGTTCTGGGCGAGCGTACGCGCCCAGCGGGGCAACGCCGACGACGCGCTGATGCGGCGGCTGCACGGAGCGGGGTGGCGCGCCGCCGTCGACGACGTTCCCGGCCGTCTCCGCCGGCATGCGCTGACCACCGCGCTCGGCCTGCTGTCGTGCGTCCTGACGGCGGCCGTGGGCGGCGCGCGCGGGCACAGGGCGCGCGTCGCCCATCCCGCGGCGCGCTGCCTGCCCGCGCTCGGCACCGCCGCCGGGCTGGCCTGGCTCGCGCTGACCGCCGAGTTCGCCTGGGCCCGGCTCGCTCCGGGCCCGCGTACCCCAGAGGAGGTGGTCCGCATGGCCGTGACCAGCGTGGTCATCCCGCCGGCCGCCTGCGCGCAACGCCTCATGGGAGAACTGCGGGCGCGCCGGTGACCGGCCCCAGTCCCGGCCTCGGCCTCGGCTCTGCCTCCAGCCCCGGCCCTAGCCCTAGCCCCAGCTCCGGTTCCGGCCCCCGCTCCGGCGCCGGTTCCGGTTCCGGTTCCGGTTCCGCACAGCCTTCCGGGAAGCGGCGGAACCCGGTGAGGCGGCCGGCCGTGAACGGCGGGGCCGCCGCGCGGCCGGGCACCGTCCTCGCGGTCCGGCTGGACAACGCCGGGGACGTCCTGCTGGCCGGCCCCGCCATCCGCGCGATCGCGGCGTCCGCCCGCGAGGTCGTGCTGCTCACCGGCCCGAACGGCGGCACGGCCGCCCAGTTGCTGCCCGGGGTGCACCGGGTGCTGGAATGGCGGGCGCCGTGGATCGACCCCGACCCCGTGCCGTTGAGCCGGCCGCACGTGGAACGGCTGACCTCGCTGGTGGAGGCCACCGCCCCGGAGCTGGCCGTCATCTTCACCTCCTTCCACCAGTCATCGCTGCCGCTGGCGCTGCTCCTGCGCCTGGCCGGCGTCCCGCGCATCGCCGCGATCAGCGAGGACTACCCCGGTTCGCTGCTCGACGTCCGGCAGATCGTGGACGAGACCGTGGACGTGCCCGAGGCCGAGCGCATGCTCGGCCTGGCCAGGGCCGCCGGGTTCGACCTGCCTCCCGGCGACGACGGCGCGCTCGCGGTGCGCCGTCCGCTCCCGTCGGTGGACCAGTTCACCGGCGCTCCCGGCTACGTGGTCGTCCATCCGGGGACGTCGGCGCCCGCGCGGGCGTGGCCGGCCGAGCACCACGCCACGACCGTGCGCGACCTCGTCCTCGCCGGGGTGCGGGTGGTGGTGACCGGCGATCCGGACGAGCAGGCGCTCACCGCCCAGGTAGCCGGCGCGTACGGCTGCGACCTCGGCGGCGTGACCACCTTCCCCGAGCTGGCCGCCGTGCTCGCGGGAGCCTCGGTGGCCGTGGTCGCCAACACCGGTCCCGCCCACCTTGCGGCCGCCGTCGGCACCCCCGTGGTCAGCCTGTTCGCCCCGGTCGTGCCCGCCGCGCGCTGGGCGCCGTACCGCGTGCCGGTCGTCCTGCTCGGCGACCAGCAGGCGCCGTGCCGGGGCAGCCGCGCGCGCGTGTGCCCGGTGGCCGGGCATCCGTGCCTGTCCTCGGTGACCGCCGAGGAGGTCGTCGGCACGGTGCTCGCCCTGGTCACCGCCCAGTCGGACGGCGCCGGCCGAGGCGGCGCCGTCCTGCCCGGCAGGACGGTCCTGTCCGACGCGGACGCCCCTGAGGGACCCGGGCGCGGCGCAGAGGGCGCGAGCGGCACGCGGGAGGGGACGCGATGAGGATCGCCGTGGTCAGAGGCGTCCTGGTGGGGACGCGATGAGGATCGCCGTGGTCAGAGCCATGGGGGAGGGGGCGCGATGAGGATCGCTCTGGTGTCCGAGCACGCCAACCCGCTCGCCGCCGTGGGCGGGGTCGACACGGGCGGGCAGAACGTCCACGTCGCCGGGCTGTCCGCCGCCCTGGCCGCGCTCGGTCATGAGGTCACCGTCTACACGCGGCGCGCGGCGGGCGAGGAGCCTCCCGTGGTCCGCATGGCACCGGGCGTCACCGTCGAGCACGTGCCCGCCGGGCCGCCGGAACCGCTGCCCAAGGACGAGCTGCTCCCGTACATGCCGGCCTTCGCCGCCCACCTCGCGCGCCGTTGGCGGGCCGTCAGGCCGGACGTGGCGCACGCGCACTTCTGGATGAGCGGGCTGGCGACGCTGGCGGCGGCCGAGGAACTGCGCATACCGGTCGTCCAGACCTTCCACGCGCTGGGCACGGTGAAACAGCGCTGGCAGGGCACGGCGGACACCAGTCCCCCCGGCCGCGTCGCCGTCGAACGCGACATCGGCCGGCGTGCCGCCGCCGTCATCGCCACCTGCACCGACGAGGTGAAGGAGCTGGCGGCGATGGACGTGCCGGTCGAGCGGATCACGGTGGTCCCCTGCGGCGTCGACCTGGACCTCTTCCACCCCGGCCCCCTCGACGTCCCCGTGCTCCACCACGCCGGCGGCGACGGCCGGACGGGCGCGGACGGGGTCGCGCGGATCCTCAGCATCGGCAGGCTCGTCCCCCGCAAGGGCGTCGAGACGATCATCGAGGCGCTGGCGCACGTGCCGGGCGCGCACCTGACCATCGCGGGCGGCGACCCGGCCGACGAGGAGTTCGCGCGGCTGAGCCGGCTCGCCGCGGCGAGCGGGCTGGCGGAGCGGGTACGGCTGGTCGGCAGCGTCGCCCGCGCGGACGTCCCCGCGCTCATCAGGTCGGCCCGGCTGGTCGTCACCGTGCCCTGGTACGAGCCGTTCGGCATGGTGCCGGTGGAGGCCATGGCCTGCGGCGTTCCCGTGGTCGCCTCGGCCGTGGGGGGCCACCTCGACACGGTGTCCGGCTGCGGCGTGCTGACGCCGCCGCGCCGGCCGCGCGCGCTGGCGAGAGTGCTCCGTGACCTGCTGGCCCGGCCGGACCTGCGGGCCTCGCTGGCCGCCGCTGGTCTGCTCCGCGCCCGGTCGCGGTACGGCTGGCAGAAGGTCGCGGCCCGGACCGAGTCGGTGTACCGCACCATGACCGGCGACCACGTCGACCGGCTCGTCGCGGCGGGAGGTTGACTGCCATGCACCCGCACTTCTCGCGGCTCAGCGCCGCGCTGTCCGCCGTGGACGCGGAGACCCCGAGGATCCACGCCTGGGGCCGTACCCTGGCCGCGGTGCTGGCCGGCGGCGGCAGGCTTCTGGCCTGTGGGAACGGCGGATCGGCCGCCGAGGCGCAGCATCTGACGGCCGAACTGGTCGGCCGGTTCCGCACCGACCGGCGCCCGTACGCGGCGATTCCGCTGCACGCCGACACCTCCTCCGCCACGGCGATCGCCAACGACTACGGAGCCGAGGAGGTGTACGCACGCCAGGTGCGCGCGCACGGCCGCACAGGGGACGTCCTGCTCTGCCTGTCGACCAGCGGGAACAGCGAGAACGTCCTGGCCGCGGCCGAGGCGGCGCGCGCCGCCGGGCTCATCACCTGGGCCCTGACCGGGCGCGCGCCGAACCCGCTGGCCGCCCGCTGCGACGAGGCGCTGGCCGTGCCCTCGCTGGACTGCGCGACCGTCCAGGAGGTGCATCTGGCGGTGATCCATCTGCTCTGCGACACCTTCGACGGGGCCCTCCAGGACGCGCACGCCCCCCTGACCCGCGACACGATCTCTCGCACGCGTCGCGACGGACATGACGGATACGACGGGCACGACGGCTACGGCGCAGGTGACGGCCTCGCCGCCCGCGCCGGGAAGGCCTGGTCCGACGGTGTGAACGGGCACGCGCCGGGCAACGGACGCCACAGGCGGGACCGGACCGTCCGCGGACCGCACGAGGGGGGGCCAGGATGAGGGGTGGGCCGATCGTCGTCGTCGGAGACTCATTGCTCGACGTGGACATCGAGGGCGACGCGGACCGGCTCTGCCCCGACGCGCCCGTCCCGGTCGTCTGCGGGCGCACCGAGCACCGCCGTCCCGGAGGCGCCGGCCTCGCCGCACTGCTGGCGGCACGCGAGGGCGCCGAGGTGGTGCTGATCACGGCCCTCGGCGAGGACGTGTCCGGAGAACGCCTGCGAGCCCTGCTGTCCCAGTTCGCCGAGGTCGTGCGGCTGCCGCTGCGCGGGACGACGTCACGCAAGACACGCGTCAGAGCCCGCGGCCAGACGCTGCTGCGGGTCGACACCGGGGACGGGCGTGCCTGGCGCGGCCCCGATGACGACCGGGCGGGGCGCGCGCTGCGCGGCGCGGGCGCGGTGCTGGTGTCCGACTACGGGCGCGGCGCCGCCGACACCGTGCGCGACCTGCTCAACCGCCGCACCGCGCCACTGGTCTGGGACCCGCACCCGGCCGGCTTCCCGCCGGTGCCGGGCTGCGCGCTGGTCACCCCGAACGAGGCCGAGGCCGAGGCGCTGTACGCGCGGCCGTGCACGGGCGTCGAGCAGGCGGCCCGCCACCTGGTACGCGAACTGCACGCCGAGGCGGTAGCCGTCACGCGCGGCGCCGACGGGGCCGTGCTGTGCACCCGCGCCGGCCGGACGCTCCGGGTGCCGCCGCCCATGCCGATCACCGGCTCCGACACGTGCGGGGCCGGCGACCGGTTCGCCGCCGCGGCGGCGCTGGCGCTGCGGGACGGGGCCTCGGTGCAGGACGCGGTGAAGGCGGCGGTCACGGAGGCGACGCGCTTCGTCGCCGCGGGGGGCGCCGCCACCATGCGCCTGCCCGAGCCGCCCCGGACCCGCGGGCCGCGCACGGCGCTGGACGACCGGCCGCGCACCGCGTTCGAACTGGCGGCCATGGTGCGCGCGACGGGCGGGCGGCTGATCGCCACCGGCGGATGCTTCGACCTGCTGCACGCGGGCCACGTGAGCCTGCTGCGGCAGGCCAGGGCGCTCGGCGACGCGCTGATCGTCTGCGTCAACTCCGACGAGTCCGTCCGCCGTCTCAAGGGGGCGGGCCGCCCGGTCGTCGCCGAGCGCGACCGGGTGGAGATCCTGCGGGCCCTCGGCTGCGTCGACGCGGTCATGGTGTTCGAGCAGGACACCCCTTGCCTGCTCATCGACCACCTGCGGCCGGACGTGTGGGTCAAGGGCGGCGACTACACCGGCCAGGAGCTCCCCGAGGCCGAGGCGGTGCGGCAGGCCGGCGGCGAGGTCGTCGTCCTGCCCACCGTGCCCGGCCATTCGACCACCGGGCTCATCGCCGCCGCCCAGGAGGTGGTGTAGAGCCCCCTTTCCCCCCGTCCCCCCTTCAGTGACGACGTCCCCCCTTTCGGCAGCGAGGAGCAGCGAGCATGGTGGGGAACATCTTGATCACCGGTGGGGCGTCCGGCCTGGGGAAGGCCACGGCCGACGCGGTCGCCAAAGCCGGCGGGCGGCCACTGGTGATCGACGTGGACGCCCCGGAGGACGGGGTGGACCACGTCCTGGCCGACGTCGCGGACCGCGACCGGGTCGAGGCGGCCGTCCGGGAACTGGCCGAGCGGGCCGGCGGCCTGGACGGGGTGGTGACGGCCGCCGGCATCGACCGGTGCGGTCCGCTGGCGGAGGTGCCCGCGGCCGAGTGGGAACAGGTCATCGGCGTTAACCTCCTCGGCACCGCCTCGGTGGTGCGCGCCGCCCTGCCGTACCTGGTGCGCTCGGCGGGCCGCGTCGTCACCTGCGCCTCGACGCTCGGCCTGCGGGCGGTGGGCGACGCGACGGCGTACTGCGCGGCCAAGTCCGGCGTCGTGGGCTTCACCCGGGCGCTGGCCGCCGAACTGGCCGGGCAGGTGGGCGTCACGCTGCTGGTGCCGGGCGGCATGCGCACGCGCTTCTTCGACGACAGGGACGAGCGGTACCGGCCGGGTCCGGACGCCCGGCTCAACCAGCCCGAGGACGTGGCCGCGGCCGTCGTGTTCGCGCTCGGCCAGCCCCCCGGGTGCGAGGTCCGCGAGCTGGTCGTCTGCCCGTCCACGGAACCGTCATGGCCCTGAACCGCACGCCGCCGAACCGCGCGGCCCCGAACCAGACGGCCCCGAACCAGACGGCCCTGAACCGCGCGGCCCCGGAGCTCGCGGCCCGGAACCAGACGGCGCCGAACCAGGCGGCGGTGAACCGCGCGGCCTCGAACCAGGCGGCCTCGAACCAGGCGGCCTCGAACCCTGCGGCCGCGGACCTCGCGGCGTCGAACCAGGCGGCGGTGAACCGCGCGGCGCCGAATCGGGCGGGGCGGCCGGCGGTGCTCCGCGGGCGGCCGGGGTTCCGCGGCCGGTCGGCGTCACGGGAGCGGCCGGTGGTCCGCGGGCGACCGGTGCTGCTGGTGCTGCG
Organism: Sphaerisporangium dianthi; assembly: GCF_042654065.1. Lineage (NCBI taxonomy): Bacteria > Bacillati > Actinomycetota > Actinomycetes > Streptosporangiales > Streptosporangiaceae > Sphaerisporangium > Sphaerisporangium dianthi. The sequence continues at coordinate 148,511 of NZ_JBHSFP010000018.1, read as the reverse complement.
GGCGCTCGGGCTCGGCGACCTGCTGACCGCCGTTCCCGCGCTGCGAGGACTGCGCCGGGCCTTCCCCGGTCACCGCCTCGTACTGGCGCTGCCCGCCGCTCTGGACGGCCTGGTCCCGCTGATCGGGGCCGTCGACGAGACGCTCGACGTGACGGGGCCAGGACCGGTGCCGTTAGACCGTCCTGACATCGCGGTGAACCTGCACGGGCGCGGCCCGCAGAGCACCGCCGCGCTGTCCCGTACCGATCCCGGACGCCTGCTCGCGCACGCGCACCCGGACTTTCTCAGCCTTCCGGGCCCGCCTTGGCGGCCAAGCATGCACGAGGTGGACAGATGGTGCGAATTGCTGCGGTGGTATGGCATTCCCGCCCAACCGGCCGACCTCCGGCTGGACCCGGCAGGCCTCCTGCCCGGCCCGGCCGCCCCCCGACCCGCTGCGGCCCGCCCTGGAGCTGACGCGACGCCCGGTCCGGACCCGGCCGGCCTCGCGCACGGACCAGGGAAGGTCGTGGTGGTGCATCCGGGGGCGGCGTCACCGGCGCGCCGCTGGCCGGCGGAGCGGTTCGCCGAGGTGGCCGCCGCGCTCGAACACGCGGGCCACCGCGTCATCGTCACCGGGAACGCCGCCGAGCGCTCCCTCGCCTTCCGCGTCGGCACGCTCGCCGGCCTTCCCGCCGAGCGGGTCGTGGCGGGCCGTACGGACATGCGCGGCCTGGCGCGGCTGGTCGCGAACGCGGGAGCCGTGGTCTGCGGCGACACCGGTGTCGCGCATCTGGCCACGGCCTTCGCGACGCCCTCGGTGGTGCTGTTCGGCCCGGCGGCGCCCGCGCAGTGGGGACCGCCGCCCACCGGCCGCCATGTCGCCCTGTGGGCCGGCCGGCACGGCGACCCGCACGGGAACCGCCCGGACCCGGGCCTGATGGAGATCGGTGTGGAGGCCGTGCTCGACGCCGCCGTGAATCTTCTGGGAGTGAGCGTGCGATGAGAGCACACCGGGTCGTCGTGACCGGAGGCGCGGGTTTCCTCGGCTCCCACCTGTGCGAGCGGCTGCTGGCAGAGGGCGCCGCCGTGATCTGCATGGACAACTTCCTCACCGGCTCGCCCGCCAACGTCGAGCACCTGATCGGCCGGCCGAGGTTCCGGCTGGTCGAGTGCGACCTCACCGGGTTCGTCCACGTGCCGGGCGAGGTGGACCTGGTGCTGCACTTCGCCTCGGCGGCGTCCCCGACCGACTACCTGCGCCATCCGATCGCCACGCTCAAGGTGGGCAGCCTCGGCACGCTGCACGCGCTCGGGCTCGCCCGCGAGAAGGGCGCCCGGTTCGTGCTGGCCTCCACCAGCGAGGTGTACGGAGACCCGCTGGAGCACCCGCAGCGCGAGACGTACTGGGGCAACGTCAACCCGGTCGGCCCGCGCAGCGTGTACGACGAGGCCAAACGGTTCGCCGAGTCGCTGACGACGGCCTACCGGCAGTCCCATGGCGTCGACACGGCCATCGTGCGCATCTTCAACACCTACGGCCCGCGCATGCGCCCCTACGACGGGCGTGCCATCCCGACGTTCGTCCGCCAGGCCATCCAGGGCGAGCCGATGACCGTCACCGGGGACGGGAGCCAGACGCGGTCGATCTGCTACGTGGACGACACCGTGCAGGGGGTGCTGACCCTGGCCGACGGCGGCTTCGCCGGGCCGGTCAACATCGGCAACCCCTCGGAGCTGTCCATGCTCGAGCTGGCGACGATGATCAGGGATCTGGTGGGCTCCTCCTCGCCGATCACGTTCGTCGACCGGCCGGTGGACGACCCCGCGGTACGACGGCCGGACACCTCTCTGGCCGAGGCCAGGCTCGGCTGGCGTCCGGAGATCGACGCCGTCACCGGGCTCCGCCGCACGATCGCCTGGTTCGAGCGCGATCTGCTGGAGGTCACCAGCCGCCCGGCCTCCTGAGCGAGGCCACCGGCCGGGCCTCGTCCCGGACAACGCCACCGGCCGGGCCGCATCTCGAACGGCGCCACCAGCCAGGCGCTTCCCGAACGAGGCCTCAGCCGGCCGGTGTCCCGGACGAGTGGATCAGGCGCCGGCCGTTCCGGCTCCCGTCTTCGTGGAAGTTTCAGCCGTCCCGTGGCCGTGACCGGCAGCGCCGGAGCGATCGGCGCAGGTAGTGGACGACGTCCGGGGACGGCCACTTCGCCATCCCGCGCCCGGCGGCCCGTCCGCGTGACCCGCGTGCCCGGATCGGCCTAGTTTCGAGCGGATCGATCGGGAGGAAGGTCAGGCCCCGCCGATCGGTCGATCACCCGTCTGTCGAAGCGCTTCGACACACGGGTCCGGTGAAGAGCGCCTTGCACGCAGAGGAGAGTCATGCGCCAACTCACAAGATCGCCCGTTCGCCGCCTGGCCGTTCTGGCGGCCGCGACGGCCACGGCCGTCGCGTCGCTGACGACCGTCTCGGCCCACGCCGCCGCCGGTTGCCGGGTGGACTACGCCGTCGGCACACAGTGGACGGGAGGTTTCACGGGAAACGTGACCGTGACCAACCTCGGCGACGCGATCGACGGCTGGCGGCTGGTCTGGAGCTTCACCGCCGGCCAGCAGGTGGTCCAGGCGTGGAACGCCACGGTGACCCAGAGCGGCGCCCAGGTCAGCGCGGCGGACGCCGGCTACAACGCCGCGCTCGCCACGGGTGCGAGCACCACGTTCGGCTTCAACGGCTCGTGGAACAACTCCAGCAACCCGTCCCCGGCGTCGTTCACGCTCAACGGCGTGACCTGCGACGGGACGACAGGGCCGACGCCGACGCCCACCCCGACGCCCACGCCGACTCCGACTCCGACCGTGACGCCCACCGTCACCCCGACCCCCACACCGACGCCGACGCCGACCCCCACCCCGACTCCGACTCCGACGCCCACGCCCACCCCCGCGAACGCGCGGCAGGCAGAGCGGCTGAATCGGGGCCTGGTCAGCGTGCGGTCCGGCAGCGGCAACCTGGTCTCCTGGCGCATGTTCGCCAACGACCCCTCCGACGTCGCGTTCAACCTCTACCGGGGCTCCACCAAGCTGAACTCCTCGCCGATCACCGGGTCCACGAACTACCTGGACAACGGGGCCGCGGCCGACGCCTCCTACACCGTGCGGCCCGTCATCGGCGGCGCGGAACAGGCCGCCTCGGAGAACTCGCTGCGCTTCACCGGCGGCGCCTACCTTGACGTGCCGATCCAGCCGCCGTCCGGCGGCACCACCCCCGACGGGGTCGCCTACACCTACACCGCGAACGACGCCAGCGTCGGCGACCTCGACGGCGACGGCCAGTACGAATTCGTCCTGAAGTGGGACCCGACCAACGCCAAGGACAACTCCCAGTCCGGCTACACCGGCAACGTGTTCGTCGACGCCTACAAGCTCAACGGCACCCGGATGTGGCGGATAGACCTCGGGCGCAACATCCGGGCGGGGGCGCACTACACCCAGTTCCAGGTGTACGACTACGACGGCGACGGCAAGGCCGAGGTGGCCATGAAGACCGCCGACGCGACCAAGGACGGCACCGGGGTGGTCATCGGCAACTCCGGCGCCGACTACCGCAACTCCTCGGGGTACGTGCTGTCGGGGCCGGAGTACCTGACGATGTTCAACGGGCAGACCGGTAAGGCCATGTCGACGGTGAACTACGACCCGCCGCGCGGCACCGTGTCGTCCTGGGGCGACAACTACGGCAACCGGGTCGACCGGTTCCTCGCCGCCACGGCCTACCTGGACGGCACCCGGCCGAGCCTGATCATGTCGCGTGGCTACTACACGCGCACGGTGATCGCGGCGTGGGACTTCCGCAACGGCTCGCTGACCAAGCGGTGGACCTTCGACTCCAACTCCGCGGGGTCGCAGTACACCGGTCAGGGCAATCACAACCTGTCCATCGCCGACGCCGACGGCGACGGCAGGGACGAGATCATGTTCGGCGCGATGGCGATCAACGACAACGGCTCCCCGATGTGGAACACCGGCAACGGCCACGGCGACGCCATGCACGTCGGCGACCTCGACCCCTCCCGCACCGGCCTTGAGGTGTTCAAGGTGGACGAGGACTCCAGCAAGCCCAGCTCCTGGATGGCCGACGCGCGCACCGGCCAGGTGCTGTGGACGACGCCCGCCAACGGCGACAACGGGCGCGGCGTGTCCGGCGACATCTGGTCCGGCAGCGCGGGCGCCGAGTCCTGGTCGGCCAAGGCCGACGGACTGCGCAACACCAGGGGCGCCAACGTGGGCGCCAAGCCGTCCTCGATGAACTTCCTGGCCTGGTGGGACGCCGACCCGGTGCGCGAACTGCTCGACCAGACCCAGGTCGACAAGTACGGCACCAGCGGCTCGACCCGGCTGCTCACCGCCTCAGGCGTGCACTCCAACAACGGCACCAAGGCGACGCCCTCGCTGTCGGCGGACCTGTTCGGCGACTGGCGCGAGGAGATCGTCTGGCCCACCAGCGACGACCGGGCCCTGCGCATCTACGCGACCACCAACCAGACCGACCGGCGGATCTTCACGCTGATGCACGACATCCAGTACCGCGAGGCCATCGCCTGGCAGAACACCGCCTACAACCAGCCCCCGCACCCGAGCTTCTTCATCGGGAACGGGATGTCCACCCCGCCCAACCCGAGCATCTACACCCGCTGACCCACGCGCTCACTCGACGGCTCCCTGAGCCGCGATCCTGCTCAGGGAGCCGTCGCACCGCACGATCGATGAGGCTCCCCATCCGCTGCTCCGGCCAAAACGGTCGGCCAAACGCGACCTGCCGCAGGTCAGTCGCCGATCTTCTTCAGCAGCCCGTCGGCGACCTCGGCATCCGGCGCCGGCCGGTCGGTCCCCACGGCCTCCCACCCCCCGGATGCGCGTACATGCAGCGTGCCGGCGCCTGCGGCATCGACAGCAGCGTGGCCCACGGCTCGGGGCGACCGCCGAGCAATTCTGCGGCCGCCGGGGTGGCGGCGCAGCACGGCCGCGTGCAGCCGCCCCTCACCGCCGAAGGTGGCATACAGCTGGAGCGGCTGAGCCCGGTCGCCGTCACCACCTCGGCGACGCCGGCGGTCTCGCCACCGCGCTGCCAGAACAGGTGTACGACCTGATCCAGAACCGTGTCCGGGTCGAAGTGCTTGACGTCGGGCACGCCGCCACGAGCGTCAAGAGCTCTCGCGCCCGGCGCGGGATCGCACCAGGCGGCGGGCTACGAATCCAGCCCCCAGGAGTACGGCGAGCGCGGCCGCTATCCAGGCCGGGTCGAGGGTTTCCAGCCAGCCCGAGACGGCGCCCTGCACCCCGGTCACCGAGTCGATGATCGGATCGCCGGCAACGGCTCCGGCGAACAGGCGCAGTTCGTACCAGCCGTAGTAGGAGACGTACAGCCCCGCGAGGATGAGGAGGGCGCCGCTGATGCGCGGCACGTACGGCAGGATGCGGCGCATCCTGGCCACGGCGGTGTGATGCGCCAGCGCGACCGCCAGCGACAGCAGCGTGATCACCAGGCCCATGCCGAGCGCGTAAGCGAAGAAGACCGCCAGGCCGCCGAGGATGCCGCCGCTGGTCAGCGAGGCGGAGGTGATGGCCAGGAACGGGCCGACGGTGCAGGACAGGGAGGCGACGGCGTAGGACAGGCCGTAGCCGTAGTGGGACAGGCTCCTGGTGCGCAGGGCGGGCACGCGCAGCAGCATCTCGCGGCCGGACAGCAGCCGGCCGCCCAGGGCCAGCAGGGTCAGGCCGATGGCGATCGTCACCCATGGCAGGTAGCGGCCCAGTGACAGCGCCAGCGGGGTGACGAGCAGGCCGAACAGGCCGAAGACGGTGACGAAGCCCGCGGTCATCGCGGCCGACAACGCCAGGGCACGCCGCACGCCGCCGCGGTCGTGGGCCTCGGCCGCCCCTGCGGCGGCGGTGGACTTGCCGCTGGTATCGGCCAGGAGCGCGGTCAGGTAGGCGGGCAGCAGGGCGAAGCCGCACGGGTTGAAGGCGGCTATGGTGCCCGCGGTCACCGCCAGGGCCAGCGGCAGGTCGCTCATCCCGCGCGGAGTTTCTTGACGTACGCGGTGAGCTCCTCGGCGCCCAGCGGGCCGGTGGCCTTGGTGGTGGTTCCGTCGGGCCGCATGAACAGGAAGGTGGACTGGGAGGCGATGCCGAACTTGGCCCAGACCGTGCCCTTCTCATCCGACAGGTGGGTGAGGCCGCCGGTGCCGGTCTGCTGGACGAACTCCTTCATCGCCGCTTCGCTGTCCAGGCTCGCGATGCCGACGAAGGACACGTCCTGGTAGGTGTCGGCGGCCTTCTTGACGTTGGGCGCCTCGGAGCGGCACTTGGGGCACCAGGGCGCCCAGAACCAGAAGACGACCGGTTTGCCGGCGAGGGTGTCGCCGGCGAACGCCTCGCCTTCAAGGGTCTTGGCGGTGAATCTCAACGCCTTGGGCACGGACGCGGAGGCCGTCGGCCCAGGCGGGGACGTCGATGCGGTTTCCTCCGGCGTGGCGGTCCCGGCGCCACCCGGGCCGGCGGTAGCGATGCCGGCGGGCGTGGCGCCGGCGGGCGTGGCGGAGCGGGTGCCATCCGGTCCGGCGGCGCACCCGCACAGCGCCAGGGCCGAGGCGGTGACGGCGATCAGCGCACGTAGTGTGATCATGCCCCCAGCGTAGGCACGAGGCGTGGCCCCAATCCTTACGCGATGATGACGCTGACCCGCGACGTGATCGCCGGCTCGCCGCGGCCTGGTCAGCCTCGAGAAGTGAGCGATCGGGTGGTGACGCCGGCCACGTGGGCTTCGAAGACGCGCGCGGCTTCGGGATTACGGGACCTCAGCGCGACCATGGCGGTGAGGATGACGTCGCACAGTTCGGCGTCCACGTCCTGCCAGGTGTGGGTGAAGCCCTTGCGCGGGTTCTGGCCGAAGGCGCCGACCACGGCCGCGGCCACCTCGCCGGCCTCCTCGGAGACCTTGAGGATGCGCAGCAGCAACTCGGTGTCCGGCGGCTGCTTGGCCTCGGCGTCGAGCCAGGCCACGAGCCGTTCGACGTTCTGCCAGATGTCGGCGTCCATGACCGCTGAGAGTATCGAGCCCGGGTGCGACGGAGGGGCCGATCGGAACGGCGGGATGGCCGGTCGCACGGCCGATCGGCCCGGATTTCGCCGGGCCGGCGCATTTCCCGGGTCGGCGTACGGACACCCGCGATCGCCGGCTCCGGTGCTGAGCCGGAGCGGTCGTCAGGGGGTCGCCGTCGCCCGGAGTAGCAGGGAGCCGGTGGTCTTGGCGCCGTCCGGGCGCCAGACGTAGCAGAACGCCTGGCCTCCCCGGTTCCGGCGCTCGAAGTAGCCCCAGTACAGCGACGGCGGGCCGGGGGCGTCCTCGGCGGGCGTCCTCACCCCAGGGAACAGGCGGTGCACCTTGGTGTAGCAGCCGCCCTGTTCGTTCTCTCCGTCGGCGACGACCTCGAAAGTGTGCGGGGCGGAGCAGTCCAGCCGCAGCACCCGCCGCCGGTCCGGGCCGCTCTCGAAGCAGTCGCCGATGCGCAGCAGGTCCACCTCCACCGGCGTCGGCGTGGTCGCCCTTGGGTCCGGCGTGGCGTAGGCGGGGGTCACCGGGCCGGGGATGGGCGAGGTGGGGCGGGCGGCCGGCTCGTCGTCAGCCGGTGGGCCGCAGGGTGGGCTGTAGGTCCGCCCCGGCATGTACTGCTCCCACTCCGACCGGCTGATGGAGGCGCCGAAGGACGAACAGAGCCGGGCGACGAGCTGCTCAGGCGTCGTGGGGTACAGGGCGATCTTCCCGTCGGAGGCGGTCGCGAGCAGTCCGCCGGGTCCGAAGGCCACGGCGGCGGCCTCGCCGTCGTGGGCGTCGAGGGTCGCCACCAGGTGAGGTGCGGTGGGCACGCTCACGTCCCACACGCGGGTCTCGTACGCCCCTGCCGCCGCCAGCAGCCGGCCGTCCCGGCTGAACGCCACCTCGTTCATCCAGTCCTGGTGGTCCTGCACGTCGGCGAGCTTCCGGGAGTAGCGCGGCGGGGACAGATCCCAGAGCTGGAGCCGCCGCTCGTCGGCCCTATTCTTCAGCGGGCTGCCCCCGGAGGCGGCGAGAATGTGGCCGCCCGGGCGGAACGCCATCGTCGACAACTCATCGCCGGGCGCAATGAAGCGGGCGAGCGGCTCCGGGTGGTGGGGGTCGGTGATCTTGTACACCCGGATCTCCGCCCTCTGGTCGCCCACGGCCAGCAGAGCGCCGTCGTCGCTGATGGCGACCGCCCTGGTGGACGCGATGGGATCCCCCGGCAGGCGGGCCAGCAGTGCAGGCTCGCCGTCCTCCGCCGGCGAGGTGAGGTCCCACAGCGCCGGGGTCTGGCCGCTGGTGGCCAGGACGCGGCCGTCCGGGCTGACCGCGGTCCACCAGACCACGCTGCCGGGGTCGGGGGTGAACTCCGTGAGGCGGCGGATCTCCCCCTGCGGGCTCACGGCCGAGACGACCACGTCGGCGTCCCTGCCCGCGGTGATCAGTAAGCGGCCGTCGGGGGTGAAGGCGGCGCTGTTGACCCAGCTCCCGTGCTCGTCCAGGGTCTGCCGCAGGACCGGGTGCCGCGGGTCGGCGACCGACCAGACGCGGGCCGTCCCGTCCATCGCGGCCGATACGAGCGTGCGGCCGTCCGGGCTGAAGGCCACGTCCAGCAGGTCGTCCTGCGCGTCGGTGTCCCGCGGATGCTTCCCCGGCAGGGTGAACGAGGCGAGGGCGCCGGGGCTGGTGAGGTCGGCGGCGTCCCAGAGTCGGACGGCGCCGTCCAGGGAGGCGGAGAAGTAACCCGCCCCGCCGGGCAGGAGGCCGACGTCGGCGACCGGATCGAAGTGCCCGGACAGGACGCGGACCTGCCGGGCCGTGCCGGGGTCTCGGACGTCCCACACCCCGAGCGTGGAGTCCTGGGAGGCGGACAGCAGCGTGGCGCCGTCCGGGCTGAAGACCAGCCCGTTCACCCGGTTGGTGTGCCCGTTCAGGGTGCGGAGCCGGCGCGGGCGCGCGGGCGTGGAGATGTCCCACAGCTGGACCGTGTCGACGCCGCCGGCGAAGCCATCGATGTTACCGTCCCCTGTCGCGAGCACTCGCCCGTCCGGGCTGAAGGCCAGGGCGCCCATCCCCCAGGCACCGTAGTCGATCTTCGCGAGCCTCCGGGGCGCGCGGGGCCGGGAGACGTCGAACAGGGTGGCGGCCCCGCCCTCGGCCGCGGCGAGCATGCTGCCGTCGCCGCTGAATACCAGTCTCTCCGCGAGGCCTCGGATCCGGCCGAGCGACAGGGACAGCCGCCGCGGATGGGCGGGATCGGCGACATCCCACAGGGCCGACCCCCGACGGTCGCCGTCCCGGGTGTAGAAGATGGCGAGGATCCGGCGGTCGGGGCTGAGCGCCATCGTGTCGATGTCGTCGAACTCCTCGTCGGCCCTGCCCATGACGTCGGTCAGGTCCACGGTGATCGACGGCCGGTCGGGGTCGGACACGTCCCACAGCAGCACGATGCCGTCCGTGGTGGCGGTGAGCAGGCCGCGGCCGCCGAGCACGAACTCGGTGAACGTGAGGGCGCCGGAACCGGGGTTGAGCTTCCCGCGCGCCGTCCGGCGCTCCAGGTCCCAGAGCAGCACGTTCCCGCCGCCCAAGGCCATGAGCCGCCCATCTGGACGGACGGCGGCGTGATGGACGTGCTGCCCCAGCTCGACCACCGCGGGGGCGCTCTGGAGCGCGAACAGCGCGGCGTAGGCCTCCGGGGTCGGGGAGATCCGGTAGGCGGTGAGCGCGAGCTGCCTGGCCAGGTTCGGCCGCCGCTCGACCAGGGCGACCGCCGTCCGCCCCAGCCTCCCGGAGTCGGCGACGTCGCGCTGCTCCACGGCGACCCGGGCCGCCGTCACGGCCTCGCCCCGCTGCCGGAACGCGATCACGCTGGTGGCCGCGACCAGGACGCTCACGACGGCCAGTGCCGCCGCCAGACGCCACAGGCGGCGGTTGACCCGCCGCTCGGCCAGCACGAGCCGCTCGCGGTGCTCAAGCCCGGCGTTCAGGAACGCGGTGACCAGGGCCGGGACGTCGTCACGTGACCGGGCGAGCGCCACCGCGCCGTCCAGGATCGCGTCCTGGTAGACGGCGCGTTCCCTGGTCTCGGGGCGGGCGGCCCGCCAGGCGGCGGCGTCGGCCTCGAGTTGCCCGCGCCGGCGGATCCAGTCGCGGTTCAGCGCGATCACTTCGGCGAGCAGCGGCCAGCTCCCGGTGAGCGAATCGTGGACGATCGAGACGTTCCGCTCGCCGTCCACGCTCAGCAGGCGGGCGTCGGTGAGGACCTGGAGCACCTGCCGGGCCGCCGCCGCGTCGGCCTCCTCACCGAGCAGCCGCGCCAGCGGGACCGGCCGGCAGATCACCAGGTCGTCGTGCGGGCCGATCACCAAGGCGAGCAGCATGCGCCGCGCCACGGGTCGCAGCGGGCCGGTCAGCGCGGCGTCCGCCTCCTCGGCCGCCTTGCGCAGGGCGCCGTCGATGCCGCCGGACTCCTCGTACGCCTGGACGGTGAGCACCCGGTCGGCCCGATGCGCCCAGGTGACGGTCAGCGCGTACGACAACTGCGGCAGCGCGGGGACGCGCCCGCCGCGCAGCTCGCGCAGCAGCAGCGTGACCAGGCCGTCCGCCAGGTCCAGCCCCGCCGCCCGTGCGGGGCCCTGGATCGCCTCCCGCAGCTCCGGCTCCGTCATGGGGCGCAGGTAGTACGGCCGGTCGTCGAGCAGGTCGGCCAGCGCGGGGTAGGCCAGGCAGTGTCCGGTGAAGTCGGGGCGGACCGCGAGGACGACGTGGAGGGGCCCGGGCTCGATGGGGAGCACGGCCGTGACGAACGCCTCCCGCTCGGCCTCCGGCGCCGAGAACACGGCCTCGAACTGGTCGACGACGAGGAGCGCCCGGCCGTCGGCGCCGAGGACCGGCTCAAGCGCCCGGCGCAGCGCCCCGGCGGGGTCGGTGTCCAGGGCCGCCCGTATGCCGGCGTCGTCGGCGCGGGTCGCCCGGGCGACGGCGCGGGCGAGCGCGGAAAGGGGGGCGGTGCCCGGCTCGACGAGGATGTCCAGCACGGCCCGGCCGTCGATCCCCCGCTGCCGCACGGCGGGGATGAGCCCGGCGCGCAGCAGCGACGACTTGCCGAAGCCGGAGGGGCCGATCAGCATGAACGGCCGGGCGTCGCCGTGCAGCCGGTCGGCCAGCTCGTCCACGGCCTTGCCCTGGCCGTGGAAGTAGCGGGCCATGTCGGTGCCGTAGGGCGCCATGCCCGGGTAGGGGCAGGCGGTGTCGGCCGATTCGTCCCGATCGCCAGATGGCCCGCCGGGCATGTCAGGGGGTCGGTAGGCCGGATTGTGCGCGATCAGGAGGTTCTGCCCCAAGTCGCCGGACCGGTGGTGCGGCCGCACCTTCAGCGTGCGGTCCAGGTGCCGGTAGACGTCGTCCAGCTTCAGCGCGTACGGAGCGGTCGGGGCGCCGTCCCGCAGCAGTTCGATAAGGCGGCCGGTGAAGGCGGTGTGACGGGCGCCGGGCGGCGCGAGCGCGAACTCCGTGGGGCCCGCCGAGGCCAGCAGGTAATGCGCGCCGCCGTGAAGCGAGGCGTGGCCGGAGAAGCAGCAGTCCAGGATGACCACGGTCGAGGCCACCGCGTTCTCGGCGAGGGCGTCGGCCACGCCGCCGAAGTCCAGCCAGCGCTCGCGCAGGTGGTAGGTCCGCTGGTCGGACTTCGCGGTGCCGAGGTAGAAGCGGTCGGAGGTGAGGTTGCCGTGCCCGGCGAAGTAGAGGAGGAAGACGGTGGTGGCGCGCCGGCTGACCTCGGAGATGGCGGAGTACAGCCTCTCGGGTCCGTCCGGGTTCAGAAGCTCGGTGATCGACGACTCGGCCACGCCGCACCGGGTGACCAGCGTTTCCCGCAGATCCTCGACCGTGGTCTCCACGGCGGGGACGTCGGGAAGATAACGCTGGTCGGCGGCCGGATACCTGCTCACCCCGACCAGCAGGACCTGGACGCCGGGACCCGACAGGTCGGTCGGCGCCCCGGCCGTCACCCCCGGCCGCCCGGTAGCCGCCTCCGCGCCCGCTCCTCGCCACCCTCGCCCGGCGCCCCGCCGACAGGGGGTGCCGTCTCGTCCGCGCCGGGGCGCGGCAAGGACGGCGGGCCGTCCGCGCCGGGGGGCGGCAGGGACGGCGGGCCGCCGTCGAGGGCGGCGGCGAGCCGGTCGACGTACGCCTCCATGCGCGCCCCATCCATGCCGTCGAGGTCGGTGGCGGAGATGGTGAACTTGGCTCCGTCGGCGCGGACCACCTCGAACGACACGTCCGGGCGGCGACGGCGCAGCCAGGTGACCAGCACGGCGGCGAGGCCGGTCACCGCGCCCGCCGGGCCGAGCGCCACCAGCAGCACGTCGACGACCGATGACAGGACGCCCTCCGGCGGCGGCGCCGGCACCGCCTCCACCCGGCCGCGCAGCTCGCGCTCTCGGACCAGCCACCTGCGAAGGTCGTCGAGGTCCCCGGCCGGGTCGTCCGACCGGACCGCGATCCGCACGTCCATGCCCACCCACCCCTCTCAGTGGTCCAGCGCCCCGGTCTCCGGCGCGGGTCCCACCGCTACTTCGACGCCCGTCCACCGGCCCGCGTTGTCACCTGCCCGTCGAGCGGGTTCGCTTTCTGCGGCGTTCTCGTCACTCAGGGCGAGCCGGCGCGGGCGCCTCCGAGCGGCCGGTGCGCCCGATCGTCCAGTCAGGTCGGTCGTCCGGTCAGCTCGGTCGTCGAGTCGGCTGGGCGTTCGGCTCGGCCGGAGGTCATGGGGTGAAGTCCGGGGAGCCGCCGGTGAGGTAGAAGGACGTGCCGTCGCTCTTGGCCGACAGGGCGGCGCGCAGGCGGCGGACGAGGTAGGAGGGCATCAGCGCCCTCGCCTCGTCCTCGTCGAAGAAGCCGCACGCGTCCAGCTCCTCCTCCTGCAGGACGAGGCCGTCGGCGCCCTGCAGTTCGCCACAGTCGAACAGGAAGTGCACCAGGGGCAGCGGCCGGTCGCCGAACGGCGGCACCCAGTGCACGCCGAGGAGGCGGCCGACCGGCACGGTGAGACCGAGTTCCTCGGTCAGCTCGCGGGCGCACGCCTGGTCGGGGGTCTCGTCCTCGTCCACATGGCCGCCAGGCCAGAGCCAGTGGTCGCGGTAGTTCGGCTTGACGAGCAGCACCCTGCCCCCGGGATCGGTGATGAGCGCACCGGCGCCCGAAAGGGTCTTGTTGAGCCCGGCGTAGAACTCGTCCGGCGGTAGCACGACCATGGCTTCGACCGTATCGCCGGGACCGCCGCCGTCGTCCCTTAGGGGACGCCCCGTACACCTGAAGAGGGACGGCCGTCGCGGCCCTACCCCTTCTGGGGTATTCCCGATCTGCGTTCAGCGGCCGATGTGATCGTCTTTCCCGGCTTCTACCTTCAAAGGAAAAACGGGAGCTGGGGGAGACGATCGAATGAGACGCCGGAGGAATCTGGCCGCCTCGGTCGGCGGCTGGAGCGCGCGTCACCGCTGGGCGGCGATCCTGATCTGGGTCGCTTTCGTGGCGGTGACGACTTTAGCGGGGAACGCCATCGGCACGGCGAAGATGAAGGACTACGAAAGCGCGAACGGCGACTCCAGGGAGGCCGGGCGCATTCTCGACGGCGCCGCCTTCAAGGACGTCGCGGGCGAGGTCGTCCTGGTCCAGTCCGAGGACGCCGCCCTGACCGTGGACGGGCCCCGGTTCCGCGCCGCGGTCGCCGCGGTCAAGGACGCGGTGACCGCGACCGGGCAGGTCGAGAACGTCCGCACCCCGTACGACGCGCAGCCGTCCCCCGTCACCCAGGACCGGCGCACCACGCTCGTGCAGTTCGACATGAAGGGTGACGGCGCGACCGCGGACGGACGCGTGCAGCCGGTGCTGGACGCCGTCGCGGGCGTGCGGCCGCGGTTCCCCGAACTGCGCGTGGAGGAGGCCGGTGGGGCCAGCGCCGGCAAGCTGATCGGCGAGGCGATCGACAAGGACTTCGTGCGCGCCGAGCAGCTGTCGCTGCCGATCACCTTCGGCATCCTGCTGGCGGCGTTCGGCGCGCTCCTCGCCGCGTTCGTCCCGCTGGCGCTGGCGATGACCGCCATCGTCGGCGCGACCGGGCTGCTGGGCCTCACCAGCCAGCTGTTGCACGTGGACGAGGCCACTCCGAACCTCATGCTGCTCATCGGCCTCGCGGTCGGCGTCGACTACTCGCTGTTCTACATCCGCAGGGAGCGGGAGGAGCGGGCGAAGGGCCGCGACAAGCGGCGCGCCATCGAGATCGCGGCCGCGACGTCCGGGCGCGCGGTGCTCATCTCCGGCATCACCGTCATCGTCGCCATGGCGGGCATGTTCCTGACCGGCAACGGGGTCTTCATGGGCTTCGCCGAGGGCACGATCCTGGTCGTCCTCACCGCCATGATCGGCTCTCTGACGGTGCTGCCCGCCCTGCTGTCGCTGATCGGCGACAAGATCGACGCGCGGCTGGTCCACGGCACCGTGCGCGTCCTGTCGCGGGGGCGGCTCACCTGGACGCGCAGGCTCGGCGGTCGCGAGGGGCAGGGCCGGTTCTGGAACGCGATCCTCACCCCCGTCCTGCGCCACCCGCTGGTCTCCGTGGTCGTCGCCGGCGGCCTGCTGCTGGCGCTCGCCGTACCGGCGTTCACGCTGCGCACCGGCTCGCAGACCATCGACGACCTGCAGGGCGACTACGCGATCGCCGAGACGTTCAAGCGCATCGACAAGGCGTTCCCCGGCGGCAACGACCCGGCCGTCGTGGTGCTCAAGGCGGCGGACGTCACCACTCCGGCCGTCACCGCGGCGATCGACGGCTTCAAGCGGCGCGCGCTCGCCACCGGCGAGGCCAACGAGCCCTTCGGCGTCGACGTCAACCCCGACAAGACCGTGGCGCGCATCTCCATCGGGCTGAAGGGCGAGGGCGGGGCCGCCGAGCACGCCGTGCGCACGCTGCGGGAGGACGTCGTGCCCGGGACGCTCGCGAGCGTGGGCGAGGCGCACGTCACCGGCAGCGCCGCAGGCTCGATGGACTTCAACGCCCAGCTCTCTCGCACCATCCCGCTGGTGTTCGGGTTCGTGCTGCTGCTGGCGTTCCTGCTGCTGCTCGTCTCGTTCCGATCGCTGGTGGTCGCGATCAAGGCGATCCTGCTCAACCTGCTGTCGGTGGCGGCGGCCTACGGCGTGCTCGTCCTCATCTTCCAGCGGGGGTACGGCGAGGGCCTGCTGGGATTCACCTCCACCGGGTACATCACCGACTGGCTGCCGCTGTTCCTGTTCGTGATCTTGTTCGGCCTGTCGATGGACTACCACGTGTTCATCCTGAGCAGGATCCGCGAGGCCTTCGACCGGGGCATGCGCACCGAGGACGCCGTCGCGTTCGGCATCCGGTCCACGGCCGGCGTGGTGACCAGCGCGGCGTTCATCATGGTGGCCGTCTTCGGGACGTTCGCCACGCTGTCGCTGCTGACGTTCATGCAGATGGGCGTCGGGCTGGCGGCGGCGATCCTGATCGACGCGACCATCGTGAGGGCGGTGCTGCTGCCCGCGACGATGAAGCTGCTCGGCGACTGGAACTGGTACCTGCCGCGCTGGCTGGACTGGCTGCCGCAGCTGTCGCACGGCGACGACGAAGACGACGACGACACCGACGCGGCGCGGCGGCGGCCGGTGCCGGTCCCCGTCGGCTGACCGGTCAGGGGCCGCCGCGCGCGGCGGCCCCTGACCCGGACTCGGCGCCGCCCACGGCGCCCGGATCACCGCCGGGCTCGGCAGGGACGAGGCGGGTGAAGGGCTCGGGGAAGTGAGCGGTGCCGATCAGACCGCCGCGCGAGCGAGACCTGCGGAGCACCTGCCGCCTCGTCTCGGCCGCCCGCGCCGGATCGTCATCGTGGGCGTATTCGATCGCGGGGTCGGCGAGCTGCACCGGGTGCAGGATCACATCGCCCGTCAGCGTCAGCGGCCCGATCTCGACCACCTGGTGGCCGGGTGTGTGGCCGGGGGCCAGGAGCACCCGCACGCCCGGAGCCACCTCGGCGTCCCCTTCCACCGCGTCGACCAGCCCGGTCAGCGGGCGCAGCACCCGCTCGAGTATCGGGTTCGGGCCGGCGCCCTCGATCCAGTCGACCTCGGCGCGCTGGACGACGTGCCGGGCGTTGGGGAAGGTGGCCACTCCGTCGGTGACCGCCCCGGAGGCGTGGTCGCTGTGCAGGTGGGTGAGCACGACGGTGCCGACGTCCGCCGGCGACACGCCCACGGCGGCGAGCTCGTCCACCAGGCGGCCCGGCACGGGCGCCCAGCTCGCCGCGGGCGAGTCACGCCCGCCGAGCCCGGCGTCCACCAGAACGAGGCGGCCGGTGCGGCCGCGCAGCAGGTAGCAGCGGAAGTGCAGGGTCCATTCGTCGCCGGCGAGCGCGGCGCGGTGCTCGGGCGACCCGCCGGTGAACTTCTCTCGCGGCGGCTGCCGCAGGTCGCCGCCCATCGGGCCCACCGCGTCGCGAAGCGGGACGACCTCCACGCCGGCCACCGTCATCGGCTCGTACGCCATCGCGCTCCCCCCGCACCTGGACACCTTGCCCCAAGCTTGGCACGCCCGCGCACCCCGCGCCCGGCTCGACAGAACCTGCTCGACAGGACCTGCTCACCGGCTCCGGCTCACCGGCTCGGGGCCGCCGTACGGCCGCCACGATCGCACCTGATCGCTCCAGGTGCTTGCGCGCCGGCCGTGCAGTGATGTTATGGTGAAAGTGGCTCTTCAGGTGGGATGACCACATTCCCCGCCATTTCAGGGCCGTTCGCATGTTCTCTCGCCGCCCTCTCACGGGCAGGCATCTCGCGCCGATCGCTCGATCGACCACAGGCCGCCGCCGCACGCCCTCACGGGCCCGCCGCGTTCGCCTCTCCTCAAGCGATCCTTCCGGCGCCGTCCCCACCACGCATTCAGCGGGCACACCCTCTCATCGGCAAGGAATCACATGACAACGACCATCGAAGCCCCGGCGCCCGTGGCGGCGCCGCAGAAAAGAACGCGCCGGCGCCCGCCGGTCACGGCAGGGCAGACCCCGGCCGGGCCGGGCGCCCTGCCCGGCCTCAGCCAGACCGACGCCGTGACGGAGATCCGGGGGTTGCTCGACGTCCGCGAGAAGGCGGCCTACATCCGGACCGGCGGCCACCTCCCGGGTGACGACGACGTCCGGCTTCCCCTGACGCAGGTCGGCGAGCTCGGCCTGCGCCCCGGCGACCTGGTGGTGGCGCGGACGCGCGGGCTGCAGGGCCGGGCCGTCGAGATCGTCTCCGTCGACGGCGAGCGGCCCGGGCTCGCCCGGCCGCGCTTCGCCGCGCTGACGCCGGTCCACCCGCACGAGCGCCTCGTCCTCTCGTCCGGCCTGTCCGGCTCGCCCGCATCTCCCGTCACCCGGCTGATCGATCTTCTGGCCCCCGTCGGCAAGGGGCAGCGCGGCCTGATCGTCGCACCGCCGAAAGCCGGCAAGACCATGGTGCTCAAGGCGATCGCCGACGCCGTCGCCCGCGACCACCCCGGCGTCCACCTGATGGTGGTCCTCGTCGGCGAACGGCCGGAGGAGGTCACCGACTTCCGCGAGTCCGTGCGCGCCGAAGTGATCGCCTCGACGTTCGACCGGCCGGAGCGGGACCACGCGTCGCTCGCCGAGCTGGCGGTCGAGCGGGCCAAGCGGCTCGTCGAGCGCGGGACCGACGTCGTCGTCCTGCTCGACTCGCTCACCCGGCTCGGCCGGGCCTACAACGTCATCGCGCCGAACGGCGGCGAGACGCTCACGGGCGGGATGGACGCGCAGGCCGTCCACCTGCCGAAACGTCTGTTCGGCGCCGCCCGGGCCACCCGTGAGGGCCCATCGCTGACGATCCTCGCGACCGCGCTCGCCGAGACCGGCTCACGGATGGACGACTTCTTGTACGAGGAGTTCAAGGGAACGGGGAACATGGAGCTGCGGCTGAGCCGGGCGCTCGCCGAGCAGCGCATGTTCCCCGCCGTCGAGGTGGCCGCCTCCGGGACCCGGCGCGAGGAGCTGCTCATGGCGGCCGACGAGCGCGAGGTCGTGTGGAAGCTGCGGCGCGTGCTTTCCGGCCTGGACCGCGAGCAGGCCCTCGCCGTGCTGCTCGACCGCCTCCGCGAGACGCCCTCGAACGCCGCCTTCCTGCGCCAGGTGGCGGCCTCCTGACCGCCACGGCACACGACCGGACGCCGGGTCAGTACACGACCGGACGCCGGGCCGGCACCCGACCGCGCGCCCGGTCGATGCGTGATCGGGCGCTTGGTCGATGCGTGATCGGGCGCCCGGTCGGTATGTGGTCGGGCGCCGGGGTCAGTACGCGACTCCGACCGGTTGCTTGACGGTGGCGGGGTCGTCCGTGCACGCGAGCATCGCCTGCGCGAGGTCGGCCCGGCAGATGGAACGGCCACGCGGGACGTTGCCGCCCACGACCCGCCGGTACTTCCCGGTCAGCGGCTTGCCGGTCAGCCGTGGCGGCCGCACGATCGTCCACTCCAGCGGGCTGTGCCGCACCTCGTCCTCCATCGCCCGCAGGTCGGCGTACCCGTCCCGCAGGACGCGCTTGAGCAGCGGCAGCACCACCGTGCGGTAGAGGAACGGCTCCCCATCGGGGATCGGGCCGACCGGGACCGCGCTCACGACGACGAGGCGGCGGACGTCGTTGGCCTCCATCGCGCGGACGATCGCGCTCAGCGCCGCGGAGGCGATGCCCACGTCCTTCCTGCCGTTCGGGCCGAGAGCCGAGATCGCGGCGTCGCGGCCGGCGAGCGCGGGACGGAGCGCGTCCGGCGAGGTCACGTCAGCGGTGATCACCTCGAGCGCGGAGTGGCTGATGGGAAGGCGGGCCGGGTCTCGGACCACGGCGGTGACCTGGTGCCCGGCGTCCAGCGCCTGCCGGACGACCTCCCTGCCTGTGCGACCCGTGGCGCCGAAGACGGTGATCTTCATGAGATGTCCCCCCGGACGTTGGTGAGTACTCACTCACATCATAGAATGAGTACCCCTTTCAAAGGCGGCCAAAAGCCGCACCGGCCTGGGAGGTGAGAGCACCGCATGCCTCAGCCGCGCACGGCCGCCGGCGCCCGCACCCGCCGGCGCATCCTCGACGCCGCCGAACACCTCATGCGCACGATGGGGCTGGCCCGCGTCACCACCAAAGAGATCGCCCGCGCCGCGGGCTGCTCCGAGGCGGCTCTCTACCGGCACTTCACCGGTAAGGAGGAGATGTTCGTCGCCGTCCTGCAGGAACGGCTCCCCGGCCTCGGCGCGCTGATCACCCGGCTGTCGTCCGACCCCGGCGGCCGGTCGACCGAAGAGTGCCTGACCGAGATCGTCCGCACGGCGGCGCTGTTCTACGAGGCGAGCGTGCCGATCGGCTCGTCGCTGTTCGCCGAGCCCGCCCTGCTCCAGCGCCACCGCGACGAGCTGCGCAAGCTGGACGCCGGTCCGCACAAGCCCCTGGAGGCGCTCGCGGGGTACCTGCGGGCGCTGCGCGCGGACGGGCGCCTGCGCGCCGACGCCGACCCCGACGCGGCGGCGGCGTTGCTGCTCGGCGCCTGCTACCAGCAGGCCTTCCTGCGGCATTTCCTCGGCGAGGAGGGCCCACCCGCGAAGGTGGACGACTTCGCGGGCGGTCTCGTGCGCACGATCCTCACCGGCATCGCCTAGTCACCCGCCGGCGGCTCCCGAGGTCGGAGTCGATCGCCGGCCGGAAAGGGCGGCGAAGGGCCGGCCGGGTCGGCGATAATCCGCAGTACGACACGGGCGGAGGCGCGCGATGATCGTTTGGTGGCTGGTCGCGGGGGTCGTTCTCCTCGCGGGGGGAATCCTGCTCGCCAGGAGCACGGTCCGCGTCCCCGCCGGGCACGTGGGGGTCGTCTACCGCCGGCTGGGGCGAGGGCGGTCGGCCGCCGGGGCGCGGGCGGGAACCTTGCCCGCCGGGCGCCGCTATCTGCTGCCCTGGCCGATCTACGAGGTCGAGGTCGTCCGGCGGGTGCACGTGCCGCCGGGCACCGTCGGCGTGGTGCTGGCCGAGCAGGGGCGGCCCGCGCCCGCGACCGGCGTGCTCGCCAGGCACGTCGAGTGCGACCTCTTCCAGGACGAGGCCGCGTTCCTGGCGAACGGCGGCCAGCTGGGCCGGCAGCCCGCGGTGCTGCCCGGCGGAGCGTGGTACGCGACGAATCCCGAGTTCTTCACCGTGATCACGATCGACACCGTGGAGAGCGGCCGGAGCGGGCTGCGTCCCGACGAGCTGCGGGAGGTCGTGGTCCCCGTGGGGTACGCCGGCGTCGTGGTGGTCCACGAGGGGGCCGAGCCCGGCACGGCGGAGGACTCACTGGGGCCCGTCGTGCCCGGCCATGCCTCCTTCCAGTCACCGGACGCCTTCCTGAACGCGGGCGGACAGCGAGGCGTGCAGGCCGAGTACCTGCCGGTGGGCTCCTACCGGATCAATCCATGGTTCGCGCGTGTCGCCCTGATCCCCACGCGGGTGCTGCTCCTTGAGTGGGCGTCCGGCTCCGGCGCGGCGCCGGACGATGTCCGGCTGGATCCGATCCGGGTCAACGTCGAGGGGCACTGGATGCGGTGCGCCGTCACACAGATCGTCCGGATCACCGCCGAGGCCGCCCCGCGCATCGTGCGCCGCTTCGGCGGGGGTGAGCCCGACGGCGGGTACGCGGACGTGGTGCGGCGGTTCGTCGTCCGCGTCCTGGACCCCGCGATCCGGCATCATCTGCACACGGCCGCCGCCGCGTACACCGCGGCCGACTTCCTCGCCGAGCAGGACAAGATCCGGCTGGAGCTGGAGGCGCGGCTGCGGCCCCTCCTGGCGGCCTGGGGCGTCGAGGCGATGCAGACCGTCCTTGGCGAGATCGAGACGGAGCAGGAGGAACTCGACGAGACGCGCCGCGCGGTCGCGATCGAGGCGTTCCGCGGCCGGCTGCTGCAGGAGCAGCTGATCAACGCGGAGTCCGAGAGCGACCTGGCGATGATTCAGTTGCGCGCCGAGCGCGAGCGGATCACGATGTCGCTCCACTCCGACATCGAGTTGCTGGGCCGCGACAACGTCGCCCTGACGCGAATGCTGGAACAGCTCTCGAAGATGGCGGTGCCGCAGGTCATCGCCTTCGGCGACGCCGACGAACTGGCCCGCTACCTGCCGCGGTCACTGGCTCAGGACCTGGTCAAGCGCCTGGCCGACGCGACCGCCGCCGTTTCCGCGTCCGCGCTGCCGTCCATCTCGGAGATTCCCCGCGGCCTGGGCGAGGACGCGACGCCGCCGGAGCGCATGGGCGCGGCGCTGGCCCGCGAACTTCGCGCGGTGCGCGATGCCCGGGCGCAGGACGAGCCGTCCGAGCAGGTCATCGCGATCTACCTGGGCGAGGAGGAGCCCGCGGCCGCGGTGCTGACGGCGGTCGAGGAGCTGGTCGAGGCCGCCGGGTGGAGCATCTCGGAGTGGTCGCAGGAGATCCTCGGCTCGTGGTTCAAGCTGTTACGCGCGAAGGCCAAGGACGTCGCCGCCTCCGACCTGGCCCATGACATCGCGGGCGACCTCCGCCGGGCCGCCGAGCTGCGGGCGCTGCACGTGACCCAGGCGCAGGTGGACGACACCCAGGCCAGCGCGGCCGCGCGCCTGATCCAGGCGCTGGAGCACACGCCGCGGGCGGCCCTGGTCGTGGGCTCCCTCCTGGTCGTCAAGGTCGACGACTCGCTGACGGTGCGCACGCTCTCGCACCGCCACCTGGCCCATCTTGAGCGCAACCCGCACCTCATCGCCGATCCGGCGAGCATCCTGCTGGCGCTGCGGGACGTGGCCGCCGACGGCGAGCGTCCCCCGATCGACCCGCCGCAGTGAAGCCCGGCTCGGTCGCTCCGTCCTGGCCTGGGGCCGCGGGGGGAATGTGCGGCCTGGCCTCGGCCGCGGCACGAGGGAATCCGGGACCATGCCATCATGTTACTCACGAGTAGCATGTAGGCGGAAGCCATCCAGCAGCGAGGAGCCAGCCGTGCCAACGTCTCGTGACGTCGTGTTCGTCGACGGCGTGCGCACCCCTTTCGGCCGCTCGGGCCCCAAGGGCATGTACGCCGAGACACGCGCCGACGACCTGGTCGTCCGCGTCATCCGTGAACTGATGCGGCGCAACCCGCAACTGCCGCCCGAGCGCGTCGACGAGGTCGCCATCGCGGCCACCACCCAGATCGGCGACCAGGGCCTGACCATCGGCCGCTCGGCCGCCGTGCTGGCAGGGCTGCCGAAGTCCGTCCCCGGCTACGCCATCGACCGCATGTGCGCCGGCGCGATGACCGCCGTCACCACCGTGGCGGGCGGCATCGCCTTCGGCGCCTACGACGTCGCCATCGCGGGCGGCGTGGAGCACATGGGCCGCCACCCGATGGGCGAGGGAGTCGACCCCAACCCGCGTTTCCTGTCCGAGAAGCTCGTCGACGGCTCCGCGCTGGTCATGGGCATGACCGCCGAGAACCTGCACGACCGCTACCCCGAGATCGGCAAGGAGCGCGCCGACGCCTACGCGGTCGCCTCCCAGGAGAAGGTCGCCAAGGCGTACGCCAACGGCAGGATCCAGCCCGACCTGGTGCCGATGGCGACCCGCAAGGCCGCCGAGGGCTGGGGCCTGGCCACCGAGGACGAACCGCCGCGACCGGGCACCACCATGGAGGGCCTGGCGTCGCTGAAGACGCCGTTCCGCGCGCACGGCCACGTGACCGCCGGCAACTCGGCGGGCCTGAACGACGGCGCCACCGGCTGCGTCCTCGCCGCCGCCGACGCCGCCGCCGAGCTCGGCCTCACGCCCAAGATGCGCCTGGTCTCCTACGCCTTCGCCGGAGTGGACCCCGAGGTGATGGGCGTCGGCCCGATCCCCTCCACCGAGCGCGCGCTGCGCCTGGCCGGGCTGTCCATCGGCGACATCGGGCTCATCGAGATCAACGAGGCCTTCGCCGTGCAGGTGCTGGCCTTCCTGTCGCACTTCGGCATCGCCGACGACGATCCGCGCGTCAACCCCTACGGCGGCGCGATCGCGTTCGGCCACCCGCTCGCCTCCTCCGGGGTGCGGCTCATGACGCAGCTCGCCCGCGAGTTCGGCGAGAACCCCGGCGTGCGCTACGGCATCACGACGATGTGCGTCGGCATGGGCATGGGCGGAACGGTCATCTGGGAGAACCTCGCCTGGGAGGGCGGCAAGTGAGCGACATCACCGGCATCTTCGACGACGAGGTCGTCACCCACGCCCTCGTCCGCGACGTCCGGCTCCCCGGCGACGCGGGCACGATGGCCCTGATCACGCTGGACAACGGCTTCGACCACACCAAGCCCAGCACCTTCGGCCCGCGCGGCCTGGCCGAGCTGGACAAGGCCCTCGACGCCATCTGCGAGCGCACCGACATCGCCGCGGTCGGCGTCACCGGCAAGCCCTTCGTCTTCGCCGTCGGCGCCGACCTCAAGGGCGCCGCGCTGGTCCGCACGCGCGACCAGGCCACGGCCCTCGGCCGGCTCGGGCACGAGGTGTTCCGCCGGCTCGGCGAGCTGGAGGTGCCGTCGTTCGCGTTCGTGAACGGCGCGGCGATGGGCGGCGGCCTGGAGGTGGCGCTGCACTGCACCTACCGGACGATCTCCTCCGGCGTCCCCGCGGTCGCGCTGCCCGAGTGCTTCCTCGGCCTGGTGCCGGGCTGGGGCGGCACGCAGCTGCTTCCCCGCCTCATCGGCCCGGTCAACGCGCTGAAGCTGATCATCGAGAACCCGCTGTCGCAGAACCGGATGATCAAGGGCGCCGAGGCGTTCAGGCTCGGCGTCGCCGACGCGATGTTCGAGCCGGCCGACTTCCTGGAGGAGTCGCTGCGCTGGGCCGCCCGCGTGCTCACCGGCGAGACCGCGGTCGCGAGGCACCCGTTCACCAAGGACGCCGACGCCTGGAAGGCCGCCGTGGCGGGCGCCAGGACGCTCGTCGACCTCAAGCTGCACGGCGCCTCCCCCGCGCCGTACCGCGCGCTGGACCTGGTGGAACTGGCGGGCTCCGCGAGCCGCGACGCCGGTTTCGCGGCCGAGACCGAGGCGCTGGCCGACCTGCTGATGGGCGACGAACTGCGCGCCGGCCTGTACTCCTTCGACCTGGTGCAGCGGCGGGCCAAGCGCCCCGCGGGCGCCCCGGACAAGGCGCTGGCCCGCAAGGTGACCAAGGTCGGCGTGGTCGGCGCGGGCCTGATGGCCTCCCAGCTCGCCCTGCTGTTCGCCCGCCGCCTCGAGGTGCCGGTGGTCCTCACCGACCTGGACCAGGCCCGCCTGGACAAGGGCGTCGGCTACGTCCACGCCGAGGTCGGCAAGCTGCTCGGCAAGGGACGCATCACCGGTGACCAGGCCAACCGGCTGAAAGGGCTCGTCACCGGCTCGCTGACCAAGGACGCGTTCGCCGACGCCGACTTCGTCATCGAGGCCGTCTTCGAGGACCTCGCGGTGAAGAAGCAGGTCCTCGCCGAGGTGGAGGCCGTCGTCGGCCCCGAGTGCCTGCTGGCCACCAACACCTCCTCCCTGTCGATCTCGGCGATGGCGGCCGGCCTGCGCCACCCTGAGCGGGTGGTGGGCTTCCACTTCTTCAACCCGGTCGCCGTCCTCCCCCTGCTGGAGATCGTCCGGGCGGAGAAGACCGACGACGCCTCGCTGGCCACGGCCTTCGCGGTCGGCAAGGCGCTGCGCAAGTCCTGCGTGCTGGTGAAGGACGCCCCCGCGTTCGTGGTCAACCGGCTGCTCACCCGGTTCATGGGCGAGGTCATCGGCGCGGTGGACGAGGGCACCCCGATCGAGGTCGCCGACCACGCGCTGGACGGGCTCGGCCTGCCGATGACGCCGTTCACGCTGCTGCAGCTCGTGGGCCCGGCGGTGGCCCTGCACGTCTCCGAGACGTTGCACGAGGCGTTCCCCGGCCGGTACGGCGTCTCGTCGAACCTGGCGACGCTCGTGAAGGCCGGCAAGCCCGGCGTCTACGCCCCCGACTTCTCCATCGACCCGGAGGCGCGGCAGATCTTCGAGGCCTCGGGGGCGACCGGGCCGAGCGCTGCGCAGGTGCGCGACCGGGCGCTGCGCGCGCTGGCCGAGGAGATCCACCTGATGCTGGACGAGGGGATCGTCGCGGCGCCCGAGGACATCGACCTGTGCATGATCCTCGGCGCGGGCTGGCCGTTCCACACCGGCGGCATCACGCCGTACCTCGACAGGACCGGCGTGTCGGGCGAGGTCAACGGCCGCCCGTTCCTGTCGCCCGGCGTGGCCTCCGTCCCCGCCTGACAGGCCCGGCTCCGGCGGGCCGGCGCCCTCAGCTCGGATAGTCCTTGAGCGTGATGGCGTCGGCCTGCTGGAGCCTCCTGGCGACGATCTTCTTCCACGGCATGTACGGAATGGTGCGCATCATCGTGTTCCGCAGCCAGATGTGGGCGTTGGACGTGGGGAACAGGAACGACGTGGATCCGTCGCCGGCGCGCGCCTGGGCGGACGTGGCGTACTGGCGCATCTCCCGCTCGTAGGCGGTGAAGCCCGCCCGGTGGTCGCCGTCCGCCGCCGCCAGCTCGCCGGCCAGCACGTACGCGCCCACGAGCGCCAGGCTCGTCCCGAGGCCGGTCAAGGCGGACGGGCAGCAGGCGGCGTCGCCGAGCAGCACCGTGCGCCCGCTCGACCATCGCTCCATGCGGATCTGGCCGACCGTGTCGAAGTAGAAGTCCGGCGCGTCCCACATCGCGTCCAGCAGTCGCGGAACCTCCCAGCCCACGCCGGCGAACCGGTCGGCGAGGATCTTCTTCTGCTGGTCCACGTCCCGCCTGTCGTAGTTCAGGGGCGGCGAGCGGAAGCCGAACAGGGCCTTGGCCTCCTCCGGCCGCGCCGTCGGCCGGATGGCCGCCACGCGCCCGCCGAGCGGCGTGTGGTAACGGTCCCACCGCTCGTGGCGCTCCGGGTAGGGGATGGTGAAGAACGAGGTGTAGGAGCCGAGGTGGCGAGAGAAGCGCTCCTCCGCGCCGAAGGCCAGCGCGCGTGTCGTGGAGTGGATGCCGTCCGCGCCGGCGACCAGGTCGAACCTGCGCCGGGAGCCGCTTTCGAAGGTGACCTCCACCCCGCCGCCGTCGTCGGCGAGCGCGGCCACGGAGTCGCCGAACACGTACTCGGTGTCGCCGCGCGTGGCGTCGTACAGGACCCGCGCCAGGTCGCCCCGCAGGATCTCGACCTCGGCGACCGGCCCTTCGCCGCCGAGCATGTCAGCGGACATGCTCGCCCTGCGCCGGCCGCCCGCGTCGACGAACGACATGCCGCGGGTGCCGATGCTCGCCCCACGCACCTCGGCCATGAGTCCCATGCGCGCCACCACCTCGCGGGAGACTCCGCGCAGGTCGATCGCGTGGCCGCCGTCCCGGAACGCGGGGGCGCGCTCCACGACGACCGGGTCGAAGCCGTGGCGGCGCAGCCAGAAGGCCAGCGCGGGCCCGGCGATGCTCGCGCCGGAGATCAGGATGCTGCGGTTCGTCGTCATGCGCCTCTCCTCTGCCGGTGTCTCGGGATGGCCGCGTCTCCCGTGTGTACGGTGTACGAGCCATCACCTGAACGGTAGGGCGTACGGCGTATATGCGCAATGAGCTGGGGATATTCTCTGTTGAGCACTAGTGCACTTAGGCAGGGCTTCACCGATCGATACCGGTGCCGTGACCACGGCGGACGCGCTCCGGCCCCGCCTCGCCGCACCATGCCGCCCGCACTGGTGCACTAGTACGCTGCGGCGCAGGAAGCGATCGAACGAAGGAGGCGCCGAGTGCATCGGCCCGGTGACCGCCCCGACCCGCCGTACTCCCGGATCGTCCGGGAGATCCGCGAGCGCATCGCCTCCGGCGAGCTGAGCGCCGGAGACCGGGTGCCCTCCACCCGCGAGATCACCCGGCAGTGGGGGGTGGCCATG
Organism: Sphaerisporangium dianthi; assembly: GCF_042654065.1. NCBI lineage: Bacteria > Bacillati > Actinomycetota > Actinomycetes > Streptosporangiales > Streptosporangiaceae > Sphaerisporangium > Sphaerisporangium dianthi. Next base: position 121,446 of record NZ_JBHSFP010000018.1, on the reverse strand, counting down.
GCGACCGCCACCAAGGTCTTGACCACGCTCCGCCAGGAGGGCCTGGTACGGGCCGTGCCCGGCGTGGGCACCGTGGTGGATCTCCCCGAAGCCGCCCGCCCCGCCGCCCGGCACCGCGAGGCGCGCGGCGACGAGCGGGACCTCACCCGCGAGCGCGTCGTCCGCGCCGGCATCGAGATCGCCGACGCCGAAGGACTGGCCGCGCTGTCCATGCGCAGGGTCGCCGCCGCGCTCGGCGTGGCCGCCATGTCGCTGTACCGCCACGTCGCGAGCAAGGACGAGCTGGCGCTGCTGATGGTCGACGCCGTGTTCGGCGAGTCGCCCCCGCCCGCGACCGCCCCCGGCGGATGGCGCGACCGGCTGGAGACGGCGGCGCGGGCGCACTGGGCGCTGTACCGCAGGCACCCCTGGCTGGCGCAGGTGATGTCGTTCACCCGTCCCCTGCTGTCGCGCAACGCGCTCCTCCACACCGAGTGGCTGATGCGCGGGCTGCAGGGCCTCGGGCTCCACCCCGACACCGTCCTCCACGCGGCCATGACCGTCATCGGCTTCGTGCACGGGGTCGCGGTGAACCTGGAGCGGGAGGCACAGGCGCGGCAGGAGACCGGCGTGACCGACGACGAATGGATGGAGGCCCTGGACCCGACGTTCGCGGCGATCCTGTCGTCGGGCGAGTTCCCCGTCTTCTCCGGCGTCGTCGGGCACCCTCAGGTCGAGTTCGACCTGGACACGCTGTTCGAGTTCGGCCTGCGCTGCGTGCTCGACGGCCTCGCCGTCCGCATCGAGCGGTGAGCGGCGGCCCGCGCGCTGCCGGGATGATGGAGGGCATGCTGGCCGACGTCATCGACTACCTCCTGTGCCCCGTCTGCCGCGGCGGCCTCGCCCTGGACGGGGGCGCGGCGCGCTGCGGTGAGGGCCACGCGTTCGACGTCGCCAAGCAGGGATACGTGAGCCTGCTCACCGGGTCGGCCGTCCCCGGCACCGCCGACACCCCCGCCATGGTGGCCGCGCGGTCCGCCTTCCTCGGCGCGGGCCACTTCGCCGCCCTCGCCGGCCGCCTGCGCGCCCTGGTGAGCACCGCGACGGCGTCCGCGCGGGACGCCGCGGACTCCCCCGCCACGGCGGGCCGGGCGGTGGAGCCCGCCGCGGCGGGCAGGGCGCTGGTCCTGGACGCCGGGGCGGGCACGGGCCACTATCTGGCCGGCGTGCTCGGCCCGCACGACGCCGGCATCGCCCTGGACGTCTCCAAGCACGCCCTCAAGCGCGCGGCGCGTGCCCATCCGCGCATCGGCGCCGTGGTCGCGGACGTGTGGCGTCCGCTGCCGGTCAGGGACGCGTGCGCGGACGTGCTGCTGAACGTCTTCGCGCCGCGCAACGGCCCCGAGTTCGCCCGGGTGCTGCGCCCAGGAGGGACGCTGATCGTGGTCACGCCGACGCCCCGTCACCTTTCGCCCCTGGTCGCGGAGCTGGGCCTGCTGTCGGTGGACGAGGCCAAGGCCCGGCGCGTCGCGGAGGCGCTCGGGGGGCACTTCGCCGAGACCGGCCAGATCGTCGAGGAGGCCCCGATGCGGCTGGACCACCAGGCCGTCGAGACCGTGGTGGGCATGGGCCCGAGCGCCTGGCACACCGATCCAGAGACGCTCAGGCGGGAAATCCTCCGCCTCCCGGACCCGATGACCGTTCAGATGTCGTGCCGGATCTCTCTGTTCCGTAAGATCGCCTAGACACATCGGAATTACGAATTTCCCGAGCTTTGTAGGCCATCTTCCGTACAGAAGCGACATACTTAACGGCAACCCGCCGATCCCGGTCCGGGAGAGCGTGAGGGAGGGGCACGCCCATGAAGGCCGAGGAACGCTGGCAGGCCAGGTTCCGCGCGGCACGTATGACGCTGCCCACCTGGGCACGGCTGGCTCCGGCCCGAGCCGTGTACCGCTGCAACATCTCCGGTGTCTGGGAGATCCACGCCTGGGACCGCTCGAACGGCGCCATGCGCCAGGTCACCAGCCGTCCGCGCGGCACCTCGCACGCGGCGATCGATCCCACCGGCCAGTGGATCTGGTGGTTCTCCGACACCTACGGCGACGAGTTCGGCATCTGGATGCGCCAGCCGTTCAACGGCGGGCCCGAGATCGCGGCCCACCCCGACCTCGCTCCGGGGCACCCGACGGGCCTCGCGCTGTCGGCCGTCGGCACGGCCGCCGTCGGCCGCAGCAGCCGCCACGGCTTCCAGGTGCTCCACATCCAGGTGGACAGCGACGACAAGCCTGCGGTGATCTACGAATCCCGCGAGTTCGTGCAGGTCGCGGGGATGTCGCTCGACGGTTCGCTGATCGCGCTGAGCCACAGCGAGCACGGCGACTCCCGCCACCCCGCCCTCCGCGTGATCCGGCCGAACGGCCAGGTCGCCGGGGACCTGCACGACGGGCCCGGCAAGGGCTTCAGCGGCGTGCGGTTCGCGCCGACCATGGCGGACCGGCGCATCCTGGCCCTGCACGAGCGGCGCGGGCGCCGCGAGCCGCTGGTCTGGGACCCGGTCACCGGCGAGCAGCGCGAGATCTGGCTGCGCGTGCCCGGCGAGATCACGGCCGACTGGTACCACGACGGGCGTGCGCTGCTGATCGGCCACAACGACCGCGCCCGCACCGAGCTGTACCGGTACGACCTCGGCGGCGGCCACCTCACGGCGATCAAGACGCCGCACGGCGTGATCCACGACGCGATGCCCCGGCCGGACGGGACGGTCGAGTACTCCTGGTCGAGCGCGGCGCGGCCCCCGGTCATCAGGGCCAGCGACGGCCACGTCGTCATGAACCAGTCGGGCCCCTCGGCGCCGCCGTCCGTGCCGCTCGAGGACGTCCACGTGGACGGGCCCGGCGGCCGCATCCATGCCCTGGTGTCGCGCCCCTCCGTGGGCAACCCGCCCTATCCGACGGTGTTCCTCCTGCACGGCGGCCCGGCCGCGCAGGACGACGACTCGTTCATGCCCAACGTCGCGGCCTGGGTCGACGTCGGCTTCGCCGTCGTCCGCGTCAACTACCGGGGCTCCACCGGGTACGGCTCGGTGTGGCGGGACGCGCTGCGCGGCGACGTGGGCCACATCGAGCTGGCCGACGTGGCCGCCGTGCGCGAGTGGGCCCTGGGCCACGGCGTGGCGGACCCTGAGCGCATGGTGCTCGCGGGCGCCTCGTGGGGCGGCTACCTCACGCTGCTCGGCCTCGCGACCCAGCCCAAGTGGTGGGCGGCCGGCATCGCCGCCGTGCCGATCACCGACCACGCCGCGGCCTACAGCGACGAGACCGAGGGCCTGCGCGCCTACCACCGGGCGCTGTTCGGCGGCTCGCCGCAGGAGGTGCCCGACCTGTACGCGGCGTCGTCCCCGATCACCTACCTGGACGCGCTGCAGGCGCCCCTGCTGGTGCTGGCCGGCGAGAACGACCCCCGCTCACCGATCAGGCAGATCGAGAAGTACCTGGCGAAGCTGGAGGAACGGGGGCACGAGCACGAGGTCTACCGCTACCCCGCCGGCCACGCCAGCCTGGTGGTCGAGGAGCGCATCCGCCAGATGGCCGCCCAGATCGACTTCGCCTGCAAACACGTGGGCATGCCCCACCCCGCCCCCACCCCCACCTGACACCCCCTGCTCGGGGCGCGGCGATCCTGAGAAGGATGTGGCTCGGGGCGCGGCGGTGTCCTGAGGAGGATGTGGCTCGGGGCGCGGCGGTGTCCTGAGGAGGAGAGAGCGAGTGCGAGGAACGAGCGCTCGTGAACGACGACGAAGGGCGCCGCCTCAAAGGCGCCCCGAGCCCGCCGAGCGAAGCGAGGCAAAACAAACACAGATCAACGCGGTTCTGCGCGGAGGACGAGGATGGCGAGGTCGTCGGCGCTGGGTTCGATCGCGAAGTCCTGAACGGCGCGGCGGATGCGCTCGGCCACGGCGCGGGCGGACAGGTCGACGCATTCGGCGAGCAGCTTCGCCAGGCCGCCCTCGTCGTCCAGCAGTCGCCCGCCCGACCGGCGTTCTGTCACCCCGTCGGTGACGCCGAGCAGGACGTCGCCGGGTTCCAGGCGCACGTGGTCGGCGGTGAACTGGGCCTCGGGGAAGACGCCGAGCAGCGACTGGGAGCTCACCACGGCCTCCACCACGCCGCTCGGCCGCAGGCGCAGCGCCTCCGGATGCCCGGCGGAGATCAGCGAGAGGTCGAGCCCGTCGCCGGTGCGGCGGATCTCGCCGTGCAGGAGGGTGAGGAACCTCGCCCGTTCGCCTTCCTCCAGGATGGCCTGGTTGAGGCGCGAGACGACCGCGGTCACGTCGTACCCCTCGCGGGCCAGCAGGCGCAGCGTGTGGCGGGCCAGGCCGGTGACGGCCGCGGCCTGCGGCCCGGTGCCGCAGACGTCGCCGATGGCGAACCGCCAGGTGCCTTCGCCGATGGTGAACAGGTCGTAGAAGTCGCCGCCGACCTCGTTGTTCTCGCCCGCCGGCTCGTAGACCACCGAGTAGTCCAGGCCGGGGGTCTCGGCGGGCGTGCCGGGCGGCAGGAGGCTGCGCTGCAGGGCGCGGTTGGCGTCGGCCTGCTGGGCGTACAGGCGGGCGTTGTCCATGGCGAGCGCCGCGCGCCGGCCGAGGTCCTCGGCGAGCTGGGCGGCGTCGTCGGGGAAGCGGCCGGCGCGGCCCAGGCACATCATGCCGAGGCTGCGCCCGCGCGCGACCAGCGGGAAGGCCAGGGACTGCCAGTCGCCGAGCTGGATCGGCACGGGGGTGAGGTTCTCCACGGACGGGATGGTGACCTCTTCGATCTCGGCGCGCAGGCCGTCGATCTGGCCCTCGTCGGCGTGCCACAGGTAGGCGAGGTCGAGCGGCTCGCCGTCGGAGCTCACCGTGTAGACGGCGCACCAGGTGGCCAGCCGCGGCACCACGATCTGGGCGATCAGCGCGGGCACCATGTCGGGGTCGAGCGTGCCGGCGAGCAGGTCGCTGGCGTCGGCCAGGAAGCCGAGCCAGCCGGGCCCCTGGGAGGCGCGCTGCCCTGTCCATTCGTCGACCGCGCGGGAACCGCCACCGCCACCGCCGCCGTTGCCGGGCAGGCTCAGCCGGGCCCAGCGGGTGCGGAGCGCGCCCGCGAAGCTGACCCCCCAGACCGCGACCGAGCTGGACGGAGGCGTCGTCGGGACGGCCGTGCCCTCTTTCTCTCGCACCTCAATCTGGAGCGAATCTCCCTGATGCACCCATACAATCTCAAAAGGGACATCGCCTACATCGGAGACCAGCTCACCGGTCAGCCGCTCGGCGTCCACGCTGATGGACGCGGCCGCCCATGCGGTCATGACCTCGCGGGTGAACCGCGCGGCCGCGGGTAGGGCCGTCCTGCCAGGCGCGAATGACGCGGCCAGCACACCCCGGGAAGAACTTGTCATTACACCGTGCTTACCACAGTCGGCCGTCACACGCGGTCGATCGACAGGGCGACCGCACAGCGTCCTTCATGCCAGACTGGCACTACTCCGCATCCCGCCCGAACAGCGTGAAGGAGGCTTCATGAAGGGTACCCCTACGACGGGGGCAGGCTCGGAGCGGTCCTATACCGAGTCCGATCTTCAGCCGTTCCTGGAAACCCTCATGTCGTGGCGTGATGGCGACTTCACGAAACGTGTGCCCTTCGCGCCTCCGGGCAACCTCAGCGCGGTCAGACTACTCCTCAACGAGGTGGCCGACCGCCGCGAGCACCTGGCCAACGAGCTGATCCGCGTGAGCCGCGAGGTCGTCAAAGAGGGCCGCTTCGACGTCCGCCTGGTGCCCGGCCCCGGCGTGGGCCTGTGGGCCGAGAGCGTCCATTCGGTGAACGACCTGATCGACGGGCTGGTGGGCCCGGTGAGCAGCGCCGCCGACGTGCTGGACGCCGTCGCCCTCGGAGACCTGTCGCGGCGCCTCGACGTCGGCCGCACGGCCAAGGGCGAGGTGCGGCGGCTCGGCAGGGCGATCAACGGCATGGTCGACCAGCTCTCCCTGTTCAGCTCGGAGGTGACCAGGGTCGCGCGCGAGGTCGGCTCCGAAGGACAGCTCGGCGGCCGCGCCAACCTCCGCGGCCTGTCCGGAAGCTGGCGCGACCTCACCGAGGCCGTGAACACCATGTCCAGCCGGGTCTCCGCCCAGGTGCGCGACATCGCCGTCGTGACCACCGCCGTCGCCCGCGGCGACCTGAGCCGCAAGGTCACCGTCGACGCCGTCGGCGAGATGCTCGAGCTCAAGAACACCGTCAACACCATGGTCGACCAGCTCTCGGCCTTCGCCGAGGAGGTCACCCGGGTCGCCCGCGAGGTCGGCACCGAGGGCGAGCTGGGCGGCCAGGCGCGGGTGCGCGGCGTGTCGGGCGTCTGGAAGGACCTCACCGACAACGTCAACGTCATGGCCAGCAACCTGACCAGCCAGGTCCGCGGCATCGCCACCGTCGCCACGGCGGTCGCCCAGGGCGACCTGTCCAAGAAGATCACCGCGGACGCCCGCGGCGAGATCCTGCAGCTCAAGACGACCCTCAACACGATGGTCGACCAGCTCTCCCTGTTCGCCGACGAGGTCACCCGCGTGGCCCGCGAGGTCGGCACCGAGGGCCAGCTCGGCGGCCGCGCCGAGGTCAAGGGCGTGTCGGGCGTCTGGAAGGACCTCACCGACAACGTCAACTCGATGGCGAACAACCTGACCTACCAGGTGCGCAACATCGCCCAGGTCACCAAGGCCGTGGCCGGCGGCGACCTGTCCAAGAAGATCGACGTCGACGCCCAGGGCGAGATCCTCGAGCTCAAGTCCACGATCAACACCATGGTCGACCAGCTCTCCCTGGTCGCCTCCGAGGTGAGCCGCGTGGCCCGCGAGGTCGGCTCAGAGGGCCAGCTCGGCGGCCAGGCGCAGGTGCACGGCGTGTCCGGGGTCTGGAAGGACCTCACCGACAACGTCAACTTCATGGCCAACAACCTGACCTCGCAGGTGCGGCAGATCGCCGCCGTCTCCACCGCCGTCGTGCAGGGCAACCTGTCCAAGAAGATCACCGTCGACGCGCAGGGCGAGATCCTGCAGCTCAAGGACACCGTCAACACGATGGTCGACCAGCTCTCCCTGTTCGCCGACGAGGTCACCCGCGTGGCCCGCGAGGTCGGCACCATGGGGCAGCTCGGCGGCCAGGCCCGGGTGCGCGGCGTGTCGGGCGTCTGGAAGGACCTCACCGACAACGTCAACTCGATGGCCACCAACCTGACCTACCAGGTGCGCAACATCGGCGAGGTGACCACGGCGGTCGCCAGGGGCGACCTGTCCAAGAAGATCGACGTCGACGCCCAGGGCGAGATCCTCGTGCTGAAGACGACCATCAACCGCATGGTCGACCAGCTGTCGTCGTTCGCCTCCGAGGTCACCCGCGTGGCCCGCGAGGTCGCCTCCGAGGGCCAGCTCGGCGGCCAGGCCCGCGTCGAGGGCGTCGAGGGCACCTGGAAGCAGCTCACCCAGAGCGTGAACGAGCTGGCCAGCAGCCTGAGCACGCAGGTGCGCGCGATCGCCGAGGTCACCAGCGCGGTCGCCCGCGGCGACCTCACCCGCTCGATCACCGTCGAGGCGCAGGGCGAGCTGGCCGACCTGAAGGACAACATCAACACGATGGTGTCCAACCTGGTCGCCACCACCATGGCCAACCAGGAGCAAGACTGGCTCAAGAGCAACCTCGCCCGCGTCTCGCGCCTCATGCAGGGCCACCGCGACCTGATGGAGGTCGCCAAGCTCATCATGAGCGAGCTCACGCCGCTGGTGTCGGCCCGCTACGGGGCCTTCTACATGGTCGAGAGTCCCGCCGACGACGAGCTCCGGCTGATCGCCGGGTACGGCGTGCGCCCCGGGCGCAGCGTCAGGCAGAGCTTCAAGTTCGGGCAGGGCATCGTCGGCCAGGCGGCCGCGGAAGGCCGCCCCATCGTGCTGGACGACGTCCCCGCCGCCTACCTGACCATCGAGACCGGGCTCAGCAAATCCACGCCCGCGCAGATCGTCGTGCTGCCGGTCCTGTTCGAGAACCAGGTGCTCGGCGTGCTCGAACTGGCCTCTTTCAGCCGGTTCGGAGAGACGCATCTCGCCTTCCTCAACCAGCTCGTCGAGACCATCGGCGTGACCATGAACACCATCATCGCCAACTCCCGCACCGAAGGCCTGCTCACCGAGTCCCAGCGCCTCACGACCGAGCTGCGTGAGCGCTCCGACGAGCTGCAACGCCAGCAGGAGGAGCTGCGCCGGTCCAACGCCGAGCTGGAGGACAAGGCCGCGCTGCTCGCCAAGCAGAACCGCGCCATCGAGATCCAGAACTTCCAGATCGAGCAGGCCCGCCGCACCCTGGAGGAGCGCGCCGAGCAGCTCGCGGTGTCCTCGCGCTACAAGACCGAGTTCCTCGCGAACATGTCCCACGAGCTGCGCACCCCGCTGAACAGCCTCCTGGTGCTGGCCAAGCTGCTGTCGGAGAACGCCGAGGGCAACCTGACCGCCAAGCAGGTGGAGTTCGCCCGCACCATCCACGGCGCCGGCTCGGCGCTGCTCCAGCTCATCAACGACATCCTCGACCTGTCCAAGGTCGAGGCGGGCCGCATGGACATCCACCCGCAGCAGCTCTCGCTGCCCAAGCTGGTGGAGTACGTCGAGGCGGCGTTCGCGCCGCTCGCGCAGGACAAGGGCCTGTCGTTCGCCGTCGAGGTCGAACCGTCGGTGCCCGAAGAACTGCACACCGACGAGCAGCGGCTTCAGCAGGTGCTGCGCAACCTGCTGTCCAACGCCGTCAAGTTCACCCCCAAGGGCGAGGTGCGCCTGCACATCAGCCGCGCGGAGGGCGGCGTGCCCTACATCGACCGCACGCTGCGCGACAACGACGACATCCTGTCGTTCTCGGTGGTGGACACCGGCATCGGCATCGCGCCCGAGAAGCTTGAGATGATCTTCGAGGCGTTCCGCCAGGCCGACGGCACCACCAGCCGCAAGTACGGCGGCACCGGCCTCGGCCTGTCGATCTGCCGCGAGATCGCCCGCCTGCTCGGCGGTGAGATCCACGCGACCAGCGACCAGGGGCACGGCAGCACCTTCACGCTGCACCTGCCGATCAGGTACGGCGGGCCGCTCGACGGCAGCAACGGCGGCGCGGCGATCTCGCCCGGCGACCACCGGCACGAGCGCGGCCGCGCGACCGGCGCCGTCCCCGACCTGCCGCAGATGCCCGAGCTCGGGGACGACATGCGGCTCCCGCAGCTCACCGAGAGCATCGAAAGCCGCGTCTGGCAGGGCGACGACCCGCTGAACGGTGCGAAGATCCTCATCGTGGACGACGACATCAGGAACGTCTTCGCGCTGACGAGCGTGCTCGAACGGCACGGCTCCACCGTGGTGTACGCCGAGAACGGCATAGAGGGCATCGAGCAGCTCGAACGCAACGAGGACGTCGCGCTGGTGCTGATGGACATCATGATGCCCGAGATGGACGGCTGGGCGACCACGTCGGCCATCCGCCGCATGCCGCAGTTCGCCGACCTGCCGATCATCGCGCTCACCGCCAAGGTGATGCAGGGTGACAGAGAGAAGAGCATCGCCTCGGGAGCGTCCGACTACGTGCCCAAGCCGGTGGACGTCGACCGGCTCCTCGAACGCCTGCGGGGCTGGCTGACGCGCGGCCGGGTGCCGTCGGGCGACGGAAGAGAAGGACGCGCTTGATGCCGGAGAGAGCGAAGATCCTGCTGGTCGACGACCGTGAGGAGAACCTCATCGCGTTGGAGGCCATCTTGAGCTCACTCGACGTGGTCGCCGTGCGCGCGCGTTCCGGCGAGGAGGCCCTGAAGGCCCTGCTCAGCATCGAGTTCGCGCTCATCCTGCTCGACGTGCGCATGCCCGGCATGGACGGCTTCGAGACGGCCGCGCACATCAAGCGGCGCGAGCGCACCCGCAACATCCCGATCATCTTCCTGACCGTGGTCGACAGCGCCCCCGACTACGCCTTCCGCGGTTACGCCGCGGGCGCCGTCGACTACCTCACCAAGCCGTTCGATCCGTGGGTGCTGCGGGCCAAGGTGTCGGTGTTCGTCGAGCTGTACAACATGAACCGCAGGCTCGCCGAGCAGGCGGCCCTGCTGCGCGAGCGCCTGACCGTCGAGTTGCCCGACGGCGTGGGCGCCGAGGTCCTCCCCGAGCTGTCGCGGCGCCTCTCGGCCGTCGAAGAGGAGCTCGCCCGCATCGAAGAGCACGTGTCGCAGGCCAACGGCAGCACTTCGCTGGCCGCCCCGGTCAAGGACCTCTCAGCACGCGTCCTGCACCTGCGGGCCGGCTTCGACGCCCTCTCGTAGCCTCGCGACCCGGCCTCGACACCCTGTCGTAGTTTCGGGAGCCGGGTCGTAGTTTCGCGAGCCGGCCTCGACACCCTGTCGTAGCCTCGCGCCCGGCTTCGACGCCCTCGCAGAGGGCTGGGGCTCGACGGCGGCCGGCGGGCTGCCGGGGTCAGCGGCGGGCGCGTTCCAGAGCGTCCCAGAAGCCCCGGCGCAGGGCGTGGCGCACCTCGTCGTGGAGCAGGAAGTCGATGGGCAGCGAGGAGCCCTGGAGCAGCCGGGCCTCCAGGTCTGAGGGCATGCGCGGCTTGCGGGCCAGCACGGCCTCCAGCCACAGGGCGGGAGCGTCGCGGGCGACCGACTCGCCGAAGTCGTGCCCTTCCTTGTGCGCGGCCTTCACCGCGTCGGCCAGCGTGGTGGTGCCCGGCGAGCTCATCGCGGACACCGGCGCCGGCTGAGGGCCGGTGTACGGGCCGAGGTGGTGTCCGGGGTAGGACGGGCCGCCGGAGCCGCCCATGCTGTATTGACCCGGCACGGCCGGAGGCTGCGGTGGGACGGGCGCCGCCATCGGCCCGGTCGGCGGCCCGGAGGACGACTGCGCGGCGCGGGAGGGCCGGTGCGCGTCGGAGGCGTACCCGGAGCCGGAGTAGGCGGCGGGAAGCGCGGGCTGCGAGGGGCGCTGCCCCCCGGCCTGCGGCGAACCGGACCCGTGCGCGCCCGAACCGTGCGGCTGTGAGGAGTGGGAGCCGGTGCCGTGCGAGCCGGTCGCGTGGGCGCCGCCGACTCGGGCGCCGGACCCGGGCGAGCGGACCGGGAGGCCGCCCGCGGTGGTCGGGCCGCCGCCGGAACCCGGGGAAGCGGCGGACGTGCCCGGCGGCGTGGCGCCGGACGCGGAGCGGGACGACGGCGGCCCGTCCCCGCCGGAGGAGTGGGACGCGCCGGAGACGGGCTCCCCGGAACGGGCGGAGCCGGACGACAGGCCGCCGGGCGTGAGGCCTCCGGAGGACAGATCGCCGGGCGGAAGGCCCGCGGAACCGGAGGAGAGACCGCTCGCCCCTGAACCGCCGGAGCCGTGCGAGCCGGAGGAGCCGTGTGAGCCGGAGGAGCCGTGCGAGCCGGAGGAGGGGAGGACCGTCCGGTCGGTGATGGCGGGGAAGCCCATGGTGAGCCCGCCGCCGCCGGAAAGGTCACCGGACACCGGACCGCCGGAGGAGAGCCCGCCGCTTCCTGGGCCGCCGGACGACAGGCCCCCGGACGCGGATCCATCGGACAGACGGGAGCCCTGACCACGGGAGTCCCCCGGCTGCCCCGAAGCACGCGCCTCGTGACCCAGAGAGCCGGACCCGAGCGAGCCGGACCCGAGCGAGCCGGACCCGAGCGAGCCGGAGCCGGATGAGTTCGGCCCCAGGGCGCCCGGCCCGGCGGACGCGCCCTGCGGTTCGGCGCCGAGGGAGCCCTGCCCGGTGGCGGCGCGGTGGTCGGAACCGTGCTGCCCCTGCCCGGTCGAGGAAAGCGAGTATTCAGAGCCCGGAGAGCCCTGCCCGGCGGTGGTGCTCTGGTAGTCGGCACCGGCGGAACCCTGCCGACCGGAGCCGGACTGGTACTCGGAACCGGCCGAACCCTGCCCCCCCGAGCCGACCTGGTACTCGGAACCGGCGGAGCTCTGCCCCCCTGGGGGAACCTGATAGTCGGCACCGGCCGAGCCCTGCCGACCGGAGCCGGACTGGTACTCGGAACCGGCCGAACCCTGCCCGGCGGAGGTGCTCGGGTAGTCGGAGCCGGCGGAAGCCTGCCCCGCGGAGATGCCCTGGTAGTTCGCGTCGGGCGGCGCCTGCCCGGCGGGAGAGGCCTGGTGGGCGGCGCCGGCCGGCCCCTGCCCCGCCGCCGCGCCCGGGTAGTCGCCGCCGGAAGCGCCCTGCCCGGTGGAGGAGAGGTGGTAGTCGGCGCCCCGGGAGTCCTGACCGCCGCCCGAGCCGTGCGCGCCAGGCCCCACCAGGGAGCCGAGAGCGCTCTGGGCGCGGCCCCCCGCGCCGGACTGCCGATCGTAGGGCGCCGGCGCCGAGGAGCCGGAAGCGGGAGGGGCCTGGGAGCCGGCGCCGAGAGCGTGGGGCGCCGGGGCGGCAGAATCGGCCGCCGGTGACGGGCGGCCGTGGTGCTGGGCGCGGGAGTCACGGGCCCGCCCGTTGCCGATGGGCTGCGGGAGGCGATGGCCGTTGCCCAAGGAGGAGCCGGCGTCGGCAGGGCCCGCCACGTTGCCGGTGACCAGGTTGACGTAGGGCCGGAGGTGCCCGCCGCCGATCTCGATCAGGTCGTCGCACTCTTGCTGGAGCGTGCGCGACACCGCCCACCCGCCCTCGGCCGCGATGTGGATCACGGTGACGCGGATGCCGAGGTCCTGGGCGTCGCTGACCACCTGGGCAAGGTCTTCGTCGCCGCTCACCACGACGGCGTCGCAGATGGCGTTGTTGCGGGCCAGGGTCATCAGGTCGCGGTGGACCTGGGCGTCCACGCCCTCTCTGCGGCCCGGCCTGATGCGGGCCAGCCGCAGCTTGAGCCCGGGGATGTCGGCGAGCGCGTCGTGCTCGGGGGTGCGCCTGCCCTCGACCGTCGCCTCGTACCAGTAGCAGCGCAGCAACGGCAGGCCGGTGCGCTCGCGGGCGAGCGTGGACAGCAGGTCGAGCAGGCCAGGGTAGTCCCAGGCGACGGCTTCGCGATGGCGGGTCCCATGCACGGCCATCGCGCCGTCGGCCAGCAGATAGCCGGCGTCCACGAACAGCGCGCAGCGATCCACGCGACACCGCCCTTTCTACATGGCCCAGGTCCGGTGGCAGCCGAAGCCCGGCCCTATCTCAGGGTAATGAAGCCACTGATCGTGCGAGGGTGAATCCCGGCGATTCGGCCCGCGCCTGACCATATCGAGGAACGTTCATGCCAGACCGTATCAGTTTGCCTCCTATTACCGACCTGGGGTGATAAACGAGTGGCCCGCCGGTCGACGCGATTCGGGCCTCTCTAGGCTTGCCCCATGAGCGACCGTGAGAATCTACTGGAAGAGATCAAGAAAAAAGGCGTGGTGCACGGACGGGTCGTGCTCTCTTCGGGGCGCGAGGCCGATTGGTATGTGGATCTTCGGCGCATCACCCTGGACGGCGCCGCCGCCCCGCTGGTCGGCCGGGTGATGCTCGATCTCACCGACGATCTGGGGTACGACGCCGTCGGCGGGCTGACGCTCGGCGCCGACCCGGTGGCCGCGGCCATGCTGCACGCGGCGGCGGCGCGCGGGCGCGTCCTTGACGCCTTCGTCGTCCGCAAGGCCGGCAAGGCGCACGGCCTGCAGCGCCGCATCGAGGGGCCGGACGTCGCCGGACGCCGCGTACTGGCCGTGGAGGACACCTCGACCACCGGGGGGTCGGTTCTCACGGCGGTGGAGGCGCTGCGCGAGGCGGGAGCCGAGATCGTCGGCGTCGCGACCATCGTGGACCGGGGCGCGGCGGCGGCCATCGAAGCGGCCGGGCTGACCTACCGCACGGCGTACACGCTGACCGACCTCGGTCTCGACTAGACCGGCCTCCGCGGAACCGCCCGGCGGGGCGCCGCGGATGAAAGTTTCGCGTCAGAGCGCCGTGTCGCGCTCGATCTTGAGGGTCTGGCGCTCCCCCGGTTCGCCGGGGGAGCGCGGCTCGCCGTTCACTTCGACGTACACGGTGGAGGCGTCCCCGAGCACCACGGTCAGGGCCTGCTGGAAGTAGGCGGCCTGCTGGTCACGGCTCAGGTCGCGGTCTTCGACCACGTCGCCGCCGGTGATCCGGACGAACAGCGGGCACCGGTCGGCCCGGCACTCGACGAACACGGTGGGGACTTCGGCGCCGGCCGAGGGCGAAGGCGAGGAGAGCGCCGCGGGGGACGCGGACGAGGGAGCGGCCGCGGCCGTCTGACCTGCGCCGACGCCGGGCGTCGGCGCGGGCTCGGCGTCGGAGCTCAGCGAGCCTATGAGGGCGAGGACGCCCACCACGATCAGCGCGAGCAGCACCAGGACCGCCAGGCCCACGAGCAGCAGGCGGGCGATGCCCAACGGGTCCGACCTGTGGCGTCCCACATACCGGAGGGTAGCGCTTGTGAGGCCTCCGACGACCGCTAAGCAGGAGTTACTCGCCCACCGGGCGCGGCCGTGACCTGGGCGGCCTCACCTCGGCGGTGTCGGCGGACCACCGCACCGGGCGCCGGGCCGCGTCGTCACAGCGGCGGGCCGGCTCGTCACAGCGCGGGGCCGGCTCGTCACAGCGGCAGGGCCGGCCCGTCAAGCCGCAGGGCGGGGTCGTTACAGCGGCGGGGCCGGGTCGCGGTGATGGCGCCCGCGGGGCTCGACGGCCGCGTCGGTGGCCGTCCTGGCCTCCCGCCGGCCCTTGATGATCTCGCGGATGATCGGGATCACCGACAGGAGGACGATCAACGCGGCGCCCGGCAGGATGTAGCGGTCGACGTCCGGGACGGCGTTGCCGGCGAAGGTGCCGACGGCGTAGCCGATGAGCAGCATCGACTCGGTCCAAAGGACGCCGCCCACGACGTTCCACAGGAAGAACCGCCGCACCGGCATGCCGAGCATGCCGGCGACCGGGTTGAGGAACGTGCGGACGATCGGGATGAACCTCGCCAGCACCACGGCCTTGGACGGGCCGAACTTCGCGAAGTAATGCTCGGCCTTGTCGACGTACTCCTGCTTGAACAGGCGCGAGTCGGGCCGGGAGAACAGGCGGGGGCCGCTCTTGGCGCCGATGTAGTGCCCGAGCTGGGCGCCCGCGATCGCGCACAGCGGCGTGCAGATCAGCAGGACGGGCAGCGGGAACGGCGTGTCGAGGCCGAAGGAGGTGGCGACGGCCGTGGACGCCCCCATGCCGGCGACCACGAGGAGCGAGTCGCCGGGCAGGAAGAACCCGATGAGCAGGCCCGTCTCGGCGAAGATGATCGCCAGGATGCCGATGAGCCCGAAGGTGACGATCCACCATTGGGCGTCCAGAAGATTTGTGAGGTCCATCACCGATGAGGGTACCGCTGGCAGGCGGGTTCGGTGTGCGAGAGGGTAGACCTGAGGGCGAGGACGAACGATGGCGTGAAAGGCCGGCGCCGAGCGTCTAGCACGGCCCGCCGGTGGAAACAAGAGGACCCACGGGCGAAAACAAGGGCCGGGCTCCTCCTTCCTGGAACGCCGCCGCTTCGGAATACTTGCCCGGGGGTGCGTTCTAGCCCTCCACCAGCCGATTTCGTTCCTTCTAGGGAGATGACTTCCGATGCCTATCGCGACCCCAGAGGTCTACGCCGAGATGCTCGACCGGGCCAAGGCCAATGGTTTCGCATATCCGGCCATCAACGTGACGTCCTCGCAGACGCTGAACGCCGCGCTGCGCGGGTTCGCCGAGGCCGAGAGTGACGGCATCATCCAGGTGTCCACCGGAGGCGCCGAGTACCTCTCCGGCACGTCGGTGAAGGACATGGTGACCGGCTCGGTGGCGCTGGCCGAGTACGCCCGCGTCGTGGCCGCCAAGTACCCGGTGACCGTCGCCCTGCACACCGACCACTGCCAGAAGGAAAGGCTCGACGGCTTCGTACGGCCGCTTCTCGACATCTCGCTCGAGCGCATCGCGCAGGGCAAGGACCCGCTGTTCCAGTCGCACATGTGGGACGGCTCGGCCTGCCCGCTGGACGAGAACCTCCAGATCGCCCGCGAACTCCTCGAGAAGGCCAACGCGGCCAACATCGTCCTCGAGGCCGAGATCGGCGTGGTCGGCGGCGAGGAGGACGGCGTCGTCGGCGAGATGAACGAGAAGCTCTACAGCACGCCCGAGGACGCCCTGGCCACCGCCGAGGCGCTCGGTCTGGGCGACCGCGGCCGCTACATGCTGGCCGCCACCTTCGGCAACGTGCACGGCGTCTACAAGCCGGGTCACGTCAAGCTGCGCCCGAGCGTGCTGAAGGACATCCAGGACGCCGTCGGCGCCAAGTACAGCCAGGAGAAGCCGTTCTACCTGGTCTTCCACGGCGGCTCCGGCTCCTCGCTCGAAGAGATCCGCGAGGCGATCTCCTACGGCGTGGTGAAGATGAACATCGACACCGACACCCAGTACGCCTTCACCCGCCCGGTGGCCGACCACATGTTCAGGAAGTACGACGGCGTCCTGAAGGTCGACGGCGACGTGGGCAGCAAGAAGGAGTACGACCCCCGCTCGTGGGGCAAGGCGGCAGAGGCGGGCATGGCGGCGCGCGTGACGGAGGCCTGCGAGCACCTGCTGTCCGCCGGCACCAAGCTGTCCTGACGTAACGGCGATCTTCGAGGAGAAGCCGCTCTGATCGCGTGGAACGGGCAAGGTCGCAGGTCCTGCCCGTTCCATGGGAATTCCCTGAGAGAAATCGCAAAAAGAGATGATAGGGAGGCTGATGTAACAAATATGTCGTTAGCATGAGCTAAATGTTCATCTCCTACCGAGCGCGACCATATGTGTGCGGTGCCATCGGAAAGTGGGATGCACGCGTGGCGGACCGGCTGCTGTCGGCCTCGCCGCGGGGGCTCGACGAGGTGCACCGCTCCCCGTCCGCTGCCCTGTGGTCGACGGGCGAGCCCGAGAACTGGTCGTCCGGCCCGCGCTCCGGCTACCTGTGGTGGCCGCTGGCGGGCGGGCTCCCGCAGCCGCACTCGTGGCAGGACGCCGCCGAGCGCCGCATGGCCGCCGGGCTGGTCGTCGACCGCCAGGGCGCCGTCCTGCACACCGACGCCCTCGGCCTGAACGAGTTGCACGTCCGTCCCCTGGGGGACGCCCTCTACTTCTCCGCCCGCGTCGACCCGCTCGTCCGGCTGGACGACGCCCCGCTCCACATGGACTGGTCGGCCTGGGCGAACCTGCTGGTGATGATGACGCCGCTCGGGGACGAGACGCCGTTCCGCGAGATCAGGCGCCTGTCGCCCGCGACCGCCTGGCGTGCCTCCTCCGGCGCCGGGCGACCGGCCGTCGAGAGCTTCGAGCCCGCCTGGCTGGCCGCCGAACCGCACAAGCCGCCCGCCCCCGAGGACATGGTGGACCTGATCGCGCAGCGCATCCCGCACCGCGCGGGTCCGGTGGCGGTCGGGCTCAGCGGCGGCTGGGACTCGCGGCTGCTCGCCTCGCTCGCGGCCCGCCGGGCGGGCGCCCAGGTCGAGGCGTGGACCACCAGCACCGACGACGGCCTGGACCTCGACCTCTCCCATGCCCCCGCCGTGGCCGCCGCGCTCGGCGTGCCGCACCACACGGTGGTCCCCGGGCCGGAGTCCTGGCTGGAGGAGCACCGGCTGGTGTGGCGGCGCACGCAGTACCAGACCCTGCACCACGGGTGGGCCATGCCGTACGCGCGGGCCGTCCACCGCCTGCGGGGGCCGTTGATCGACGGTTGCCTCGGCGACGGCCTGCTGAGAAGGGGCGGCGACCGCCCCCGGGGATTCGCGGCGGGGGCCGCGGGCCGTGAGCAGGCGCGCGCCGCGGCCTGGAGATCGCTGTCCGGGCACTTCCCGCGGCACGCCGAGATCTGGGCGCCCGGGGTGGGCGACGCCCTCGCCGACCTGAGCCTTTCGGCCTTCCACCGGGTGACGCGACCGGCGGACGGGCACCATGCCATGCCGGTGCTCGCCCGCCTGCTCACCCGCTATCGCGGGATCTACAGCTCGCCGAACTGGCTGCTCGGGCCCGAGGCGGAGGTGTGGCTGCCGTTCGCCGGGCCCGACGTGGTCACCGCGGCGCTCAGCATCCCGCTCGCCGCGCGCGAGGACCACGCGTATTACCGGGCGATGCTCGGGTACGGAGCACCGGATGTGGCCGCGCTCCCCTCCACGAACGACCCCGGCGACCGGCCGGCCCCAGGTCCGCGGCGCACGACGAGCCCTGCCGCGCTCGCCGAACTGGCCGGGAGCGTCGCGGCGAGCGACGAGGCGCGGGCGCTGCTCGGCCCGCGATTACTCGCCGCCCTGAGCGACGCCGACCTGCTCGCCCGGCAGGCGCGCTGGTCCGGTCCGCTCTACGTCCTTCAGTGGGCGAGCATGCTCGCTCGCTGGCGCGGTGAGTACGGCTCCCGCGTCTCCTGGGAGCCCTTTACCTGACATTGCATATTCTGGGATCCCCTGCCTGATAAATCCAGAAAGGGAACTTATGCGGACATTATCCCCACGCCTCCTCCTGGTCATCAGCGCCGCCCTCGCGGGCGTCGTCATGATCACGCTGGTGCTGCTGTCCGCTGCGGGCGCCGTGGAACCCATCGTCGCGGTGGAACTAGCCCTGTCGGTCATGATCCTGGGCACGACCGCCGTGATCGTCGCCGGCGGGCGCAGAACCGACGGCAAGGCGCTGCGCATCGACGCGCGGACCAAGCGCCAGGACGCCGCGCTCGCCAGGACCGAGCAGAGTCTCACGCGGCTCACGGCCACGCTCGACGGGCTCACCGGCCGGCTGGAGGACGCCGCCCGCGACCAGTCCCGCACCGTGCTGGCCGCCCTCGGCGAGGACCGCATGGAGCTCGCCGCGCAGACGCAGCGGCTCGACCGGCTCTCCGCCGCGGTGTCCCGCGTCGAGACCGCCGTCCGGCAGAGCGCCGACGATCTTTCCGACCTGCACAAGCACCATGAGCGCCTCACCGGCGCCGCCGTCCACGCCGCGCGCGACCTCGGCGAAAGGCTCGACGAACTGGGCGGGACGCTGCGCCACGGGCAGGCCGACCTGGCACGGGCGGCCCGCCGCGACTACGCGCAGCTCGAAGCGCTGATCGACGTCCGGGCCCTGCTCGAACCGCGCGCGCCGCTCCCCCGGCTGCGCGGCTGGGCGGCCTCCCCCGACGTCCTGCGCCTGCTCATCGAGCGCGTCGCGGCGGACCACCCAAAGATCATCGTGGAGTGCGGGAGCGGGGCGTCCAGCGTCTGGCTCGGATACGCCGTCCAGCGATTCGGCGGCGGCCGGATCGTCGCCCTGGAGCACGACGAGCGGTTCGCCGAGGCCTCCAGGGACCTCGTCGCCGCCCACGGCCTGCAGGACGTGGTCGAGGTGCGCCACGCCCCGCTCACCCCCTGGACCGCGGGCGGCGAGACCTTCCCCTGGTACGACACCAGGGCCGTGGACGACCTCAACGGCGTCGGCCTGGTCTTCGTGGACGGGCCGCCCGGGGCCGTCGCCCCGCTCGCCCGCTATCCGGCGCTGCCGGTGCTGCTGCCGCGCTGCGCGGAGGGCGCCTGGTTCGTCATGGACGACACCGACCGCCCCGGCGAGCGGGAGGCGGCCGACCGCTGGCTCACCGAGCACCCGGAGCTGACCGGCTTCGCGTACCCGGCCGAGAAGGGCGCCATGATCCTCAGGCGGACCCCCCGATGACCTCCTTCCAGTGCCCGGACGCCGGCCTCCGGGGAGGCCGGGCATGACCGCCGCCCTCGCCTCGGCCGGGATGACCGCCGAGCTGACCCGGGGCGGCGGGAAGATCGCCGTGGCCGTCGCCGGAGTGGAGACCGCCGACCTCGACGGCCTGCTCCCCGGCGTGGCCTTCGAAGCGGCCGACGTGGACAGCATGGGCCCCGCGCCGTGGACCACCACCGAGCCCTCCGCCGTCCTGGTCGTCGCGCGCACGCCCACCGACCTGCGCCGGGCCGTGACGCTCAGCGGGGAGCTCCCCGCGGCCTCCATGGTCGGCGTGATCGTCGTGGAGTCGCCGCCATGGTGCGACGCCCCTGGTGTGCCGCTGTCGCCGGGACTCGGCCGCCGTTTCCTGCGGGACGTCGGCGTCTCCCGGTACGGCAGCACCGGCTGGCGGGTCAAGGCCCGCTTCTCCGAGCCGCGGCCCGCCGGGGAGGTCGCCGCGGCCGTCGCCAGGAGCTTCGGCGGCCACCACCTGAGCGGCTATCCACTGCCCATGGCGGGGCTGGCCGGTCCCGGCCTCGCCGACTGGCGGCCCGGCGACCCCAACGTGACCGTCGCCGACCGCCAGGGCCCCGTTCCCGAACGGTCGGGCGTGTCCACCGCCGACCTGGCCATCCGCGCCGTCCCGCCCGGGCCGCGGTGGATCGACGAGCGGGTGCCCGCCGTCGACCGCCGGCCCTCGGTCACCTGGGAGCGCATCGGCTCTCCCGGGGGGTACCAGGCGCTGGCCGGCGCGCAGTTCGCCCCGGAGGCCGTGCCGCCCGTGGACGAGCGCTCGGTCAACCCCCAGGGCTTCCTCAAGACCCCTACGCGGCCGGTCGCCGACCTCCTCCAGCGCGACGGACGCTGGGAGATCCGCCTGGAAGACCGGACGCTCACCCGCCTGCCCGCCTCGGGCGGCGTCACCGACGCCGACGTCGGCCGGCTGCGCCGCCTGCGCGGCGTCCGCGTCGCCTGGCGTCCGGCCCACACCGGCCCGATCGCCGCGGTCCGCGCCGTGACCGCCCTGGCCGCCGCCGGCGTCCCCCTGCTGTCGGACCCGCCTCCGGAGTGGGCCGCGCGGGCGCTCGGCCCTGAACTGGCCACGCGGCTGACCGCCGCGACCGAAGAGGATCTGGCCGACGACCTGCGCAGGGAGGAGCACAGCGTCCGGCTGCGCCGGACGGCCCTCACCCAGCACGGGACCATGGCGCGGTGGCGGGACCTCGCCGCCCGGTCGGGCATCGCCGTCCCGGCCCCGCCCGCGATCTCGGTCATCATGTGCACGAGGCGGGCGGCCCTGGTGCCCTTCGCCCTCGGGCAGATCCAGCGGCAGCGCGGGGTGGACCTGGAGGTCATCCTCACCCTGCACGGGGTGCCGGCCGGCACCCCGGAGGTCGCGCGGGCCGTCGCCGGCTTCGACCGTCCGATCACCGTCGTCGAGGCGGACGCGTCGGTGCCGTTCGGCGTCGTGCTCAACCAGGCGGCCC
The DNA here is from genome assembly GCF_042654065.1 of Sphaerisporangium dianthi. Lineage (NCBI taxonomy): Bacteria > Bacillati > Actinomycetota > Actinomycetes > Streptosporangiales > Streptosporangiaceae > Sphaerisporangium > Sphaerisporangium dianthi. Next base: position 100,238 of record NZ_JBHSFP010000018.1, on the reverse strand, counting down.
GCCACGCCGGCGGCTCGTTCCTGAGCAAGTGGGACGACGACGACTGGTACGGCCCCCATCACCTGGCCGACATGATGCTCGCCCAGTCCTATTCGGGAGCCGAGCTCGTGGGCGCCGCCTCGGAGTTCTTCTACCTGCAGCAGATCGACCTCACCATCCGGCGCGACTGGACCAGCGAGACGATGTCCAACCACGTGGCCGGCGGCACGTTCGTCGTGGCCCGCTCGGCGTTCGAGGCCCTCGGCGGCTTCCGCCCGGTGCCGCGCGCGGTGGACGTGCAGTTCTTCCAGGATCTGCTGCGGGCGGGCGGCGGCATCTACCGGACGCACGGCCTGGGATTCGTGGCCCGCAGGGCCGCGCGGGGCAGGCACACCTGGCAGGAGCCGATCGGCTACTTCCTGGCCAGGGCCAAGGAACAGTGGCGGGGATTCCGGCCGAGCCGACTGATGGAGTGGGAGCAGTGACGCAGCAGCCGACCGGGCACGCACGAGGGGCCCAGCCACGGATCCGGCACAACGACTACGGGACGCTCACGCCTCCGGAGCCCGGCGCGTGGACGCCCCGGCTGCCGGTCAGCGTGGTGATCGCCGCCTACGGCCACCAGGACAAGCTCGACCTGACCCTCGCCGCGCTGGCGGCGCAGAGCTACCCCCGGCACCTGACGGAGGTCGTGGTCGTCGACGACGGCACCTCCCCGGCGCTGCGCCTGCCGGAGATCAGGCCGGAGAACACCCGGCTGATCACCACCGAGCCCGGGGCGCGCGGACGCTCCGACGCCCGCAACGCCGGGCTCGCCGTCGCCGACGGGGACGTCGTCCACTGGCTCGACGCCGACATGGTGACCTTCCACGACGAGGTGGAGGCGCACATGCGCTGGCACCACCTCGCCCACTACCTGGTGGTCATGGGGTACGTGCGGTACGTCGACCACCGGCCCGGCGGGCCCGGCCCCGCCGAGGTGCACGCGGCCGTCAGCGCGGCGGCCACCGAGAAGCTCTTCGACGAGGCGGCGAGCGAGCCGCACAGCTGGATCGTCGACCTGGCCGAGCGGACCGACGGGCTCCGCACAGCCGGCGACGCCGCCTACCGCGTCCACGTGACCAACGCCGCGTCGGTGAACGCCCGCCTGCTGCGCGAGGCGGGCCCGCTCGACACCGGCCTGGTCCTCGGCGAGGACACCGAGCTCGGCTACCGGCTCGCACAGGCGGGCGCCGCGTTCGTCCTGGCGCCCGAGGCCCGCAGCCGCCACCTCGGCACGTCGATGATGATGCGCGACGGCGAGCAGGTCCGGCGCTACAACCAGGTCTTCGTTCCCGACCACATCCCGGTCATGCGGTGGCTGCGCACCCATCCCCGCCGCCAGTGGCTGGTGCCGTACGTGGAGGTCGTCGTCGAGGCGGAGGGCGCGACCTACGACGACCTGCGGGCGACCGTGGACGGCTTCCTCGCGAGCACGCTCAACGACATCCGGATCACCCTGGTCGGGCCGTGGGACGAGGCGCGGGAGGACCGGCGCAACCCGCTCGACAGCCCGCGCCTGGACCTGGTGATGGTGCGCGGGCTGTACCGCGGCGACCCGCGCGTGCGGTTCGCCGCGGAGACGCCCGGCACGGCGGCCCCCGTGCCTTACCGCATGTTCTGCCCCGCCGGGTGGGTGCCCGGCCCCGAGACGCTCCGGCGGCTCGTGCAGCAGGCGTCCGAGCAGGGATACGGGCTGGTCAGCGTGGCCCTCGACGAGGAAGACGAGGTGGTCACGGCCCGGCTGGAGCACACCGGCGCGTTCGCGAGGGCCGCCCTGGTGCGCGACGAGGCGGAGCCGCTGGACGCCGCGGTCGACGACGTGTCCGGCACGCGGTGGATGGACGGCAGGACGCTGGGCTTCCTCCCCGCGGCCGAGGCGCAGCCGCCCAAGCGGGGCAAGGTGGACGACCCCGCTCTCACCCGCGAGATCGCGAGGCTGCGCGCGGAGAACGCCCGCCTGACCGGCCGGCTCACCGCCATGACCGGGCAGGGCGCGGCCGCCGACGACGGCGGGGCGGACGGGAGCGCGAGCCGGGGGAAAGCCCCCCGGCCGCCGATCTCCGCGCGGCGCGGCGCCAGGGCCCTGCTCAGGCGCCTGCGCTGACCGCCATGCCGCGCGCGGCCGCGCGCGGCATGGGGCGCAGCGAGCCGCCGACGACGTCCCCGAACCGGCGCACCGTCACCCCCTGGGCCTCCAGCCAGCCGAAGAAGCCGTCGAGGACGTCCGGCCGCACGCCCCACTCGTCACAGCCGTCGCACACGTTGTGGAACTGGAAGGCGACCAGGCCGCCTCCGCGTTCCCGCGCCTGCCGCACGTACGACGTCAGGGCGTCGAGCGTCATCGACCGGCGCACCGCGGGCGTCGTGCGCAGCTCGTACGGGCCGGTCGCCCGCACGTCCTCCGCCCGCAGGCACTGCGTGCAGCGGTCGGCGGGGCCGGCCAGGCCGCCCGACCTGCGCGCGCTGTCGTACCCGCAGCCGCGGACGACGGCGATGGTCGTCCGGTCGTACATGCCGTAGGGGTAGGCGAACGAGCGGGGCCGAAACCCCATGGCCAGCAGAGCGCGCCGGTCGTCGCAGATCTGGTGGCGCTGGGCGGCCCTGCTCAGCGTGGGCAGCCGAGGGTGGGTGAGGGTGTGCCCGCCGATCTCGTTGCCCGCGCGCGCCAGCGCCTCCACCTGCGTGCGCGTGAGCCGCTTGGGACGGCCGAGGAAGCCACTGTTGATGTAGAACGTTCCCACGAGGTGGTGGGCGCGCAGCAGGTCCGCGGCGACCGTCTGGGTCGCCCAGGCGTCGTCGAAGGTCAGCGACACCACCGTCCGGCCGTGACCGGCGGACGCGCCGCCCTGGCCGCCGGGGGAAGTCGTCGTGCCCGCATCGTTCCCATGGCCGGGAACGGTCCCGCCGCAGGCCGTGACGACGGCCAGGACGGCGGCCGTCAGCGCCACGACCAGCAGGGAAGCGGCGCGCCGCGAGGCGGAAAGGGTCACGGCGGGTGCTCCTTCTCGGATCCTCGGGGCGGTGCCCGCCTCGGTGACCGGGCGGCGCCCGGGTTGATGATCGGACCGTGCCTGTGCTCGTGATCGGACCGTGCGCGCGTCGGCGATCGGGCTGTACGGGGGCGGCGATCGGGCTGTGATTGCGTCCGCAACCATTTCACCGTAGCCGACAATCAGCGGCTTCCCCACGTATCGCGGCAGGGGGCATGACCACGGAGGCCCGGCACAGGTAAGACTGTGCTCATGGAAACGCACGAGAACCTCATCGCCGGGCCACCGCCGACCCACCTGCCGGACAACCCGGAAGCCAGGGAAGCGCTGGAAGCCGGCGCCCAGGCCAGTGACGTCGCCGCGCGCTTCCCCGCCTACCCGGCGGCATGGGCGGCGCTGTCCGACGAGTACTTCGCCGCCGGACACGCCGTGACGTCCTACGCCTTCGCCCGCACCGGCTACCACCGAGGGCTGGACCAGCTGCGCAGGGCGGGGTGGAAGGGCCACGGCCCCATCCCCTGGGAGCACGAACCGAACCAGGGGTTCCTGCGCTGTCTCAACGCGCTCGCGCGAGCCGCCCAGGCGATCGGCGAGAAGGACGAGGCCGAGCGATGCGCCCAATTCCTCCGCGACAGCAGCCCGGCGGCGGTAAAGGCACTGAACTCCTAGAAAGTCCCCAGTAAGTCGCGCTTGGGCGGCATCAGCATGCTCGGGTAGTCTCTCAACGCAAGAGCCCCTGTCGCGCTTGCGCCAGGGGTTTCGTTTTTGGTGCGCGGGAGTTAACCATGCCGGCTGTCGTTCTCGTGGGCGCCCAATGGGGCGATGAGGGCAAGGGTAAGGCCACCGACCTGCTCGGCGGAGAGGTGGACTACGTCGTCCGCTATCAGGGCGGGAACAACGCCGGCCACACCGTGGTCATCGGCGACCAGAAGTACGCGCTGCACCTGCTGCCCACCGGAGTGCTCTCGCCGGAGGTCGTCCCGGTGATCGGCAACGGTGTCGTCATCGACCCCGGGGTGCTCCTGTCGGAGATCGACGGGCTCCGCGAGCGCGGCATCACGTGCGACCGGCTGCTGATCTCGGCCAGCGCGCACTTGATCATGCCCCACCACAAGGCACTGGACAAGGTCACCGAGCGCTACCTCGGCAAGGCCCGCATCGGCACCACCGGCCGCGGCATCGGCCCCGCCTACGGCGACAAGATCGCTCGTATGGGCGTCCGCGTCCAGGACCTGCTCGACCCCGGCATCCTCGGCAAGAAGATCGAGGTCGCCCTGAACGAGAAGAACCAGGTGCTGACCAAGGTCTACAACCGCAGGGGCATCGAGCCCGCGCGGGTCCTCGAGGAGTACCTCGGCTACGCCGAGCGGCTCAAGCCGCACATCGCCGACACCTCGCTGATCCTCAACAAGGCGCTGGACGAGGGCAAGGTCGTCCTACTCGAAGGCGGCCAGGGCAACCTGCTCGACATCGACCACGGCACCTACCCGTTCGTGACCTCATCCTCGCCGACCTCCGGCGGGGCGTGCATCGGCTCCGGCATCCCGCCGACCCGGCTGACCCGCGTGATCGGCATCCTCAAGGCCTACACCACGCGCGTCGGCTCCGGCCCGTTCCCGACCGAGCTCACCGACGAGATGGGCGACTGGCTGCGCACGACCGGCGGCGAGTACGGCGTCACCACCGGCCGCGACCGCCGCTGCGGCTGGTTCGACGCGATCATCGCCCGCTACGCCACGCGCATCAACGGCGTGACCGACTTCTTCCTCACCAAGCTGGACGTGCTGTCGGGCCTGGAGCGCATCCCGGTGTGCGTCGCCTACGAGGTGGACGGCGTGCGCCACGACGAGATCCCGATGACCCAGACCGACTTCCACCACGCCAAGCCCATCTACGAGGAGCTGCCGGGCTGGCAGGAGGACATCACCGAGGCCAAGTCGTTCGAGGACCTGCCGAAGAACGCGCAGGACTACGTGCGGGCGCTGGAGGAACTGAGCGGCGCCCCCATCTCCGCCATCGGCGTCGGCCCCGGCCGCACCCAGACCCTCTCCCTGCGCCCGTTGATCTGATCTCCGAGCCCCACGACCTGAGGACACCGCCGGGCGGCCCGCCCCGCCCGGCGGCGCCCCCGGCGCCTCCCGGGGCGCGCGGCGGCCCCGTCCGGAGCGCTTTCCCCGGCCCCGCCTGAAGAGGGCCGGGGCAAGCGGACGATAGGGTGCGCCATTGTGCAGGTTGAGATACACGGCCACCGGGGGGCACGGGGCCTGCGCCCGGAGAACACCCTCCCGGGTATGGCCTACACGCTGGGGCTGGGCGTCCACGCCATCGAGTTCGACGTCGCGCTGAGCGCCGACCGCCGGCTCGTGCTCACTCATGATCTGACGGTGTCACCGGTGACCAGCACGGACACCGGCCCGGCGATCCCCGGGGACCCCGAGTTCCCCTACGTCGGCAAGCCGATCCGCTCGCTGTCCCTGCAGCAGTTGCGCACGCTGGACGTTGGGGTGCGGCACCCGAAGTCCGCCTCAGACCCCTTCGCGCGCACGCAGGTCCCCATCCCCGGCACCCGCATGCCGACGCTGGGCGCCGTCCTCGCCCTGGTGGACGCCTACGGCGGCGACGACGTGCGGCTGAACGTCGAGCTGAAGTCCGACCCGACCAGGCCCGACCTGTCGGGCGACCCGCTCGAGCTCACCGAACTGGTGGTCGCCGAGCTCGACCGGCACGGCCGGCTGGGCGGCGCGGCGATCCTCAGCTTCGACTGGCGGGTGCTGCGCGCCGCCGAGAGCCTCATCGCCGCCCGCTACGCCCTGGTCGAGAAGGCGACGCTCACGCCCGAGTGGCTCACCGTCGACCACGTCGCCGACTTCGGCGGGGACGTCGCGGCGGCGGCCGCGTCGATCGGAGCCACCACCCTGTCCCCCGACCGCGTCCTGGTCGACGAGCGGCTGATGGCCGGGGCGGCGGCGGCCGGGCTGCCGGTCGTGGTCTGGACGGTCAACGACCCCGAGGAGGCCGGACGCATGATCGACCTCGGCGTGGCGGGGCTGGTCACCGACTACCCCGACCGGATGCGCGAGGTGTGGAGCCGGCGCGGCCTCCCTCTCCCCGAGCCCACCGCCGCCCTGCGCCCCACCCCCGCCTGACCCCCGCCGCCCCCGGCCTGCCTCCGCCCCCCGCCCCACCCTCCGGCCTGACCCGCGCCGCCCTGCGTCACCGCCCCCCGTCTGACCTCCGGCGCCCGCCCGGGTCGAGCGTCCGGCGTCCGGCTTTTCCCGCGCGTCCCAATATCAACTGCAGTGCCGGCGGGAGTATGGTGCGAGGAACTGAAGTGACAAAGGGCGCCCCGCGCAGCGAGGCGGGGACGTCCGCGGCCCGTACGATCCGATCTCACGGGAGGTCAGCGATGCAGGCGGAGATGTCGGCGTGGGCCGTCGAGCGTTTCGGCGAGCGCGCCGAGGCGGTGCGCGGCCGGCTCGCCGCGTCCCTGCTGGAGGCGGCGGGCAACGCGCAGGACGCCCAGAAGTCCTCCAGGAGCGACAAGCGGTACGCCTACGGGTCCACGCTGATGGCCCGGCGCTACGAGGCCCTCGTCGACGGGTTCAGGAACGAGCCGGGGTTCCAGGTGGTCCGGCCGCACGGCTCGCCGCACCACCTCGTCGTGCTCGACGGCAACCTGCTCCTGCCGTTCCGCTACGCCGATGACGACACCACGCCGATCAGCGAGGCCCGGGTCGGCGACGGCCGGGTGTCGGCGCTGGTCCGTGAGCTGTTCACCCGGTTCGGCCCCAAGACGCGCTACCACCAGGAGGTGCTGGACCTCGATGGGGACGACGAGGGCGAGGCCGCCGGGCTGCGCGAGCTGGCCGAGGCGCGCCCCCTGCTCGCGCGGCTTCCCGCCGACACGCGACTCATCCCCGTCGCCTACGCGGCGAACGCCCAGGCCAGCCTCCTGAAGCTTTACTGGGGCGAGGCAGAGCTGATCGACGACATGGGCCGCGTCCACTGGGTCCACTGCGAGCAGATCCCGCTGCTCACCGCCTTGCCGTGGGTCCCGCAGAGCGTCCCGGCCGCCGAGCCCGACCTGGCGTCGCGGTTCGACCAGATCGCCGAGCCCGGCCTTCCCCTCAGCAGCCGGCCCGAGACTGAACGCGCCAACGGCAGGCCGTTCCCCGCGGACGGCGAACACGGCGAACATGGCGAACATGGCGTCGAGCCTCCGTCCGCCGATGCCGCAGAGCGTGCCTGACCGGCGACCACAGCACCGGCCTGCCGCGACCAGCACTGGTCCGGCCCGGCCCGTGACCACCGCATCCTCACCATGACCACCACCCGGGCTCGGCCCGCGACCACACCGCATCCTCACCACGACGACGAACCGGCGAACCGACGACCGTGAGAACGACGATCAATGACCGTGAAGGCGGCCGGGGCCGGCGCCCGGCGAGACGGCGCGGCACCCCCGGCGGCGAACCGAGCCCGCAGGCCGTGGCCGACGGCTTCGACCAGGCCAGACTGACCCAGGCGCGACGGCTCGCCGGGATGACCAAGAAGGACCTCGCCGAGCGCGTCGGCGTGACCCCGGCGGCGATCGGCCAGTACGAGACCGGCATGACCCACCCGCGTCCCGACCACATCCCGCGCCTCGCCGACGCCCTCGACGTCCCCCCGGCGTTCTTCTTGTCGGGACGGCCGCACGGCAAGCTCGACGGCTCCACGGCGCACTTCCGCAGCCTGCGCTCCACCCGCGTGCACCAGCGGGCCAAGGCGGTCGCGTTCGTCGAACAGGTGTGGGAGCTCACCCACGCGCTGGAGAAGCGCGTCCGGCTTCCCCTGGTCGACCTGCCCGGGTTCTCCGCCGGCGAGGTGCACACGGGGATCGAGCCCTCTCGCGACCCGGCCGCCGCCGCTCGGGCCCTGCGCGGCCGGTGGTCGCTCGGCACCGGGCCGATCGGCCACCTCGTGCGCCACATGGAGGCGCACGGCATCGTCGTGGTGCTTCCCCCGCCCGACGAGGACGCCACCACGGTGGACGCGTTCTCCACCTCGCACCTGCCGCGGCCGATCGTCGTGCTGACGGCCAACCGCTTCGACGACATCCACCGCTATCGCTTCACCGCCGCCCACGAGCTCGGCCATCTCGTGCTGCACGGCGACACGGCGGCGGGCGACGTCCAGCAGGAACGCGAGGCCGACACCTTCGCCGCCGAGTTCCTCACCCCGCGCGACAGCATCATGCCCGAACTGCCCCGCCGTCTCGACCTGCGCAGGCTCGCCGAGCTGAAGAACACCTGGGGCGTCTCGGTCGACTCGCTGCTCTACCGCTGCCGCGAGGTGGGTCTGCTGTCGGACTCGTCGGCCGGGCGCGCCTACCAGCGGCTCGCCGTCCTGCGCGACCAGCCGGGCTTCGCCGGCGAGCCCATCACCGGCTACCCCGGTGAGCACCCCGCGCTGCTCCGCCAGGCGTTCGACCTGGCCGCGGCCGAGACCGGCCTCACCATGCCCGCGCTCGCCGCGCAGCTCGCCTGGCACCTCCCCCGTGTCCGCGAACTGCTCGGGATCCGCGACCAGCGCCCGGTACTTCGCATCGTCCCCTGAGCAGCGCCGGAGAGCCGCCCGGCCGGCTCGGGGGGACGGGCGGCGCAGGGGTCAGGGAGCGTTCGGCGGGCATCGGCGCGGTCTCCGGGGACGACGTGGCGGCGCTTGGCTCATCTCGCATTCCTGTCGGTGGCGGTCTCGTCGTCGGCCCAGAAGTCCATCAGCTCTTCGGCGGTGAGCTGGTGCGGCGGGCGCCGCGGCGGGGTGCGTCCCGTGCGGACGGCCCAGGTGGTCACCAGCAGCCCGAGAAGCTCTTCGTCCAGCCGGGTCTGCCTGGCCTTCGGCGTGGCGGCGCGCGCGGGCCTGGCGGCCGCGCGGGCGGTGCGGGTGATGGTGGCGAAAGACAGCATCGACTTCTCTCTTGGTGGGGTGAAGGGGTGCCGAACGCACGATGGACGACGCCTCGCGGGGCCACGACCGAACCGAACATCTCCGGATGCCCCCGGAGCTTATGGCTCAGCACCGACGTTTCCGGGGCGCCTTCCCGGCCGCGCGCACCCCGCCCCGCGCAAGCCGGCTCGCCGAGCTCGCGCGGAGCCGGGAGCGCGGGCGTTCCCGCTCGCCGGCGCCGACGGCCTAAGCTCGACCGGACGAGTAGAACGCGGGAGTCCGGCGCATCGGGCTGAGAGTGCGGCTGAGGCGGCCGCAGACCGCTCGAACCTGACCGGGTCATGCCGGCGTAGGGAGTTGTTCCATGGTGACGTCCGAGCCCACCGTCTCGGGGGAGCGTCCGCGGCCCTACAGCGAAGAGCTGTGGGAGGCCATCACGCCCACCTACAAGGCGATCCTCGACCACCCGTTCATCAGAGGGCTGGTGGACGGGACGCTGCCGCGCGCGGCCTTCCGGCACTTCGTCGTGCAGGACTCGCACTACTTGCGCGACTACGCCCGGGCGCTGGCCGTGTGCGCGGCCAGGGCGCCGGACGAGGACGACGTGCGGGCCTTCGCGAGCGACGCCGTGGGCGCCATCGCCGCCGAGCAGGAGATGCACGCCGCGTTCATGGCCGACCTCGGCGGTTCCGCCGGGCAGGCCGCCGACCTGCCGGTCGGGCCGGCCACCCGCGCCTACACCAGCTACCTGCTGGCCACCGTCTACGGCGGGTCGTTCCTGGACGGCCTGGCGGCCGTGCTCCCCTGCTACTGGATCTACGCCCGCGTGGGCGAGGCGCTGCTGGCCGAATCGTCACCCGACCCGCTGTACCGGCGGTGGATCGCCGCGTACGGAGACGAGGCCTTCCAGAGTGTGGTGCGGCGGGTGGTGTCGGTGGCCGACCGCGCCGGGGCGGAGGCGACCGGCGGCCAGCGCGCCCGCGCGCTGGAGCACTTCGTCACCACGGCACGCTACGAGTGGATGTTCTGGGACGCCGCCTGGCGCCAGGAGACCTGGCCCGTCTGAGCGCGGGAGCCGGTCGGGGGCGGCGCGTCCGGGCCTGAGCGGCCCGCGGCCGTCCTCGGACGGCCGGGCCGCGGTCAGAGCCAGCTGTTGCGGCGGAAGCCGCGATAGAGCACGGAGCAGATGACCAGCATGACGCCGATGACGAGGGGATAGCCCCAGGCGGCGTTCAGCTCGGGCATGTGGGTGAAGTTCATGCCGTAGATGCCGGCGATCATCGTGGGCACCGAGATGATGGCCACCCACGCGGAGATCTTGCGCATGTCCTCGTTCGCCAGGGCGTTGGACCTGGCCAGGGCCGCCTGCAGTATGGAGTTGCACAACTCGTTCGACGACTCGACCTGCTCGCAGACCCGTGAGAGGTGGTCGACGACGTCGCGGAAGTACTCGCGCATGTCGGAGGGGATCATGCGGCGCTGCGGCAGGGCGCCGAGCGGCGTCTGGAGCGGCGTCACCGCGCGCTTCATCTCGATCATCTCGCGCTTGAGCTGGTAGATGCGGCCGATGTCGCGGGAGCTGACATCGGCGAAGACGGCCGCCTCGACCTCTTCGAGCTCGGCCTGCATCTGGTCGGCGACCGAGAGGTACCTGTCGACGACGTGGTCGGCGATGGCGTGCAGCACGCCCGCGGGGCCGCGGGAGAGCAGCTTGGGCTTGTCCTCCAGGCGGCCGCGCACGTCCGCGAGCGGGCAGTGCTCGCCGTGGCGCACGGTGACCACGAAGTCGGGGCCGACGAACACCATGATCTCGCCGCTGGCGATGATCTCGCTGGAGGCGGTCAGCTCATCGTGCTCCAGATAGGCGATGGTCTTCAGCACGACGAACAGCGAGTCGCCGTAACGCTCGACCTTGGGCCGCTGGTGCGCCTTGATGGCGTCCTCCACGGCCAGCGGGTGCAGGCCGAAGACCTCGGCCAGCCACTCGACCTCGGGAGCCTCGGGCTCGTGCAGCCCGACCCAGACGTAGGCGCCACCGGTCTCGGAGGCGGCGTTGTGCTCGCGGACCAGGCCGACGGCCTCCGGGATGCCGGAGACGTGGACGCGCTTGCCGGCGATGTAGGCGCCGTACTGCACCAGTGAGTCACTCGGCGGAACGCAGCGGCCGTTCACCTGCTCGCGGCGCACCGCGCTGACCGGCATCGACGTGCGAAGCCGTACGTGAGTGGTGCGCGGGTGCAGGTTGATCCGCTGGAAAAGCGTGGACGAGCGCATGGCGGTCCCTTCCCGCCCGACATCGGGAACCCACGCGCGAAGAACGAGATGAAGCGACGAACGTCGCAGGGAAGAGCAGGCGTGTGGCTCTCAGTCGGACACCGGATTGGAGTGGTCGGGTCTGCGCACGATGTACGTGCGCGAGCACGTACTGCTGGGATCACCAGATGTCATCCCGATTCCACCTCCAATCTCTCGAGAGACGGCCCAAAGCCGCCCAAACGTACCACGGGCAGGCTTCAGCCCTCAGCTTACATCCCCGCGCGATCGCCCGATCATGTAGAAGTCGACAAAAGGCCGGGGTCCGGCCTGTGAACACCGGCCCTTCATCGTTCCCCGTCACGGCCCCATGGGCGCGACCTGCGGTGACGACCGCGGCGTCCGGTGACCCCAGAACTGGCCCGTAGACTCCCCACGTGCGCGTTCTTGTGATTGGTAGCGGCGGCCGCGAGCACGCCCTGTGCCGCACCCTGGGCCTGGACCCCGCGGTGTCCGACCTCCACTGTGCTCCGGGCAACGCGGGCATCGCCGCGGTGGCGGCGCTCCACCCGGTCGTGCCCACAGATCCCGAGCAGGTCGTGGCGCTGGCCCAGCGGCTGGGCGCCGAGCTCGTCGTCATCGGGCCGGAGGCGCCCTTGGTGGCGGGGGTGGCCGACGCCGTCCGCGCCGCGGGCATCCCCTGCTTCGGGCCGTCGAAGGAGGCCGCCCTCATCGAGGGCTCCAAGGCGTTCGCCAAGGACGTCATGGTGGCCGCCGGCGTGCCCACCGCGGGCGCCCGGGTGTGCACCACCCCCGAGGAGGCCGAGGCCGCCCTGGACGCGTACGGCGCGCCGTACGTCGTGAAGGACGACGGCCTGGCGGCCGGCAAGGGCGTCGTGGTGACCTCCGACCGTGCCGAGGCGCTCGCCCACGCGGCGGCCTGCGGGCGCGTCGTCGTCGAGGAGTACCTCGACGGCCCCGAGGTGTCGCTGTTCGCGTTGTGCGACGGCACGACCGCCGTCGCGCTCCAGCCCGCCCAGGACTTCAAACGCGCCTACGACGGCGACGCGGGCCCGAACACCGGCGGCATGGGCGCCTACACGCCGCTGACGTGGGCGCCCCCCGGCCTCACCGAGCAGGTCATGGCCGAGGTCGTCCTGCCGTCCATCGGCGAGCTCGCGCGGCGCGGCACCCCCTACACCGGGGTGCTGTACGCCGGGCTGGCCCTCACCCAGGCCGGGCCCAAGGTCATCGAGTTCAACGCCCGCTTCGGCGACCCCGAGACGCAGGTGGTGCTCGACCGCCTCGACACGCCGCTCGCCGGGCTGCTGCTCGCCTGCGCGACCGGCGCCCTCGCCTCGCACCCGGCGCCGCGCTTCCGCGACGGCGCGGCCGTCACCGTGGTCGTCGCCGCCGAGGGCTACCCCGCCGACCCGGTCAAGGGCGACCGCGTGGAAGGTCTCGACCCGGCCGTGAAGGACGCCTACGTCCTGCACGCCGGAACCGCGCTGGACTCCGAGGGGCGGGTCGTGTCGGCCGGCGGGCGGGTGCTCAATGTCGTCGGCACCGGCGCGGACGTCGCCGCGGCGCGCGCCGCCGCGTACGCCCAGGTGGAGCTGGTCACGCTGCGCGGCTCCCACCACCGGTCCGACATCGCGGCCCGCGCCTGACCCACAGATGATCGCAAAACGGTAGCGCCAGGGCGGCGGGTCGCGATAAGCCCAGGGGGACGGGCGAACCCTGGAGGAGCGTATGGCAGCCGACCCGGCCGTGCGATCGGGCGAGGCGTCCGGTGACGGACGAGACGCCCCTGACGGCCGAGCGCCCGACGGGGACGCCCATCGCGGCGACGCCGCGCACCCCGGCGACCCCGCGGACTCGGGCGGGCTCGCGGACTCGGGCGGACTCGCGGACTCGGGCGGACTCGCGGACTCGGGCGGACTCGCGGACATCACCGGGATGGGCGAGAAGGACGTGCTGCGCTGGCCCGGGGTGTGGCGGGTGCACATCGCCTCGCGCGGCCAGGAGATCCAGGCCGACGCCGGCCGGTGCCTGGCCGCCAGGCCTGCCGAGCCCGGCCTGCGGCTGCTGCACAAGGCCATCGAGCGCCACCTGCGGGCCGCCGCGAGATACGCGCAGGAGCGGCAGGGCTGGCGGCGCTGGCTGACCGGGCAGGCCATCGAGGCGGCCTGGTCCAACATCTACGGCGCCACCATCCTGCTCTACGGGCTGCTCCCGGCCGGCGAGCTGAACGCGCGCGCCCCCGAGGTGCTCGCCACCGGCCGCGCCTACCTGCCCGCCGACGACGCGCGGCTCGTCGGCCTCACCGCGCGCGTCGCCGCGGGTGACATCGGCGAGCACGACCGGTCGCTGCTGCAGGCGGTGCTCAGGGCGGCGTACAGCATGGCGTCGATCGAGAGCGGCCGGGTGCGCAGCTTCCGCAACCTGCTGCTCGGCGGGGTGGCCTTCCTCACGGTGATCGTCGCCGGGCTGGTGACCATCGGGGCGATCTGGCCCACGGCGATCCCCATGTGCGGCGGCGGGACCCTGCTCGCGGCCCTGGGGCCGCGCGGCATGGGCAGCCAGGCGTGCCCGACGGGCGCGGGAGCGCCCACCCACGGGGACGTCCCGCTCGTCGCGCTCGTCGGGATGCTCGGCGCGGCGCTCGCCACGGCCACCAGCCTGTCCACCCGCTCCGAGTTGTCCACCCGCTACTCCCTCGCGGTCGCCCAGAACCTGCTCAAGGCTCCAGCCGGTGTGGCGACCGCCATCGTGGGGCTGCTGATCCTCAACTCGGGCTTCGTCCCCGGCTTCGGCGGCCTCAGCTCTCAGACCTCGATCCTGGTGTGGGCCATGGTGTTCGGGTACGCCCAGCAGGTGGTGACGCGGTTCGTCGATCAGCGCGCCAACACCCTGCTGCACGCCGCTTCGCCGAACTTCTCGGCGAACGCGTCCGCACGCTGAATGATCAGCGCTTCACGGGGCAGCGGAGTGGCGTCAAAGTGGCCGGGCGAGCATCCCGTAAGAGCTACTGTGGGCGGATAACTTGCCGCCGTCCGCTCGACAGACGCGTCATTAACCAGATTCCGAGGAGCCCCTACATATGGTTCGATACCGCGTGCGCGGTGGCAACGCCCTGCGTGGAACCGCCTTCATCCAGGGAGCGAAGAACGCCGTGCTCCCGATGATCGGCGCGGCGCTGCTGGCCGCAGAGGGCCGCACGGTGCTGCGCAACGTGCCGATCATCGAAGACGTCCGGCGGGCGGTGGAGCTGGCCGAGGCCGTGGGGGCGAAGGTCGAGCTGCACGAGACCGAGCAGACGCTGGTCATCGACGCCTCACGTCTCACGAACCCGGTGCTGCCCGCCGAGATCGCGCGGCGGTTCCGCGGGTCGGTGCTCTTCGTCCCGGCTCTGCTCCACCGCCTGGGCGAGGCGGTCATCGAGGGTGTCGGCGGCTGCAACCTCGGCAGCCGCAACCTCGACTTCCACTACCTCGGGTACAAGCGGCTCGGCGCGGTCGTGGACGAGGGCGAGAGCGTCATCCACGTCAAGGCCGCGGGCCTCACCGGCGCCCCGCTCTACCTCGACACGCCCTCCCACACCGGCACAGAGAACCTCATCATGGCGGCGGCGCTCGCCAAGGGCACCACCGTCATCGAGAACGCGGCCCTTGAGCCCGAGGTCCTCGACGTCATCGACATGCTCACCAAGATGGGCGCCCGCATCAGCGGCGGCGGCACCGGCTTCATCACCGTCGAGGGCGTCGACGAGCTCACCGCCGTGGAGCACCGCGTCATGCCCGACAGGCTCGACGCCGGCGTGTTCGCGATGGCCGCGGCCATCACCGGCGGCGAGGTCAACCTGGTCGGCGCCTCCCTTCCGCACCTCGGCGTCGTGCGCTGGAAGCTGGAGCAGATGGGCGTCGAGTTCTCCACCGACGGCGCGGTGCTGAACGTGCGGCGCGACCGGCCGCTGCGCCCGATCAACGTCATCACCGACACCTACCCCGGGTTCGCGACCGACCTGCAGTCGCCGATCATGACGGTGGCCTGTCTGGCCGACGGGGCGAGCTACATCCACGAGCGCATCTTCGACGGCCGCTTCGCGCTGGCGGGCGAGCTGAACAAGATGGGCGCGAACATCGAGATCGAGGGCAGCCGCGCGGTCGTCCACGGCGCCACCCCGCTGACGGGCACCGAAGTCACGGCGCACGATCTGCGTTCCGGCATCGCGCTCGTGCTCGCGGGCCTGGCCGCCGACGGCGAGACCGTCGTCTCCCCCGGCTACCTCATCGACCGCGGGCACCACGACCTCGCGGCGCGTATGAAGGCCCTGGGTGGAGATGTGGTAAGAGAGATTTCCCCTACGACCTGACTCGGCCCGTAAACGGCCTCTGACCTGTCCTTATAGCCATCCGTGCCATGCCCGCTGGGCATGGGAGAGCTGCTTTCCGGCAAATCCGGGCGTGACATTAGTGCCTTGGCGAGCGATCGTTCCAAAGAGGACTAGACCGGATGGGAGACGAACCCGAGCCGGGAACGCCGCATGCCGCCTTTGAAACGGCCTGACCGGCGTCCCCGCGAGGCGGACTCGACCAGTGGAATTCGCGAGGAAGCCACGCCGGGCGCTCATCGGGCCGGACTCCCGGTCGACGGTGCCGCACGGCGTGGCCGCCTCCATCGAAGGTATGGCGGGATGGGACGAACATTGGTCGAAAGGGCCGAAGAAACTCCGCGAGGATCACGTGTGGGCGCATCAGGCCCAGACCTCACCATCGGGGTGGTGGGGCCTCACGACCTGGTCGAACGGGTGATGCTCATGGGCCATGCGGCGGCTCCGGTTCCGTGCCGGCTGGTCGCCGCGGCCTACCGGGACGAACAGGAGGCGGCCGACAAGGTGGTGCGGCTCGGCCCGGGGGTGGACGCCTGTCTGTTCGCCAGCCCCGTGCCGTACGAACTGGCCCGGCGGTCGGGCGTGCTCACGATTCCGGCGACGTTCGTCCAGCTCGGCGGGCCCGCGCTCACCGCGGCGCTGGCCAGGGCGGCGCTGGACGAACGCATCGACCCGCGCAGGGTCAGCATCGACCTGCTGAGCCGCTCCGACGTCGAGGAGGCCTACGCCGACCTCGGCATCCCCACGGGCGGGGTGCAGACGCGCGAGGAGCCGGGGGCGACCGGCACCGTCGCCGCCTATCACGAGCGGCTGGTCAGGCAGGGCACCACGACGGGCGCGCTGACCTGCCTGCCCGCGGTGGCCGACCGGCTGGCGGCCGCCGGGGTGCCCACCGTGCGGGTGCGGCCGACCTCCGCGGCGGTGCGCACCGCCCTGCACACGGCGGCGCTGCTCGGCGCCCACCACAGGCTGGAGGAATCGCAGCTCACCGTGGTGCTCATCGAGGTGCCGACGTTACGCGAGCCCGTACGGCGGGCGGCTCCGAGGTACTGGCGTGACGAACTCAGGCTGTCTCTGCACCGATTGCTGGTGCAGGAGGCCAATCGGATGAACGCCGCCGTATGGGCGATCGACGACCACAGTTATCTGGTGACGGCGACCCGCGGTTCCATGGCCGCGGCCACCGACGGTTTCCGGGTCCTGCCCTTCGCCGCGCGCATCCGCGACGAACTCGGGCTCGCGGTGGAGGTCGGCGTCGGCATGGGCCGCACGACCCATGACGCCGAGACGCACGCCAGGGCGGCGCTGGCCCGCTCGCAGGCCGGCAAGCAGCCGCAGGGCTTCGCGGTGGACCGCGAGGGCCGGACGCTCGTCCCCGCTCCGCGGATGCCTCCGCAGGCGCCGGGGCAGGGCCGGCCGAAGGGCGTGGAGGTCCTCGCGAGGCTGGCCGCCAAGCTGGAAGGCGGGGACACGATTGTGGACGCGGAGAGCGCCGGGCGGATGCTCGGGGTGACTCCCCGCACGGCTCGGCGGCTGTTGCGCACGTTGGTCGACGAGGGACTCGCGTGGCCGCTCCCGCCGAATCGCACCCCCCAGCCTGGCCGCCCGCGCCAGCTCTACCGTTTGATCGTGGAGAAGCTCGGCCCACGATGACCTCCGTGACGGGCCGCCCGTGTGGGGCGGGCGGCCTGTCGCGACGCACAACTCTGCCTGCGCGGAGTGACCGCGGCCTTGTCCACAGCCTGTGGATAACCGGCGCCCTCAAGGCAGCGGATTATTACATTTCCGCATCTGAACCCGGGAACAGCACATACGCTCCGGACGCAGAGTTTTCCACAGGCTGTGGAGAAACCCCGCCCAGAAGCGCGCTTCGGACATCCACTGAAGAGGCGCACGCTTTCCCTCCGATTCACACCGGCAGCCGGTCGCGGACGTCCGCCACGGCGCACACGGGAAAAGACCGAGGCACGGCCGGCCGGCCGATTGCGGGGCGGTCGCGCGCCGGAAAGGGCCGGGCGCATCTCACGGTCTGATACCCGCGTGAGATCTGTCGGAGTGGCTCGATATTGTCATGAGCCATGGGCCAGAACACTCGTGACATAAAGGTATGGGCGGCGCTCGCGGCGGTGTACGTCGTCTGGGGGTCGACCTACCTCGGCATCAGGCTCACGATCGAGACCATCCCGCCGTTGATGAGCGGAGGGCTGCGCTTCGTCGCGGCGGCGGTCATCCTCGGCGGCGTGCTGGCGCTGCGCAAGGGGCCGGGGGTGCTGCGCGTGAGCGGTCGGCAGCTGTTCGGCGCCGGGCTCGTCGGCCTGCTGCTGCTCACCAGCGGCAACGGCATGGTGGCGGTCGCCGAGCAGCACATCTCGACCGGCCTCGCGGCCCTCCTGGTCGCCTCGGTGCCCCTCTGGCTGGTGATCTTCCGCACGATGGCGCGTGACCGGCCCCATCTGCTCACGCTCAGCGGGGTGCTCATCGGCTTCTGCGGCGTGGCCGGGCTCTCGCTCACCGGCGGCGGGTCGTCCGACACCACGGGCATCGTGGTCGTGCTCATCGGGTCGCTGTCGTGGTCGCTCGGCTCCTTCCTGTCGGGCAGGATCCCCATGCCGGAGGACCCGTTCGTCGCCAGCACCATCGAGATGATCGTCGGCGGCGCCGGGCTGCTGATCGCGGGCACGGTCGCCGGCGAGCGGCTGCACCTCGGCCAGGTGAGCGGCGGCTCGTGGCTGGCGCTCGCCTACCTGGTGCTGGTCGGCTCGCTCGTCGGCTTCACCTCCTACATCTGGCTGCTCGGCAACGCGCCGATCTCACTGGTGTCGACCTACGCCTACGTCAACCCGGTCGTGGCGGTCGGCCTCGGCCTGGTGGTGCTCCAGGAGCAGGTCACCGGCCAGATGATCGCCGGAGGCCTGGTGATCGTGGTCGGTGTGGCGCTCGTGGTCTCCACAGAGCGCCACTCTCGCCGCCCGGCCCCCCTGGAGCACACCGGCACACCCGTTCTTGACCGCTAGGCCCGCAGGAAGGCCTCGGCGGCGGTGAGGAAGGTGTCGTTGGCCTCGCGGGAGCCGATGGAGACGCGGGCGCCGTCGCCGGCGTAGGGGCGGACGGCGACGCCGTCGACGGCGCACCGGTCGGCGAACTCCACGGTGCGGTCGCCGAGGCGCAGCCAGACGAAGTTGGCCTCGGTCGGCGGCACCTCCCACCCCTGGGCGAGCAGGGCCTCACGGACGCGCGTGCGCTCTTTGACGACCGTCTCGACGCGTTCGAGCAGTTCGTCCTCGGCGGCGAGCGAGGCGACCGCCGCGGCCTGGGCGATGCTGTTGACGGCGAAGGGGACCGTCGTCTTGCGGATGGCCGCGGCCACGGGCTCGTGCGCGATGAGATAACCGACGCGCAGGCCCGCCAGGCCGTACGCCTTGGAGAAGGTGCGCAGGACGGCCACGTTCGGCCGGTCGGCGTACAGAGTGACGCCGTCGGGGACGTCGGCGTCGCGGACGTACTCGCGGTAGGCCTCGTCGAGGACGACGAGCACGTCGCGCGGGACCTGGTCGAGGAAGGCCGTGAGCTCGGCGGCGCGGTTGACGGTGCCGGTCGGGTTGTTGGGGTTGCACACGAAGACCATGCGCGTCCTCGGGGTGATCGCCGCCGCCATCGCCGCGAGGTCGTGGGTCTCGGCGGCCAGGGGCACCCGCACGGAGACGGCTCCGGCGAGGTCGGCGAGCAGCGGATATGCCTCGAAGGACCGCCAGGCGTAGACGACCTCGGCGCCGGGGTCGCTCACGGCGGCGAAGAGCTGCTGGGCGACGGTCACCGAGCCCGCGCCCAGCGCGATGTGCTCGGGCGGCACGCCGAAGCGCTCGGCCAGGGCCTCGGTGAGCCGCACGCAGGCGGGGTCGGGATAGCGGTGGACCTCGGCCGCGGCTGCGGCGATCGACCGCAGCACCGAGGGCAGCGGGTCGTAGGGGGACTCGTTGGACGACAGCTTGAAGGAGCGGCCATCGGCGGAGACCACGGCCTTGCCCGGCCGGTATGCGGCCAGCTCATCGAGAATCGGACGGAAACGCGGCATGACCTCACCTTATGACGCGACGATCGTCCGGCGCCCCTCTGGCCCGCCATCTGTGGAAAACGACCGCCTGAGGGCCCTCCCTGTGGAAAGGACCGGCCGGGGAGCCTCAGCCGCCGAGGCGGAGCATGGGGGGGTGGAGCAGCTCGGCGCCGCCGCGGCGGTAGAGCATGGCCGGCCGGCCGCCGTCGCGCGTGGTCGTGCGCCCCGTGGACACCAGGAAGCCGTCGGCCTTGGTGACCTTGCGGTGGAAGTTGCGCGGATCGAGCGGACGGCCCCACACGATCTCGTACACCCGCCGCAGGTCGGCCACCGTGAACTCCGCGGGGCAGAAGGCCGCGCCCAGCGAGGTGTACTCGAGCTTGGCCCCGGCGCGCTCGATGCCGTCGAGCATGATGCGCCGATGGTCGAAGGCCATGACCTCCAGCGAGCTCACCGGCTGCCAGCTCATGTGGGCCTCGGTGGAGGCGGGCAGGTCGGGCGCGAGCCCGAGGTAGGCCACGCTGACCACCCGCTGGCGCGGGTCGCGGTCGGGGTAGCCGTAGGTGCGCAGCTGCTCAAGGTGCACGGGGGCGCCCGGCAGCCCGGCACGCTCGGCGAGGACGCGGGAGGCGGCGGCCGGCAGATCCTCTTCGAGCTGGATGAAGCCGCCTGAGAGCGCCCAGCGCCCTTCGTACGGCGGGCGGTCGCGCCGCCAGACGAGAGCGCTGAGCTGCTGGCAGCGCACGGTCAGCACGACGAGATCCACGCTGACGGGTATGCGCGGAACCATGGGACGCACGTTACACCGGGAAAGGAGGACCGAAGACCGTCATCTCCCTCGATTGAGGTAGACCGGGGCATTGGCCCGCCGCCCGTCCTGTGAGGTCACCTCCACGCGCACCCAGGCGTCCGCGGGGATCGAGGCCCAGTCGACGGGCACCCAGATCTTCCGGACGGCGCCCGGCAGGCCGGGGATCGGCGAGGGGTCGGACCACCCGGCGGTGGCCGCGTCCGTCTCGCGCGGCTCCTCTCCGCCGTACCAGCTCAGCGAGACCTTGGCGCCGGTCACGTTGTAGCCGCGGATCTCCACCCCGTCCTGGATGCCGCGTTTGGCGGGAATGGCCTGGATGGGGATGGGCCGGTTCCAGTCCTGGGCGACCTGCTCGGCGAGCGTCGGGCTCCCGCAGGTGAAGAAACTGCTCCACTTGTAGGAGATGATCTTCGAGACGTACGGCCCCACGAACGTGATCGCCGAGTCCAGTCGCTTCTTGTCGGTCGTCCCCCGCTTGCCGCCCGCCTCGCAGGCGCCGTCGCCCGCGGGCTCGAACGCCTCGACGTTGGCCCAGAGCTGGACGTCGTCCCCCTCGGCGCGCAGCTCCGCGAGGGCCTCGGCCATGGCGCGGTAGTAGTCCCGCGTGGCGCCGTAGTACGCCTTGCCGTAGGTGGTGCCGCCCACCACGGGCTTGAGCCGGTCGTCGACCTCCTGGCCCTTCAGGTTGGGCCAGAACAGGCCGACCTTGCCGGTGCCGCGGCTGTCCTGCGGGGCGACGATGCCGACGCCCGTACGCGCGAGCGCCTTGAACCCGGCCTTCACCTGAGCCGGGGTGGAGGTGAACTTCTTGGCCCTGCGCCCGTCCAGGTACGGGCTGACCATGATGGGCTTGCCGGGAAGCTCCTGCTGCACGATGTCGTGCTGTTCGGCGTAGACCTGCAGCGTCGGCACCACCGACGGGTCGGGCCAGTCTCTGATCTGCAGCTCGAACGGCTGGTAGACCCCACCGAGCGAGGCGCGGTCCTTGAAGCGGTCTCCGTAGTCCTGCAGGACGCGCCGGGTCAGCGTGGTCAGGGTGCCGATGTGCCGGGGGTCGGCCCTGGTGGGCTCCACGCGGTCGCGCGGCGCCACGGGCAGCGCGGGGAAGACCTTCATCGCGAAGCGGTCGGCCAGGTCGAGGATCTCGGTCAGGCTGTCCTTGGGCGCCCCGTCGACGAGGACCAGGTGGTAGCCGAGCCCCTTGGAGGTGAAGTCGCAGCTCGGGTTGTCCGACCCGTCGTCGGGCGTGAGCACCCGGTAGAACACCTCGTCCCCCAGGGTGATGGTGTGCTCCATCTGGGGACAGCGGAACAGGTCGGGGCCGAAGGCCTCGTCGGTCCGGTAGATGTAGGTCCAGGTGATGCGGTTGCCGGGGTTGGCGGCCTTGAGGGCGGACTCCGCGGCCTGCACGCAGGTGAGGCCGTTCTCCTGGCACTTCTCGAAGCGCGGGTCGGGGTTCTTGCCCTCGGCGTCCAGCACTCGCCCGTCGCCGTCCACGGCGCGCGCCTGCAGGCCGAAGCCGAGGCGGACGACGGTGTCCCCGCCGACGCTGTGGATGGCCTGGAGCTGGCTGCGCCAGGTGCAGTGGTCGGAGGTCGGGACGAGCCAGTACCCGGTGACGGCGTACGGGGTCGGGGTGGTGGTGTCGAACGTTCCACAGGGGTCGCTGAACACGCTCGTGGAGGGCGTGGGGCTCGCCGTCTTCGTCTTCTGCGCCGGGGTCGTCGCCGCGGTCTTCGAGCCGCCGGAGGAGTCCGGCAGAACCATGACGATCGCTGCGACAGCGGCCAGGAGGGCCGCACCCAGCAGCAGTGTGAGGCCGCGCACCTTCAGGAGATTACCGTCCTTAAGTTGTGGCGCTGATAAAGATTGTCCAGCGTCGCATCGGCGTCCCGGCGCGCCCGCGCGCGGGCCCGTCCCGCCCGGCGGGCGGCGTCCAGGGGCCTACTTCTTCACACCAGCCCAGGCCTCGAGCTGGGTCACGAACCTGCGTGCCGAGTTCGGCCAGTGATGGTTCGCCCGGGCGGCGGCGTACCCGCGCGCGCCGGCGGCCTTGCGCGCCTCGGGATCGTTGCGCAGGCGCAGGACCGCCCGCGCGACGGCCTGCGGGTCGCGCCAGGGCACGACCACGCCGCTCTGGTAACGCTCCACCAGCTCCACCGCCCTCGGCGACGGAGTGGTGATGACCGGGATGCCGTGCGCCATGTACTCGACGATCTTGGTGGGCATGGAGTGGCGGTAGTTGGGCTCGTCATGCAGCAGCGAGAGCCCGGCCAGCGCCCCGTCGAGCCGCTTGAGCGCCTCGTCGTTGGGCATAAAGTCACGCCATTCCAGCACACCGTCGGCGACGGCCTTGTTGAGCATCGGCCTGCTCTGCGGGTCGGCGTAGCCGATGAGCTCCACCGCGACGCGGTGCGGCTGCAGCAGCCGGCCCACCTCGACGGCCTCCCGCACGCCGCGGGCCTCCGACAGCCAGCCGAGGTACACCACCCGGTCGTCGGACGGCTCGCTGACGTGGTCGGGCACCCAGGTCTCGTTCGGCACGACCAGGTGCGCCTGACGGAACCGGCCCGCGTAGGCGGTCTCGGCAAGCAGCAGGTGCAGGTGGCGCTCGGCGGTGCCCTCCAGCATCCGCGCGAGGAAACGCGTCGGAGGCCGCAGGAAGGAGGGCAGCCACGGCTTCAGCGACAGCGTCGCCGGGGTGTCCTCGTGGACGTCCCAGACCACCGGCGGGCGCCGCCGCACGCCCGCGACCGCGAGCAGCAGCTCGGGGTCGTGGATGAGCGCCAGGTCGACCTGGCCCCGCAGGCTCTTGAAGAGCCTGCGCGCCGCCCGCACGGCCGCCAGGCGCTTACGCTCGGCGGCCCTCGGCAGATCGACCCCGGTGACCCACGACCGCGGCACGACGCCGCGTGCGGTGTAGGGCGCGGCATACGTGACCACATGACCGGCGTCCACGAGCGCGCGGATCTGCCGGTGCAGGATCCGGGCGTCCTCAGGGTGGTGGACCACCGTCATGACAAGCACGTGCACGCGCCGACCCTCCGCCCGTCAGAGCCGCTCGACGCGATCGCCCTCGGTGAGGACGCCCCGGGTGTCGAGAAGTAGATGCGCTCGTTCCTGGACCATGTCCAGATCGAATTCGGAGTGCTGCTGGAGGAGCACGGTCACGTCCGCCCTCTCCACCGCCTCCGCCAGATCGCTCTCGCGCGGCACCTCGACCCCGTCGACCGTCCACCGCTTGACGTGCGGGTCGGCGAAGACCAGTTCGGCGCCGAGGTCGCGGAACGCGCGGGCGACCGGCACCGCGGGCGTCTCGCGCTCGTCGGCGATGTCCGGCTTGTAGGTGACGCCCATCAGCAGCACGCGCGAGCCGTTCACCGGCTTCTTGGCACGGTTCAGCAGGCGCTGCACGCGGGCCACGACGTACGCCGGCATCCGCTCGTTGATCTCCTGCGCCAGCTCCACGAAGCGGAACGGGTAGCCGAGCTTGCGCACGGCGTGGGAGAGGTAGGAGGGGTCCACCGGGATGCAGTGCCCGCCGACGCCGGGGCCGGGGAGGAACTTCTGGAAGCCGAACGGCTTGGTGGCGGCCGCCTCGATCGACTCCCACAGGTTCACGCCGAGCTCGTCGCAGAAGATGGCCATCTCGTTGACCAGCGCGATGTTGACGTGCCTGTAGGTGTTCTCCAGCAGCTTGGCCATCTCGGCCTCGCGGGTGCCGCTGACCGTCACCACCTGCTCGACCAGCCGGCCGTAGAACGCCGCCGCGCGGTCGCGGCAGGCCTCGGTGTAGCCGCCGACGACCTTGGGCGTGTTGCGCAGGCCGAACTTGGGGTTGCCCGGGTCGATGCGCTCGGGCGAGAAGGCGAGGTGGAAGTCGACGCCCGCGGTGAGGCCGGAAGCCTCCTCCAGGATGGGGCGCACGACGTCGTCGGTGGTGCCGGGGTAGGTCGTCGACTCGAGGACGACGAGCGCGCCGCGCTGGAGGTAGCGCCCCACCGAGTCGACGGCGCCGCGCACGGCCGACAGGTCTGGACGGTGGTCCTCGTCGAGCGGGGTCGGCACGCAGATGACGATGGTGTCACTGCAGGCCAGGATCGACTGGTCCAGCGTGGCGGTGAACCCGTTCGTCAGCATCGAGTCCAGGTCGGCATCGCTCAGGTCGTCGATGTACGAGCGGCCGGAGGTCAGGGCGTCGACCTTGCGCTGGTCGATGTCCAGGCCGACGACCTGGAGGCCGACGCCTGTGGCCTCCTTGGCGAGAGGCATGCCCACGTACCCGAGGCCGATGACCGCGAGATCGTAACCGCTCACGTGGCGACCTGAGAGAGTCCCAAACAACACTGCATGGTGGGAAAGGCTATCTCAACTCCGCACAGATCACGTCTAATGCGATTGAACGGGTAACCAAGCGATGGTTTCACGAGGGTCATCTGGCGTCCATCACCCGGTGAGAGACTGGTAGATCGTCTTGTAGTTCTCGGCGATGCGGCTCCAGGTGCGCTTAGCGGCGACCTCCGCGCGACCGGCCTCGCCCATCTCGGCACGACGCGCGGGGTCCTCGCGCAGCCCGGCGAGCGCCTTGGCCAGCGCCCCTGGGTCGCCCGGCGGCACCAGCAGCCCGGCGCCGTCCGACCCGACCAGCTCTGACAGAGCGGGAAGGTCGCTCAGCACCACCGGCTTGCCCAGCGCCATCGCCTCCACCGGCTTCAGCGGGGTGACCAGGCGGCACACGCGGAGGTCCTCGCGCGGGCAGACGAAGATGTCGATGGCCGACTGGGCCTGGAGAGCCTCCTCGGGACCGACCCTGCCGGGCAGGATCGCCAGGTCGCCGAGGCCGAGCTTCTCGGCCTGGGCGAGCAGCGCGGGCCGTTCGGCGCCGTCGCCGACGATCAGCACCCGCACGGGGGTCCTGGCGTCGCGCAACTGCGCGGCGGCCGACAGCAGCGTGGAGAAGCCCTCGTAGCCGACGATGCTCGACACCGAGCCGACCACGATCTCGCCCGGCGCGATGCCGTACGCCGCGCGGAACGCCGCGCCGTCGTAGTCGGCGGTCAGCAGCGTGTCGTCCACGGCGTTGGGCGCCAGGAAGATCTTCTCCCGGGGGACGCCGCGCTCGACGATCTCGGCCGCCATCGTCTCGGCCAGCGTCACCACCGCGTTCGCCGAGCGCATGATGTGCGCCTCGCGCTCGCGCTGGAGCAGGTGGCGCTCGCTGCCGACCCGGGCCGGGTCGCGCGAGGCCCAGGTCTCTTCGAGGAAGCCCCGCACCTCGTACACCAGCGGCGTGCCGGTGCGCTCGCGCACGGCGAGCGCCACCGAGCCGTTGCGGTGGTCGGTCGCGGCGTGCAGCACCTGCGGGCGCAGCGTCCTGACCAGCTCGGTCACCTCGCCGGCGCCGCGGACCATGCGCCCGCGGCTCTCGAACGGCACCTCGCCGCTCGGCAGCAGGCGGTGGTAGGGGACCCCGTCGATCTCCTCGTACGGCTCGGCGTCGGCGTGGCCCTGGAGCATCGGCCAGCCCCAGCTCGTCACGACGTGCGGGTCGAGCCCCGCGGCGCGCTGGGCGGTCACGATGCGGTGGGTGCGGACGGTGTACCCGGCCTGCGTGTACGGCAGGGCGTTGGTCACGCAGTGGAGCACGCGGCCCGCGACGCGCTCGCCGACGATCACCTTGGACTTCGGCGGGATCGGGGCGGCGCCGATGGCGGCCTTCTCGCCCTCGTAGTAGGCGATGCGGCGGCGGATGAACGGCCAGCGCGCGTGCGGGCGCAGGACCTCGACGGCCTTGGTCATGCGGCCGAGCTCGAACTCGGCCTTGGCCGCCTCGAGCGGGCCGTCGGCCATCCGCCTGGCGATCTTGCGGGCGGTCACCCGGACGACGCGGGCCACCGGCCAGGCGACCCTGCCGACGGCCGGGCGCAGGCGTGGCGGCATGGCCTCCGCCGCGGCCTGCGCCACCCGCATCGGGTCGGATTTGACCCGGGTGACGAAAACCCTTGAGACGATGACCGGATGCTGGACGAAGCCCTTGAGGAAGCCGCGCAGGCCGGCGCGAGCCGACTTCGGGGAGACCTTCTCGGGCCGGCTGGCCTCGGAAACCACGCCGTGACCGTACCATAGGCAACGCTTGGTCCATCTGGACAACAGTTGACCCACTCCCGGCTGAAAGGCGAGGTCAATGAGGGACAATCCCCTCGTTCTGCACGTGCTGGGCGCGCGCCCGAACTTCGTCAAGGCGGCCCCGGTCGTGCGCGGCCTGGACGAGCTGGGGGTCCGGCAGGGCATCGTCCACACCGGGCAGCACTACGACGCGCTCATGTCCGACGTCTTCTTCGCCGACCTCGGCCTGCCCGAGCCCATCGCCAACCTCGGGGTGGGGTCCGGCAGCCACGCGCGCCAGACGGCGGCGCTGATGACCGGCCTCGAGGAGGTCGTCCTCACCCACCGGCCCGACCTGGTGGTGGTGTACGGCGACGTCAACTCCACGCTCGCGGCGATCCTGGTGTGCGCCAAGCTGCACATCCCCACCGCGCACGTCGAGGCGGGCCTGCGGTCGTTCGACCGCGAGATGCCCGAGGAGGTCAACCGGGTCGTCACCGACGCGCTCGCCGACATCCTGCTCGTCACGAGCCCCGACGGGCTGTCCCACCTGGCGAACGAGGGCGTCTCCCCCGCCAAGGCGCACCTGGTCGGCAACCCGATGATCGACAGTCTGTTCTCGGCGCTGCCCAAGCTCGACCCGGCGCCGCTGAAGGCCCGCCTCGGCCTGCCCGAGCGGTACGCCGTGGCCACCCTGCACCGCCCGGCGAACGTGGACGACCCCGAGTCGGCCCGCGAGCTGGTCGAGGCCGTGCTGGCGGTGGGCGAGCAGGTCCCGGTCGTGGTGCCGCTGCACCCGCGCGGGCGCGAGCGGCTGGCGCAGGCGGGCCTGGTCACCGGCGACGGCCTGGTCATCATCGACCCGCTGGGGTACGTCGAGTTCCTGTCGTTGGTGCGCGGCGCGGCGCTCGTGGTCACCGACTCCGGCGGCGTGCAGGAGGAGACCACCATGCTCGGCGTGCCCTGCCTGACCGTGCGGCCGAACACCGAGCGGCCCATCACGATCACCCATGGCACCAACCGCCTGGTCACCCCGGCGACCCTGCCCGCGGCGGCCTCCAAGGCGCTGGCGGACGGCGCGGCGACCCCGAGCGGAGAGCTGCCGCCGCTGTGGGACGGCAAGGCCGGGCCGCGCGTCGCCCGCGTCATCGAGGCGTGGCTGCGCGGCGACAACCTCTCGCCGGCCGCCCAGGGAGTCCCGCCGACGGCCTGACGCGGCGGCGCGGCGCTCGCGGGGTCACCGGTGTCCGGGCTCGGACACTTCCGGCCGAGGTGCGGTGATCTGGTCTTTTGTCGGAAATCGCCCGACTTCGCGCCGCCGACGCCGTAGCATCGAACATTCCCGGGCCTCGACGCACGCGCGCGGTGATCGAGAGCTCGAGGAGCCCCGCGCGGCTCGCGGAGCCGGGGGAACTCGCGGAGAACGAGGGAGCAAGTCCGACCATGGCCGATGACCAGAACAATCCGGATGAGCCGCGTTTCCAGCGTCTCGGCGCGGCGAACTGGCTGCCCGAGGAGCGCAAGGTCGTCGAGCGCTACGAAGACCGCATCCGCGAGCTGGAGCGGCGCCTGGCCACGGCCGAGGCCAAGGCCGAGTACGCCCAGTGGCAGCTGTCGGCCACCAAGGCGCAGCGCCCCTACCGCGTGAGCACCGCGCTCGCCGGCGCCAAGCGCCCGGCCAGGCTCGTACGGCTCCCGCGCGATCTGTCCGCCGCCATGAAGCCGAAGAAGGCGCCCAAACCGCCCGCGACGGTCACCGCGAGCGCCGCCGTCATCGACGCCGTGCTCGCGCACGCGCCCGAGGTCAAGATCCCCAACCTCGCCTGGCCGGAGGGGCCGGTCAACCGCCCGGACCTCAAGGTCGCGGTCATCCTGGACGACTTCTCCCGGATGGCGTTCAAGTACGAGTGGGACCAGATCGAGTTCGGGCTGAAGGACTGGCAGGAGGTCTTCGCCGACAAGCGTCCCGACGTGCTGTTCTGCGAGTCGGCCTGGCACGGCAACCAGGGGCGCTGGCGCTACCAGATGACCGGCACCAACGCCCCCAAGCAGGAGCTGCGCGACCTGGTCGCCTGGTGCCGCGAGCAGGGCATCCCCACGGTCTTCTGGAACAAGGAAGACCCGCCCAACTTCGACTTCTTCATCGACACCGCCAAGCTGTTCGACTTCGTGTACACGTGCGACGGCGACATGGTGCCGAAATACCGCGAGATATTGGGTCATGACCGGGTGGACGTGCTGCAGTTCGCCGCGCAGCCCCGCGTGCACAACCCCGTCCAGACCAAGCAGGGCCGGCCGTACGACGTCGTCTTCGCCGGCATGTACTTCCGCGACAAGCACCCCGAGCGGCGCGAGCAGATGGAGACCGTGATCGCTCCCACCAGGGAGCTCGGCCTGCACATCTTCGCCCGCAACGACAAGGCAGGCGACAAGTACGCCTGGCCCGAGGAGTACCGCCCGCACATCGTCGGCGAGCTGCCCTACGAGCAGATGCTGGCCGCGTACAAGATGTACAAGGTCTTCCTCAACGTGAACTCGGTGATCGACTCGCCGACCATGTGCGCCCGGCGGGTGTTCGAGCTCTCGGCGTGCTCCACCACCGTGCTCTCAGGCTGGTCGCGCGCCATCGAGGACACCTTCGGGCCGCTGATCCCGATCGCCCACACCCAGGAGGAGGCCTACAACCAGGCCCTCTACCTGATCAACAGCCCCGAGCTGCGCGCACGGCAGGCCCACCTGGCCATGCGCGAGGTCTTCGACAAGCACCTGTTCACCCACCGCGTCGACCAGATCCTCACCGCGCTCGGCCGCCCGGTCGTCCCCCGCACCAAGCACGTGTCGATCGTCCTGCCCACCAACCGCGCCGGCCAGCTCGAACACGCCATCGCGCAGGTCGCCCGCCAGCGCCACCGCGACCTGGAGCTGATCCTCGTCCTGCACGGGCTGGAGATCGACCCCGAGGTGGTGCGCGACAAGGCCCTCTCGGCCGGCGTCCCCGCCGTCAAGGTGCTCACCGCCCACCCCTCGCTCACGCTGGGCGAGGTGCTCAACCTCGGCATCGCCCAGGCCGACGGCGAGTACATCGCCAAGATGGACGACGACAACCTCTACGGCGTCCACTACCTGTCGGACCTGCTGCGCGCCTTCGACTACGCCGACGCCGAGATGGTCGGCAAGGGCGCTCACTACACCTACTTCCCCGCTACCAACACCACGGTCATGCGCCTGCCCGGCCTGGAGCACCGGTACGCCCACCTCGTGCAGGGCGCCACGATCCTCGCCAAGGCCGACCTGCTGCGCACCTACGCCTTCGAGGCGGTCAACGCGGGCGAGGACACCCGGCTGGTGCGCCGCTGCAAGGAGGAAGGCGTCCGCATCTACTCGGCGGACCGCTTCAACTTCGTCTACATGCGCGGCGCGGACGCCTCCGCCCACACCTGGAAGGCCCAGGACTACAAGCTCACCCGC
Organism: Sphaerisporangium dianthi; assembly: GCF_042654065.1. NCBI lineage: Bacteria > Bacillati > Actinomycetota > Actinomycetes > Streptosporangiales > Streptosporangiaceae > Sphaerisporangium > Sphaerisporangium dianthi. Next base: position 70,218 of record NZ_JBHSFP010000018.1, on the reverse strand, counting down.
AACGCCCAGTTCTGCTTCGCCGGCCACCCCGAAGCCCACGTCATGATCTGAGCGAAGCGGGACACGCCGTACCTCGAACGGCGGCGGCTGCTCCTCCTCTTCAATCGGCCGTCTTGTACAGGCGCCGGACGCTCTCTCGCAGTGCTTCGCCGGCCTGCGCGGAGGTCATCCGGCCTGCGGCCACCTCGTCCCCGGCCGCATGCCCTAGGGCCATCGTGGCCGCCAGCAGCCAGGTCGGCGAGAGAGCGGGGTCGAACTCTCCGGTGTCCTGGCCACGTCGGATCAGCCTCCGCAGCCGGTCGGTGATCGGGACGTGGCTCTCGTAGGACTTCTGCGGGTCACTCGTCGCCACCGACGGGTGCAGCAGTAGCGGATATCGCTCCAAGAGACGCCAACTGGTGTCGAGCCATCGCAAGAGAGCCGCGGTCGCCGGGCCGGCGTCGATGTCGGCGGCGTCGATCGCGGCGATCACGTGATCCGTGATCCGGCCGATCACCGCGCTCAGCAGCGCCTGCCGCGAGGGGTAGTGGGCGTAGACCGTCTGGCGGGCCACTCCCGCCGCGGCCGCGATCTCTTCCACACTCGCGTCGGGCCGCCGGCCCAGCACCCTTACCGCCGCCCCCAGCACGGCGGCGGCGCTGCGGTCGGCGTCGGACCGGCGGCGGCGCCTGGGCCTGTCGCCACTTATCTCGGACACGGTTGTCAAGGGTAACCTACCGCGCTATCTTGGACATGCCTGTCAGAGATAAGCGAGGGGCGCGCTCGCATCGCGCCGACCACACTTCCGGAGGCACGCATGGCCGGCACGCGCACAACGCCCGCGACCGATCTGGCCGGGTACCTGACCCGCTACCCCCACGAGATCGCATTCGGCGACGAGGAGCCGGAAACGGTCATGGATCGGTATCACACATCCGACTACGAGCTCGTCAACGACGGGATCGTCCTTGACCGCAAGCGGCTGCTCGACCACATCCGCCCCGCCCGCAAGCGGGCGACCGCCGTCCAGGTGGAGGTGGAGGTGGCGATCGTCGACGGCGACCGGGTCGCCGCGTGGTACCGGCTGATCGCGTCAATGCGCAAGGGGAGCGTCATCGCCACCGAGATCCACATGTTCGGCCGACTCGCCGATGACGGCCGGCTGCGCCGAGCGACCCAACTGACGCGCACGATCCCGGCCACGGATGATCAGGCCATTCGGCTGTGACTCGCATGAGCGAGTCACAGCCGAATGGGCGGCCCAGAAGCGCGAGGCCGCAGAACGGGACGCTCGCAGGCAGGACCGGCTCCTGATCGAGTACTCCGGTCGTTGACCGCACCCTTGTCGGATCCGGTCGCCGGTGAAACATTGGCTTGTATACGTAATCGGCAGTTTCCTATCGGAATGGTGCAGATTATGCGGGTCATCGGGGCGGGGTTCGGGCGTACGGGGACGCTGACGCTGAAGACGGCGCTGGAACGGCTGGGGCTCGGCCCCTGCCACCACATGACCGAGGTGTTCAACAATCCCGGGCAGATCCGGCGCTGGCTGGCCGTCGGGCGGGGAAGGACCTCCGACTGGGACTCCGTCCTCGCGGGCTACCGGTCGTGCGTGGACTGGCCGGCTTCCGCGTACTGGCGCGAACTGGCCGAGCACCACCCCGAGGCCAAGGTCGTCCTGACCGTGCGGGATCCGGAACGATGGCTCGAGAGCATGCGGGCCACCATCCTCAAGCAGCGTGAGCGTGGCTCCACGCTGCCCGGCAAGATGATCCTGCGGCTCTCCTCGCTGCTGGGCACCGACTTCGCCGCCTACAACGAGATGGTGCGGCTGGTCGTCACCGACCGCGTCTTCGACGGCCGGCTGAACGATCCCGCGCACATGATCAGGACTTTCCAGACGCACATCGAGGCGGTCAAGGCGACGATCCCGTCCGATCGGCTGCTCGTCTTCGAGGTATCCCAGGGATGGGAGCCGCTGTGCGGGTTCCTCGACGTGCCGGTGCCCGCCGAGCCCTTCCCCCGGGTCAACGACACCGCGGACTTCCAGTCTCACACGCGTTCCCGCGTCGCCCCGATGTTGCTTCGGCGGAGCTGACCTGCGGGTATCTGCGCGCCCCGTACATCCGGGCATCCTTGCAACTTTGACGCTGTCTTTCTTGTGTGCGTGTACGCCATTCGCCGTTCTTATGTGGTTATGGGGAATCTGAACGGTGATGACAGAGTTGCGTAGTTTCGGAACGTCCCTGCCGCCGGCACAGGGCGTCCGCTTCGACGCCCAGGTCCCACGCGCAAGGAGAGTTCCCCGACGTGACGACGGTAACGACGTCCAAAGGCATCGGTCTCAAGTCGGAGCGCGGTCCGGTACTCGCCGCCATCATGCTCTGCACGGGCCTGGTCGCACTCGACAGCACGATCATCGCGACGGCGGTGCCCTCGGTCGTCAGCGACCTCGGAGGGTTCGCCCAGTTCCCCTGGCTGTTCTCCATCTACCTGCTCACCCAGGCGGTCACCGTCCCGCTGTACGGGAAGTTCGCCGACATCTTCGGCCGCAAGCCGGTCATGTTCTTCGGCATCGCCGTGTTCCTCCTCGGTTCGGTGCTGTGCGGCGTGGCCTGGAACATGCCGGCGCTCATCTTCTTCCGCGCTCTGCAGGGGATCGGGGCCGGAGCCGTCCAGCCCATGAGCATCACGATGGTCGGCGACCTTTACTCCGTCGAGGAACGCGCCCGCGTTCAGGGTTACGTGGCCAGCGTGTGGGGCGTGGCGGCCGTGATCGGCCCCACGCTCGGCGGCCTGTTCTCCGAGTACATCTCCTGGCGCTGGATCTTCTTCATCAACCTGCCGCTCGGCGCGATCGCCGCCTGGATGCTCGCCCGCCGTTTCAAGGAGCGGGTCACGCGCAGCAGCCACAAGATCGACTACCTCGGGGCGACGCTGCTCACCGCGGGGTCCTCGCTGATCATTCTCGCACTGCTCGAAGGCGGGGTGGCCTGGAGCTGGGCATCGGCGCCCAGCCTGGGCATCTTCGCGGCCGGAGGAGTGCTGCTCGTCGCGTTCGTGCTGGTGGAGCGCCGGGCCGTCGAGCCCATCCTGCCGCTGTGGGTGTTCCGGCGCCGCGTCCTCGTCGGCGGCAACCTCGTCGGGCTCAGCGTCGGCGCCCTCATGATCGGCCTCACGTCCTACGTGCCGACCTTCGCCGAAGGCGTCCTCGGCACCGGCGCCCTGGTGGCGGGCTTCGCCCTGGCCGCGCTCACCATCGGCTGGCCGCTGGCGGCGACCTTCTCCGGCCGCGTCTACATGCGCATCGGCTTCCGCGACACGGCGCTCATCGGCGCCGCCGTGGTCCTCGCCGGAGCGGTGATGTGCGCCCTCCTCGGCCGGCACGCACAGGTCTGGCAGGTCGCGGCGGCGTGCTTCGTCGTCGGCGTCGGCCTCGGCCTGTCCTCCAGCCCCACGATGGTGGCCATCCAGTCGGTCGTCGGCTGGGACCGCCGCGGCGTCGTCACGGCCACGAACATGTTCAGCCGCTCCATCGGCAGCGCGGTCGGCGCGGCCGTCCTCGGCGCCATCTCCAACGCCACCCTGTCCGACCGCTTCACCCACCCGCCCGCCGCCCTGGCCGGCAAGCTGCCGAGCAGCCTCGACGCCACCAGCCTCGTGCTCGGCGCCCAGGGAGCCTCCACTCGGTCGGCGACCGCGACCTACGTCCGCGACGCCCTCTACGACGCCAGCCACCACGTCTTCCTGACCGTCCTGGCGGTGGCCGTCCTCAGCGTCGGCGCCTTCCTCCTCATGCCCCGCAAAACCGAACAACTGACCTTCGACTGACCTCGGCCTGGATCATCAAGGCAGGTCCTGGCCGAGGGGCCGAACTCGCTCCGTATCGCTGTGAGCTTCTTCTGGATGAGATGTTCGCGCCATATCTGGTGGCGGAGCTCAGGGCCGGAGGTTACGACGTGCTCGCCGCGGCAGAGTGCGACCCGGGGCCAGGCAATCGCAGTTTGCGTGAGTGCTTTGTGCTCGTAGCGACGGCTTCGGGCGGTTCGGTCACCACCAGTCATCGCTGACGCCGGGCAGCACCATTTTGTGCATGCGCGGGGCCGAGTAGTCGGCCAGGCGGCGGGACCGTCCAGTGGTGACGTCGACCGCGTAGGAGTAGCGGTGTTCCCGGTCACGGACGAAAGTCATGACCTCCGATCGGTTCAGCCAGATGGTGGTGCCGTCGATCGTGCCGGCTTTCGGCAGGCCGCGAACGGTCACCTTGCGCAGAGTCGCCCCCGTCTTGGCGTCCAGCAGGGTGAGCCTGCGTTCGTCGTACTCCGAGTGCTCGACGGCGACCACCGTACGGCCGTCCGGGGAAAGCTCGCCGAACAGGATGAACACTCCGTCGAAGCGCACCGGATCGCCTCCGCCCGTGACCGGCATCGTCCACAGGTCGGTCTTGCGGTACCGGATCAGCTCGACGGCGCCGTCCTTGATGCTGATCGGCTCGTACGTGCCGGGTATCGACACCGTCTTGCCGGTGTACATGTCGATCAGCAGGCCGGGCGCCTTGCTGCCTTCGCGCGGGTCGAAGGCCACGTACCGGCCGTCGTCCGACACCACGAGCATGGAGCCGATGTCGATGCTGTCCTCCTCCACCGTGACGGGGGAGGTCACCTCGGCGCCGCTCACCAGGTCACGGACCACATGCGCCTGAACGTCCCTGTCGTAGTAGGCGAGCATGCGCCCGTCTCGGCTGATCGCGACGGGCACCGACCGGTTCTTGCCGGTCGCGACGAGCGCCTGCGGCACTCTGTACGTCCTGCCGCTCTGGGTGACCACCCGCCACTCCACGGCGGCGCAGCCGATCTCGAACGTCTTCGCGTCAGGTTCGCAGGGGGTCTGGTAGGCGTATCCGATCGCCCCCACCTGACCGCCGGGCAGGTCGGGCATCGTGTCCACGCGCTGGGGTGTGGCCGTGTGGTCGGCTCGGGGCCAGGCGACCAACGCGCTCGCCGTCGCCGTCACCAGCGCCGCGGCCGCCGCGAGGGCGGCCACCGCGCGCGTGGTGCGCCGCCTGCGCCGGTGGATCGCGATGGCCGCGTCGGTCAGGTTCACCAGTGGAGCCTCCTTCGTGAGTTCTTCGAGCGCGTCGCGCAGCCTCGTCATGGGGCCACCTCCTCGATGCGCCGGTCCGTCAGCTCGGGCGCGAGCGTCCGCAGGCGCGCCAGAGCGTGATGGGTCTGGCTCTTGACGTTGCCGATCGAGCAGCCGAGCACGTCGGCCGTCTGCGCCTCGGTGAGGTCCTCCCAGAAGCGCAGCACGATCACGGCCCGCTGCTTGCGGGTCAGCTTGGCCAGCGCCTGGCGCAGGACGATCCGGTCGAGCGTGGCCGCCTCGTGGGACGTGCTCCGCCCGGGCGGGTCGGCGCTCGGCAACTCGGGACGGGGGCGGCGCCTCCAGGAGATGTACTGGTTGACCAAGGCCTTGCGCGTGTACGCCGCGGGGTTGCCGTCCTCGGACAGTTTCGGCCACTGCCCGACGACCCTGGCCAGCACGCTTTGCAGCAGGTCCTCGGCGAGATGGGCATCTCCCGTGAGCAGGTACGCGGTCCGCATCAGCGCTTGCTGACGGGCCGGCACGAACTCGCGGAAGCCGTCGTGACGGTCCACTGTGCCCTCCTTTCGCACGTACCCAACGCGACCCGCTGGACGAAAGGTTGCACCTGTGTCTCCGCCTTCCCCGCCTTCCAGTTGACCTCGATCGGGGTCACAAAGGCCGGCCTGACGGAGAGGCCGAATCTGCTCCGTATCGAGATGAGCACATTCTGTTCCGGAGTGTGACTACAATGTAGTCATGGCACCGACTCCACGGTCGATCAGGTTCGAGGAAGCCGTACTCGATAAGCTCGTGCGGTTCGTAACGGAGCATCCCGGTCTGTCGGTATCCGCCGCGGTAAACCTGCTCGTCGCCGAGGCACTGCGGATGGAAGAGCATCCCGGCATCATCTTCCGATCCGGGCCTTTCGGACGGCGCGCTGTGACGGTGAACGGCCCGGATGTCTGGGAGGTCGTCCAAGCGGTCAAGACGACTCGTGCGGCCGACACCGATGCGTCGGCCCAGGAGATCGTCGAGATGGTGAGCGAACACTCGGGCATCACGCCGCAGCAGGTCACAACCGCGATTCGCTACTGGTCGGCCTACCCCGAGGAGATAGACGAGCAGATCAAGGCCGCCGAGCATGCCGCCACGGCCGCGGAGGAGCGATGGCGCCGCGAACAGGGCCTGCTGGCCTCGTGAGCGCACGGCTTCTTCTAGACGAGATGTTCGCGCCATATCTGGCGGCGGAACTCAGGGCCAGGGGTTACGACGTGGTCGCCGTGGCAGAGTGTGACACGGGGCCGGGCACTCCGGATGACGGCGTGATCGAAATGGCCATCGGTCAAGATCGCTGCATTCTCACCGAGAACATCCGCGACTTCGAGATCCTACGAGTCCAACGGCTCACGCAGGGACGGCCGTGTGCGGGCCTGCTCTACAGCGCTGCTCACCGGTTCCCCCGCACCAAGTCGGCGATGGGCCGACTTGTCGACGCGCTGGAGGAACGGCTCTCATCTGGCCGCCTGCCTTCACCGGACCGAATCGACTGGCTGCCGTAAGAAGCGGCGCCGGCAGTTCGCCACCGTCCGTCCCTCGGCAGGGGCCACGGCTGCCGATTACGATGAGAGGACGGCATCACCCGTGACAGGGGGGATACAGACATGGCGATCTCTCTCGATCACACCATCGTCCCCGCGCGGGACAAGCGGGCCTCGGCCGCTTTTCTGGCCGGCATTCTCGGACTGCCCGTCGGTGAACCGGTGGGCCCGTTCATCCCCGTGCGGGTCGGGGAGCTGACCACGCTCGACTTCGCCGACGTCGACTTCGCCACCAGGGGCGTCGGCGAGATCTCCCCGCACCACTACGCCTTCGCGGTCAGCGAGGCCGAGTTCGACGAGGTCTTCGGCAGGATCATGGACGCGGGCCTTGACTTCTACGCCGAGCCCCACGAGCCCAAGCGCCACGGAGAGATCAACACCTGGCGCGGCGGGCGCGCGGTCTACTTCGACGACCCCGACGGCCACATCATGGAGGTGATGACGGCGCCCTCCGCCTGACCCGCCGGCGGGTCAGGCGGGCGCGGTCGGGGGGTAGTGCTTCCCCACTTCGGCCAGGAGTTCGTCGAAGGAGCGGTCGAGTCCCACCGTGCCGACGCTCAACCCTTCGTACTTGCGGGCGGCCATCGCCGCCAGAGGGCGGAAGACGCCCCGCGGCAGATGACGCCGCCAGGCCGCGGGCTCCATATGCATGATCATGAATCGGACGCGCTGGTTCTGGAGCACGGAGATCTGCTCGATGTCGGTCCACGGGATCGGCCCGGCGGACACCCGCCAATCGTGGACGCCTTGGGGCCCGACCCGGATGACCACCGGATCGGCCATGACGAAGAACCATGCCCACCCGGCGGTGAACACCGAGAACATGACCGCTCCCAGCCACCCGAGGCCGACCGTGAGGAAGCTCGGCTCGATGGACAACCAGTCGAACGCCATCGCCGCGCACACGCCCACCATGGCCATGCCGAGCAGCATCATGAAGAACATCTTGGGTCGGGAACGCCGCCATTCCACGACCCCGGTCTCGCCGGATTCCATGATCGTCACCCCATGTCGCGCAAGATCCCCCGATCCCGTCACCCGCTCAACGTCGATTCGCCGCCGGAAGTTCTCCTCCTGACCTTCCCCAGGCCGCCGGCCGTCCCAGCACCTTCCCTCCCGCCCGTGCCGTCCTCACCGCCGACCACCTGCTCGCCGACTCCGCGAGCGCGACGACGAGCCACGACGCGTCCGCTCACCAGTACGACCAGACCGCCTTCGCCGGCACGGCGATGTACTGAGTTCTTCCCTTCTCCCCTTCTCCGAGATCGTGCGTCTCATCGTCCGGTCGTGTCCGCCCGACCGGCCTCTTGGGCACGGGAAGCGCCGGGGGCTGTGCGCGTCCGGCGCCAGGCGGCCCAGACGGTCTTTCCTGTCCCGGTCTCGTCCGCCGTGTGGACGACGCCCCAGCGGTCCGCGAGCGCCTCCACGATGGCCAGCCCTCGGCCGTGGATCGCCTCCGGGCTGAGGTGGAGGCGGCGCGGGTCCTCGGGACCGTGGTCGGTGACCCGCACGCAGAGTTCCTCCTCGGTCGCCCACACGGAGAGCCGGACCGGCGGCCTTCCGTGCACGACGGCGTTGCCGAGCAGCTCGCCGACCACCAGAACGATGTCGTCGGTGACCTCCTCCGGCACGGCCCAACCGCGACACGTGCCTCGCACCATGCTCCGCGCCCCGCCGATGACCGCCGCGTCACACGGCAGATCCCAGCACACGGTCCGCAGCCCGTCCGACATGGCACTCATGGCGACTCCTTGCCGGAGATGAAGGGATGGAACCGGATGGACGTCGTCCCCCTCGTCCTTGGGATCCCGTCGATGCCTCCCGCTCATCTCTGCTCCGGAGAACGGCTCGTGTACTGGTGCGGGTGTACGTGGCGGCACACCGGGCGGGCATCAAGAGCCCTTGTAGACTTCCCCATGGGATCGGACCTCCGCTGTCCGTCTCTAGAGGTCCGCCGGGTGTTCGCAGCATCCGGCGGACTCCGTCGCCTGTAGTCGGCAATCTCTGTCATTCGGTTCCCACGCGCGGCAACTCCATGGCAACCTTGCGTCATCATGCACTAACAGAATGTCACCTGCAATAGTGCGTACGAAAAAAGGCGAGCGGAGTAAAGCATGGGCAGGCACGACAGGAGCGTCCACGGTTCGAGTCCAACCCTGCGGGCGCGGCGCCTGGCGACTGAGCTGATCAGACATCGTGAAGCCGCAGGGCTGAGCCGGGAAGAGGCCGCGCGCCGACTCGAATGGTCGCCGTCGACGATCTTCCGGATCGAGACCGGGCGTTCCAAGCCTCAGCCCCGAAGCGTCCGCGAGTTGCTCACGCTTTACGACGTGGCGGGTTCTGAGCGCGACGGTCTCATCCAGCTCGCTCGCGAAGCACGCGAACGAGGTTGGTGGCACTCGTTCCGGGATGTCCTCCCCGACCCGTACGAGGTGTACATAGGGCTCGAAGCGGGCGCTGCTTCCCTGCACAACTTTGAACCCGTGACCATTCCAGGCCTGCTCCAGACCGCCGACTACGCCAGGGCCGTCACCAAAGGCGGGGCACAGGAACTCGGGAAGGAGGAGATAAAGCGACTTGTCGAAGTCCGGCTCACCCGCCAAAACGTCCTCGCCAAGGAAGACCGCCCTCGCCTATGGGTCGTGATAGACGAGGCGGCCGTTCGCCGGATGGTCGGTGGGGCACAGGTCATGCGCGCGCAGTTGCGGCACCTCGTCACAGTGGCCGACGAAGGCAAAACCACCCTGCAGGTCGTTCCGTTCGGCGCCGGAGCGCACGCCGGCACATCGGGTTCGTTCGTCATTTTGGGTCTGCCAGAGCCGGCCGACGCCCAGGTCGTCTATGTGGAAACGCTGACCGGTGATTTCTACCTGGAAGAACGAAATGACGTTTCAGCCTATACAATCGCTTTTGAAAGGCTTCGTGCTACCGCACTCTCGCCGGACGATTCGATCGGTCTGGTGAAACGGGCAGCCGACGACCTGGTCTAGACACCCCAAGGAGTCGCGGGATGGATTCCCCCCGTCTGACCTGGCGCAAGAGCGCTTACAGCGGGCAGACCGGCAACTGTGTCGAGGTGGCGAGTCTTCCGGGTGGGGGGCGGGCTGTGCGGGACAGCAAGGTTCCCGAGGGGGCGGTGCTGGTCTGCGCCCCTCGGGAGTGGCGGGCGTTTCTTCAGGGCCTGAAGGGCGACGGCCTCTCCCGCTGAGTCCGCTTCCGCATCGGATTACGGCCGGTAAGGACGTTGATGAACCGCTTGAGCGACCGGTCAGGCGGCCGCCTGGTTCTGGGTGATCTGCTCTTTGAGGGGGGCGAGGGCCGAGGCGATGGTGCCGATGGTCTCGGCGGAGACCCCGCAGGCTTCCAGGGCTCCGGCCAGGTGGCCGACCACCGTGTCGAAGTCCTGTGCGGAGATGCCGAGGCTCGCATGCGCCTCGCCCATCGGCTTGCCGCGGTACTCCTGGGGGCCGCCGAGCGCCGCGGTGACGAAGCTCCGCTGGTGCGCCTTGAGCCTGCCCATGTCGACGTCCTGGAAATAGCCCGCGAGCGACGGGTCGGCGACGACGCGGACGTAGAACTCGTCGACGACCGCCGCGACCGCGCTCGCGCCCCCGACCTGATCGTAGATCGACGCCATGAGGTCTCCTTACATCAACGGTGTACTCCACCATTGATGTGAGGATGGCCATTCGCCGTTGCGCACGGGAAACAGGGAGACCGGCGGTTCTGTAGCCGGTGTATCACCGAGAAGACCTCCCCGTAACGAGCGTCGGGAAGCGGCTGTCGAGGGGCGGCCCGCCGGAGGCGGTCAGCCGGGGAGTCGGGCGACGCCGCCGATGATGGTGGGCTTGCTGAGGTCGATCTCGGCGTCTCCCTCGAACTCGGGCCGCCAGGAGGAGACCGGCACCAGGCCGGGCGGGAGGAGCTCCATGCCGTCGAAGTAGCGCATGATCTCCGCGTGGTCCCGCGGCTTGACCGAGCCGGTCGCGGTCCTGGTGTACAGGGCGCGGACCTGCTGATCGGTACGGCTGCCGACCTCGCCGGTGTATCCGTGCGAGATCGCCAGGTGGCTGCCGGGAGCCATGCGCCCTCGGAACTCGCCGACGATCGCCGCCGCCTTGTCGTCGTCCGGCACGAAGTGCAATATCGCGAGCATCAGCACGGCCACAGGCTGGGAGAGGTCGAGGTGCCGCGTGACGTCGGGATCGTCGAGGATGCGCTCGGGCGTGTTCACGTCGCCCCGCACCACGATGGTGCCGGAGCTGTCGGCGAGCAGCGCGCGAGCGTGCGCCAGCACGATGGGGTCGTTGTCGACGTAGACGACCTTCGCGTCCCCCGCCGCCTCCCTGGCGACCTGGTGGACGTTGCGCTGGGTGGGGAGCCCGGCGCCGATGTCGAGGAACTGCCGGATCCCCGACCCCGCCAGGAGGCGCACGGCCCGGCCGAGGAACTCGCGGTTGGCCTGGGCGAGTCGGCGGATGTTCGGCACGAGCGCGATCATCTTCTCGGCCGCCTCGCGGTCGGACGCGAAGTTGTCCTTCCCGCCGAGGTAGTAGTCGTACATCCGGGCGACGCTCGGAATCGACGGGTCGATGCCCGGAACCAATGGGTCGTTGACCGTCATTTCCCCGCCTTCCGTCTCGTGGCGATCTTACGTCGGGCCACGGCTTCCTGGCCCGCGACTCGTGAAACGGCGTCATCCTCCGGGCGAAGGGCGGGGAGTCGTGCGGCGGCCGGCGGCACAGATAGGGCACGCTGGTGCCATGGAGCTGTTTCCGCAGATCCCCCTGGCCCAGTGGCAGGACACCAAGGCGACGCTGCACCGCTTCGCCCAGGTGGTGGGCAAGATCAGGCTGGCCGCCGGCGTGCGGCGCAACCATTGGTGGAACGCCCCGTTCCACCTCACCGGACGCGGTCTGACCACCCGCCCGATGGGACAGACCGGTGGCAACCCCGTCTTCACCATCGACTTCGACTTCGTCGCCCATCGGCTGGAGATCACGCGGCTCGACGGCAAGGCGATCTCGTTCCCTCTGTACGGGCGGTCGGTGGCGTCCTTCTACGGGGACACTATGCGGGCGCTGGCCGACCTCGAGATCGACGTGCGCATCGACGTCCCCCGGCCGTTCGACCTGCCCGACGCCGATCGGCCGTTCGCGGAGGACACCGAGCACGCGGCCTATGAACCCGCCCTGGTGACCCGCTACTGGCAGGTCCTCAGCCAGGTGAACCTGCTGCTGGAGGAGTTCGCCGCCGGCTTCTCCGGCAAGATCAGTCCGGTTCACCACTTCTGGCACACCTTCGACATCGCCTGCACCAGGTTCTCCGACCGGCTCGTCGAGCCGTCTCCCGACGCCGACCCGGTGACCCGCGAGGCGTACTCGCGGGAGGTGATCAGTTCGGGGTTCTGGTTCGGGGACGACACCTTCCCCGAACCGGCCTTCTACTCCTACACCGCCCCGGAGCCCGAGGGGCTCTCAAACGAACGCCTGCTGCCCCCGGTGGCGAGGTGGACCGAGCGGGGCGGCGGTCATCTCGCGGTGCTGCGCTACGCCGACGCCCGCGCCGACACCGACCCGCACGCCGCCGTGCTCGCCTTCTTCGAGAGCGCCTACCGGGCCGGAGCCCGGCGCGCCGGCTGGGACATCGCCCGCCTGGCCTGCCCCGGCGGCGTCACCGACCCCCTGCTGCGCCCGACGCCGTAGGCCGGCCTTGGTCATGATTCCCTGCGCCTGCTCGTGACGGGTGCGTGAAGCAGGCGCAGGGGGTGGTGCTGTGGCGGCCGGGAACCGGGGAGGGTCAGGGAGCGGTTCCCGGGGCCGGGTGGTCGGATCCGGTCACGCTCCGGCGTTCTGCGCGTTTCGTTCGGCGGTCTGGCGGATCTGCTCGATCTGGGCGTCCGTCACATTGAGGGAGCCGAATTCCTTGACGGCCTGGTAGTAGGTCCACGCGAGGCTGTTGCAGGTTGCCCTCGGGATGGTTGAATATCCCGCGCACACCTGCTTCATGTCGTAGTAGAACGAGTCGTCGATGCGCGGCTTGTTCGCCGGGAACTGGCTCACCGCCTTGTAGTTGCGGTAACCGAAGTCATGCCGCCTGCACGGCATTCTGAAGTCGAAGCCGAGGGGCTGGTCGGGGCTGGTCGAGCACAGGTCCGTCGACCAGTCGAAGGCGTAGTCCGCCCAGTTCCCCTGGTTCTGCCAGGCGGAGCGCCAGCTCGACGCGCTGGCCGACGTCGGCTGCGTGAAACTGGAAAGTGCGGCGAGTTTTTGCTCCAGCGTCACCGCGTATGCGGGGAGCGTTAATCCGAGTATTGTGACGAGGGAGAGGGCGACGGCTGCGAGGACTCGTCTGAGCATGGGGGGCTCTGCTTTCGCGTGGGGGGATGGCTCTCACGGCAGTGTTCTGCCAATGCACAACAATGCGGCGAAATATCCGGCTACGCCGGAACAGATCTTCATCAAGACCCGAGCCGATATTCGCGAACAATCGCTCTTTACAGGATGACTGCGTCCTGTAAGATCGATCTTCAACGTTCGCGTGGCCATGGCCGGCGCGGCGATCCCCGTGACCAGGCCGCCACCAGGGCCGGCGTCGCGGTCGCCCCGCCCCGTCCGCCCCGTCCTCCGTCCGGTGGCGTTCCGCTGTGGCAGGCTGGCCGGGTGCTGGAGAACTGGGACGTGGTCGTGGTGGGGGGTGGGCCGGCGGGGGCGGCGGCGGCCATCCGGGCCAAGCAGCTGCGACCGGACGCCCGGGTGCTGCTCGCCGACAAGGCCGACTTCCCGCGCGACAAGGCCTGCGGGGACGGCATCGCCGCGCACGGCCGCGAAGAGCTGGCCCTACTGGGCGTCCCCGGCCTGATCGACGACTACCGGCCCGCGCGGGGCCTGTCGGTGGTGTCGCCCGGAGGGGCGCGGGTGACGGCCGCCGTCGCCCGTCCCAACCACGTCGTCCCGCGCACGGTGTTCGACGCCCGCCTGGTGGACGCCGCCCGCGCCCGGGGCGTCGAGGTGCGCCGCCACCGCGTCCGCGCCCTCACTCTCCATGACGATCACGTCGTCCTGGACGGGGCCCTGTCCGCGCGCACCGTCGTCGCGGCCGACGGGGCGAACTCCGCCGTGCGCCGCCTCATCGGCGTGCCGCCGGCGCCGGACAGGCACACCGCGATCGCCGTGCGCGGCTACGCCGACGTGCCCGCCGATGACGACGTTCAGTTCATCGCCATGCAGAAGGACGGGTGGCCCGCCTACGCCTGGTCCTTCCCGGTCGGAGACGGCACCGCGAACGTCGGCTTCGGGATGATGCTGCCCCGGCTGCGCGCCACCGGCCGTCCGGGCCGCGAGGTGCTGCACGGCCGGCTCGCCGAACTGCTGCCCGATCTGCCCACTCGTGACCTGCGCGCCCACCACCTGCCGCTGTCCCCCGGCCGCCCCAGGCCGGGCGCCGGGCGGGTGCTGCTCGCCGGCGACGCGGCGAGCCTGATCAACCCGCTCACCGGCGAAGGCATCTACTACGCGCTGCTCTCCGGCCGGCTGGCCGGAGAGGCCGCCGCCGAGGCGGGCGCGGACCCGCTGGCCGCCTACCGCCGCAAGCTGCGCGGCGCCCTCGGACGGCACCTGCGCACCACGGACGTGCTCGCCCGCGCCGCCCAGTCGCCCGGGTTCATCGACGCCGCGATCGCCACCGCCGCCCGCCACAAGGAGGTCTTCGACCTGCTCGTGGACGTGGGCCTCGGCGCCGGGACCGTCCCCGCGCCGATCGCCCTCACGGTCGCGCGCCGCTGGCTGTGGAACGGCCTGCGCCGAGGCTGAGGACGCCGGCCGCGCGCCATCTCGCCTCGACCAGCGCGTTCAGCCGAGCCCAGGCCGGCCTCCGCTCTTCTCCGTGCTGACTGAGCAGGCTGTACCGGATCGCGCCGTCGGTGCGGGCCTGGAGGCCGGACGGGATGGGCAGCAGCGCGGGATGGGCGAGATAGTGGTCGGCCATGGCTGAGGCGAGTTCGTCGATCCGGGGGTCGTCCGGCTCCCACTCGGCGGCACGCCACATGCGCTTGATCAAGGAGACGTACCGAGGGTCGTCGAGGCCGCGCTCGACCCGGGCGATGTAGTCGTCGAAGCCCTCCGGCACCAGGGCCCTGATCAGCACCAGGCCCTCCCGGGCCATCGTCACGTCGCCGGGGGTGAAGCCGAGATCGGCGGCCACCTTGTCGAGCTTCGCGAGCACGCGGTCGGGCAGCAGCGCCCGGTCGCCGGTGGCGAGCCGGCGCAGCATGTCACGCCGCGCGATCAGCTCGTCGATGCGATCATCGAGGCGCCGTTCGACGTCGACGAGCGCGGCGGCGAACCGGTCGGGATCGGCGTCGAGTATCGCCCCGATCTCGGCCAGCGGCACCCCGGCGGCGGCCAGCATCCGGATCTGGACGAGCCGCAGCAGGTCGGCCGATCCGTAGCGCCGGTAGCCGGAGCCGTCGCGCCGGGGTTCGTCGATCAGGCCGTGCTTGTGGTAGTGCCGCACGGTCTTCACCGTGACGCCGGCGAACGCCGCCGCCCGGCCGATCGTGACGCCGTCCGTCATCCGCGCGGCCGGCCCTGTGATCGCAGGGTGTCCGCGAGTTCGCGAATCGCGTCCGCGACGGCGCGGTAGTCCTTGCGCAGCATGTTGCCGTGGTTGCCGGCGACCTTCGCGCTCACCTTGATGTTCGGGTTGCGGGCGAGCACCGGGCCGAGGGTGGCGCGCATCCGTTCCATCTCCTCCCGGCCGCCTCCGAGGTTGCCGCCCGTGGCGACCACGCACCGGACCGGGAAGGTCACGCCGTCCAGGACCGGGCCGAGAGCGCCGCAGATCTCGACGAGCTCGATGTTGCTCCGGACATGCTCCTCGACGGACATCTTCGCGCACAGGCGCAGTGGACGCAGCACCGGGAACAGCCAGCCCCACCTGCGGAACAGCCCCCTGATGCGTTCCGGGGTGATGGTGTCGGTCCAGCCCTGCGGGTACGCGCCGTCCACGGACACCATCCCAAGGACGCGGTCCGGATTCCGGTCGGCCCAGTGCAGCGCGACGGGCGCGCCGTAGGACCAGCCGACCAGAAGCGGCCGGTCCACGCCCCTCGCCTCGAGGACGGCGTCGACGTCACGGACGTTCGCCTCGAACGAATAGTCCGCCGAACGCCTCGACCGGCCGCGTGCCCGCATGTCGTAGGTGATGTGCCGGTAGCCGCCGCCGAGTTCGGCGATGACGCGCCGCCAGTACGACTGGGTGGCGAACTGGCCATTGAGGTACAGCACGGAACGGCCGGGCCCACCGGTGTCGGTCACGGCCAGCGCGGTGTCGTCGGCCGGCACCATGCCGGTCCAGGTCCGGTTCGAGTCGGTCACCCGTTCAGCGTGCACCCTGCCCCAAGGTCAAGGTCAACCTCGCGTGCGTGCGGCGACCGCGCCACCACAAACCGCCTGATCGATCACAGGCAGAATGGATACGTCTCATCGTCTCGTTCAGTCCGCCTGCGCGGCGTGGATCGCGGTGAAGGCCAGGAGGAGGGCGGCGGTCCGCGACGGATCCTCGAGCATGGGCGAGTGTCCGACATCGGGCAGCAACTCGACCCTCGCACCCGGAACGGCGCGGTAGTCGGCGGCGGAGGAGGATCGCCATCTCCGGTCTTCCCCGCCGAAGATCACCAGCAGCGGCGTGCCGAGGACCGTCAGCCGATCGGGGAGCGCGCGCTGTTGCAGGTAGTCGTCGGCTGCCCGCGATGTCGCGGTGAGCGCATCGTAGGTCATCCCTCGCACATCGTTGACGAGCTGTTGTGGGATGGTCCGCTTCGACCATGCCGCCCACCGCCTGGCCGCGGGTGAAGGCTCGGCCCGAGTCGCGGCCGACGGCGGCTACGCCGACCAGTCCCACCTGCATCGGGACGTCGTGGCGTTCACCGGAGTAACCCCCACGACCGTGGCCGGCGAGCCATTTCTGGCGGTTGACGACGTCGCATGGACCGGCCACGGAACACCCGTCCAAAGACCCACGCGCACGGCCTGGCCCAGAGGGCGGCCCACCGGCCCGGCCGCCCGCACGGCCTAGCCCGGTGGGGTGGACAGGTGGGCGCGTTGCGGGATGACCGTGTAGCGGGGGTCCTCGGTGGAGGCCACGCCGGCCGAGTAGACGCCGAAGCGCACGCAGGCCGCCGCGGCCAGCAGGGCCGCGCCCGAGACGGCCGCGAGGGCGCGTTCACGGCCGGTGCCGGCGCGGCCCGCACCACGGCGGCCCGCACCGTGGCGGCCCGCACCGTGGCGACCCGCACCGCGGCGGCGGGCGACGCCACCGAGGCCGGCGCCGCCAAGGCGGGCACCACCGAGGCCGATGCCACCAAGGCCGGTACCACCGAGGCCGGTGCC
Source organism: Sphaerisporangium dianthi (assembly GCF_042654065.1). Classification (NCBI taxonomy): domain Bacteria; kingdom Bacillati; phylum Actinomycetota; class Actinomycetes; order Streptosporangiales; family Streptosporangiaceae; genus Sphaerisporangium; species Sphaerisporangium dianthi. The sequence continues at coordinate 53,165 of NZ_JBHSFP010000018.1, read as the reverse complement.
ACCAGGACCGGCAGAGCCGCCGGTGGTACGGGCGCGGGCGACGCGACCGGCGGCCAGGGCGCCGAGGGCGCCCACCAGGCTCAGCGCCTCTCCCGCGCGGCACAGAGTGCCCGGCCGTCCACGCTCGTACGCCTCGGCCACCATGCCCATGCGGCGGCGCATCAGCCGTCCCGCGACCAGTTCCAGCGCGGCGCCGATGACGGCGGCGTGGCGCGCCGGGGCGTTCTCCGCCGCCGGCGCGGTGAGCAGCGCGGCGCCGGCCGCGGTGGCCATGGCGGAGCCGGCGAACAGGAACGGCATCTCGCGGTGTCCCTCGTGCCAGGCGGGCACGGCGGTGTCGGCGATCAGCACGGCGGTGTAGGTGCCGACCGCGGGACCGAGGACCGCCGCGCCGTAGCCGGCCGCGCGTCCCACCGCGGCGTACCTGCCGGTGAGGTCGGTGAGCGCGCTGACCCCCACCAGGGGCGCGTACGCGGCCAGCAGCCAGGACCCCATGTTCATCGGCGAGGTCGGTTTGACGACGCGCAGCATGTTGACGAACCGCGCCGGGCGCCCGAGATCGGCGACCAGCGCCACCATCGACAGCGTGATGCCGGTGAGCGCGGCGACCTTGGTGGCGCGGGCGAGCCCCGGGCGGCCGGTCAGCTGGCCGCCGGCGGCGAGCGCCGAGGACGCCCCGGCCAGGCCGCCCAGGTACAGGTACCCGGCGATGTACCGCTCGTGCCAGACCGGCGGCTTGAGTATCCGCCGGTCGTAGTAGGAGGCGAACTCCTCCGCCATGTGGGTCGCCTGGCCGTCGGCCCGGGCTCTCGTGGTCATCTCACTCCTCGGCGGGCCGTGGCGAACGCGGCGGCGACGCCGCAGGCGAGGGTCAGCGCCGCGGCGGCGGCGTGCCGCCACATCGAGGGCAGGTCGCGGGTGGTGTCCATGGGGGCGGGTGGAAGGCCGTACACCTCCGGTTTGTCCAGCAGCAGGAAGAACGCGCCGTTGCCGCGGACGCCGTCCTGCGGGTCGTGCCCGTAGAGGCGGGCGTCCTCGACGCCGTCGTGGCGCAGCGACCGCACCCGCGCCTCGGCCCGTTCGAGCAGCTCGTCCAGCGGCCCGTACTGGATGGACTCGGTGGGGCACGCCTTGGCGCAGGCCGGGGTGAGCCCGTCGCCCATCCGGTCGTAGCACATGGTGCACTTGAAGACGCGGCCGTCGTCCTCGCGCTTGTCGATGACCCCGTACGGGCAGGCCGACACGCAGTAGCCGCAGCCGTTGCACACGTCCTGCTGCACCACCACGGTGCCGAACTCCGTGCGGAACAGCGAGCCGGTGGGGCAGACGTTCAGGCAGGCAGCGTCGGTGCAGTGCTTGCACACGTCGGAGGCCATCAGCCAGCGCAGGTCGCCGGTCCCAGCGCCGGCGAAGGCCCCGCCGTCCGGGGCCGGGGCGCCGGAGTGCGCGGGCGCGCGGACGGGTCTGCTCTGCTCGATGAAGGCGACGTGCCGCCAGGTGGACGCCGACAGCTGCTCGGTGTTGTCGAACGACATGGCGGTCAGCTCGAAGGGCGCGTCCGCCGGCAGCCGGTTCCACTCCTTGCAGGCCACCTCGCACGCCTTGCATCCGATGCACACGGAGGTGTCGGTGAAGAACCCCATGCGCGGCGGATGCTCGGGGTAGCCGCTCTCCTTCTGGACGTCGGGCGGCGCGGTGGCCGCGGGCACGGGTCGCGCCGTCATCTCATGCCTCCGTGGTGTGCGGGCTGGTCGATGCCGGCGCGGCGGCGGAAGGTCTCCACCAGGCGTTGCAGCCCTGGCCCGCGCGGCCGCCGCCCGGGCTGGATGTCGGCGGTGAGCACCTTGGTCTCCTGGATGTCGGCGTTCGGGTCGAGCACGATGGAGGTCAGCTCGTTCGCCGGGTCGCCGGTGGCCAGGCCGTTCGGCCCCCAGTGATAGGGCAGGCCGATCTGGTGGACGACCCGGCCGTTCAGGTGGAGCGAGGGCATCCGCTCGGTGACCATGACCTTGGCCTCGATGGCGCCGCGCGCGCTGATGACGGTGGCCCACCCGCCGTGTTCCAGCAGGCGCTCCTCGGCCAGCTCAGGCGACACCTCGCAGAACATCTGCGGCTGGAGCTCCGCCAGGTACGGCACCCAGCGGCTCATGCCGCCCGCCGTGAATTGCTCGGTCAACCGGTAGGTGGTGACCACGTACGGGTACACCTCGCTGCCGGGCGGGTGGTAGCGGTTGCCCGGGCGGTCGTAGGTCAGCCGCGCCGGGTTGGAGCGCTGCGAGGGGTGCAGCGTGTTCTCGGCGGGGGTGTCCTGCGGCTCGTAGTGCGTCGGCAGCGGGCCATCCATCAGCCCGGCCGGGGCGAACAGCCAGCCTTTGCCGTCGCCCTGCATGATGAACGGGTCGATGCCCGACAGCGCGTCGGTGCCCCGGGCGCCCTCCGGCGGACGGTAGTCCGGCGGCCGGTCCTCGATGAAGTCGGGCACGTCGTGCCCGGTCCACCGGCCGATCGAGGCGTCCCACCACACGAACGCCTTGCGCGCGCTCCACGGGTCGCCGTTCGGGTCGGCCGACGCGCGGTTGTACAGCGTGCGCCGGTTGAGCGGCCAGGCCCAGGCCCACTCGCGGGAGGTCCAGCTCTGCTCGGTGTGCGGTCTGCGGCGCGCCGCCTGGTTCACGCCGTCGGCGTACACCCCGCAGTAGATCCAGCAGCCGCACCGCGTCGAGCCGTCGCCGCGCAACTGGGTGTAGGTGGACAGGAGCCGCTCGTCGGGGCCGTACCCGTTGATCTCCTGGAGCACGGCCTCGGCGCTCGGCTCGTCGAGCGGTCCCTCCACCGGGTAGTCCCAGGTGAGGTCGAGGAAGGCGCGGTCGCCGGGCTCGCGGGAGCCGGCCAGCCTCTCTTTGACCATCCGGCCGAGGTGGTACATGAACCAGAGGTCGCTGCGGCGGTCGCCGGTGGGCTCGACGGCGGTGTCGTGCCACTGGATCAGGCGGTTGGTGTTGGTGAAGGTGCCGCTCTTCTCGGTGTGCGAGGCGGCCGGGAAGAAGAACACCTCGGTGGCGATCTGCTCGGTGCGCAGCTCGCCGTCCTGCACCTCGCGGCCGTCCTTCCACCAGGTCGCCGACTCGATGAGCGAGAAGTCGCGGACCACCAGCCATTCGAGGTTGGCCATGCCCAGCCGCTGCAGGCGGGCGTTGGCGGCCCCCACCGCGGGGTTCTGCCCGAACAGGAAGTACCCCTTGCAGACGCCGTCGAGCTGGGCCATCGTCGTGTCGTAGGCGCTGTGCGAGCCGGTCAGCCGGGGCAGGTGCCCGAAGCAGAAGTCGTTGTCCGGCGTCGCCGCGTCCCCGTAGTAGGCCTTGAGCAGGCTGACGACGTAGCTGCGTGCCTCGGCCCAGAACCCCTTCTCCGTGCTGATGACGTCGATGAAGGTGTCCAGGTTCTCGTCGCTGTGCGCGTAGGGCATGGGGATGTAGCCGGGCAGCAGGTTGTACAGGGTCGGGATGTCGCTGGACCCCTGGATGCTGGCGTGGCCGCGCAGCGCCATGATGCCGCCGCCGGGCCGCCCTATGTTGCCGAGCAGCAGTTGCAGGATGCTCGCCGCCCGGATGTACTGCGTGCCCACGGTGTGCTGGGTCCACCCGACGGCGTAGGCGAAGGCGCTGGTGCGGTCGCGCCCGGAGTTCGACGTCAGCGCGTCGCACACCCGGTGGAACAGCTCGGGCGGGATGCCGCACGTCTCGTGGACGAACTCCGGGGTGTAGCGGGCGAAGTGGCGTTTGAGTATCTGGTACACGCAGCGAGGGTCGGTGAGCGTGTCGTCGTGCTCGGGGTGCGCGCCGACCGGGGCGCCGCCCGAGCCGTGCGCCTCGCTGCGGCCGGGCAGGTGGTATTCGGAAAGGCGCAGCCGCCGCCCCGACACCGCCTGCACCGACGACCCCTTGTACCGCCAGGTGCCCACGTCGTACGTGCGGGTCTCCGGGTCCCAGCCGCTGAAGAGCCCGTCCAGGTCCTCGGTGTCGGCGTAGGCGTCGGTGACGATGAACGGGGCGTTGGTGTAGTTCAGCACGTACTCGCGGAAGTCCTTGCCCTTCGACAGGACGTGGTTGATGATCGCCCCGAGGAAGGCGATGTCGGTGCCCGGGCGTATCGGCACGTAGAGGTCGGCCATCGCGCTCGTCCTGCTGAAGCGCGGGTCCACGTGGATGACCGTGGCGCCGCGCGACTTGGCCTCCATCACCCACTGGAAGCCCACCGGGTGCGCCTCGGCGAAGTTGGAGCCCTCGATGATGATGCAGTCGGAGAACTGCAGGTCCTGCAGGAACGTCGTCGAGCCGCCGCGGCCGAAGGTGGTGCCGAGGCCGGTGACCGTTGAACTGTGGCAGACCCGCGCCTGGTTCTCGACCTGGATCACGCCGAGCCCGGTCATCAGCTTCTTGATGAGGTAGTTCTCCTCGTTGTCCAGCGTGGCGCCACCCAGGGTCGCGATGCCGAGCGTCCTTCCGACGCGTCTGCCGTCGCGCTCCTCCTGCCAGGTCTCGCGGCGGGTGCGCACCACCCGGTCGGCGACCATGTTCATGGCCGTGTCCAGGTCGAGCTGTTCCCACTCGGTGCCGTACGGCCTGCGGTACAGGACCGAGTGCTCGCGCCCCGGGCCGGTGGTGAGCTGGAGGGACGCCGAGCCCTTCGGGCAGAGCCTGCCCCTGCTGATCGGAGAGTCCGGGTCGCCCTCGATCTGCACGACCTTGCCGCCGGACACGTACACGTTCTGGCCGCATCCCACCGCGCAGTAGGGGCAGACGGACTTCACCACGCGGTCGGCGGTGGCGACGCGGGACCGCAGGGCGTCGGTGGCGGGCGACCTGGCCGCCGCCCCGAGGCCGCCGCGGTCGGGGCCGGTGAGCTGCCGTAGCACCGGCCACCTGCCGAGGAACCCGCTCATCCTCATACAGCCCCCCGCCCGCCGCTCGCCGGGCTGATCTCGCACCGTCGCCGTCGGGGGGCCATGCGCTTCCTGCGGGTATCTGCCCCTTATGGTCGGGCGCCAACCTCCCGTCATGGCCGCCCGCCGGCCTCCCGCCGTGGCCGCCCGCGGGCCCCTTTCGCGGCTACCCGCCGACCCTTGTCGCGGATGCCCGCCGATCTTGCGCTGGGTGCCCGGCGCCCCCTGTCGCGGATGCCCGCCGATCTTGCGCTAGGGCTGCACGCCGGCCGCCCGGCCATCGTTGTAGGGGCTGTGACCTGCGGTGATCGCCGACAGCATCGCGGCGAGACTCTGCTGGACGGCGGCGTGCAGACCGGAGCCGAAGCTCACGCGGGCGACGCCCAGCTCGGCCAGTTCCGCGAGCGGCGGGACGCCTTGGCGGAAGTACACGTTGACCGGCCCGCCGATCTCCTTCACCAGCGTCCTGATCACCTCGCGGTCCGCGGCCATGATCGGGTAGACGCAGTCGGCGCCGGCGTCCAGGTAGCGGCGTCCGCGTTCGGCCGCCTCGGCCGTCCGCCGCTCGGGCGGCCCCTCGCCGTGGATGAAGGTGTCGACCCGGGCGTTGATCACCAGGTCGGCTCCCGCCTTCGCGGCGCCGGCCCGCACGGCCGCCAGGAAGTCGGCCTGCTCGCCCGGTTCGGCCGGCACGCCGGTCCGCGGGTCGGAGTCCTCCAGGTTGAGCCCGGCCACCCCGGTCTCCGCGAGCCGCTCGCCCAGCTCGGCCGGCGCGAGCCCGTATCCGCGCTCCAGGTCGGCGGTGACCGGAACGGGCACGGCGCGGACGATGCGGGCCACCGCTGAGAACATCGCGCCGGCCGGGGTGTCCTCCTGGTCGGCGTGCCCGAGGACCGCGGCGACCGCCCCGCTGCTGGTGGCCACGGCCGGGAACCCCGCCGCCACCACGGCGCGGGCGGAGGCGGCGTCCCAGATGTTGGGCAGGACCAGCGGCCTGCCGGGCACGTGCAGCGCGCGCAACAGCGCGGCCTTGTCCTGCGGCATCGGCTCAGCCCGACGAGGGGTGGTAGTGGCCAGGGGCCAGCCGGGACGTGACGCCGACGCGGTTCCAGGCGTTGATCACGATGACGGCCCAGATGAGCTTGGCCAGTTCGTCCTCGCTGAAGTGCTGCGCGGCCTGGTCGTAGACCTCGTCGCTCACCCCGCCCGGCAGCAGCGTGACCGCCTCGGTCAGCTCCAGCGCGGCGCGCTCGCGGCCGGTGAAGAACGGCGTCTCGCGCCAGGCCGTCAGGGCGTAGATGCGCTGTTCCCGCTCGCCCGCGGCCCGCGCGTCGATCGTGTGCATGTCGATGCAGTAGGCGCAGCCGTTGATCTGCGAGGCGCGGATGCGCACCAGTTCGAGCAGCGGGGCCTCAAGGCCGCTCCCGGCGACGAGGCCGTCCAGGTCGGCGAGCGCCTTGTAGATCTGCGGGGTCTGCCTGTTCAAGGTGACACGGCGCCGCGCCCGCACGGTGGCGGCGGCGTCCGTGGTGTTCGTCGTTGTCATGCGACCCATGCTAGGAAACGAGTGGACCGACGGTAAGGTCCATTCTTGTGTCGACAAATTGGTCCACTTTCGGAATTGACCTGCATGTCGAGTTCAACGCCGGCGCCGGCCGGCGCGACGGCCTCGAACACGCGCTGCGCGACGCCATCCGCGCGGGCCGGCTCGCACCGGGCACCCGGCTCCCCTCAAGCAGGGCGCTGTCCACGGAGATCGGGCTTTCGCGCGGCACGGTGAGCGCCGCCTACGACCAGCTGGTCGCCGAGGGCTACCTGACGTCCCGCCAGGGCTCGGGCACGTCGGTGGCCGAGATCTCGCCGCAGCGCACGGGCGCGCCGCCCGAAGGCGGCGACGACGTGACGCCCAGGTACGACCTGCGGCCGGGCCGCCCTGACGTGACGACGTTCCCGGCGGCGGCGTGGCTGCGGTCCACCCGCCGGGTGTTCTCCACCGTCCCCGCCGCCGCGCTCGGGTACGGGTGGCCGGGCGGCACCGTCGAACTGCGGACCGCGCTGGCCGCCTACCTCGGACGCACCCGCGGGGTGCTCGCGGGCCCGGACCAGATCGTCATCACCACCGGGTACGTCCAGGCCCTCGCCCTGCTCGCCGGGATCGTCGGCGCCGGCGAGCGGCCGCTGATCGCGATGGAGGACCCCGGGTTCGCCTTCCACCGGAACGTCGTGCGCCGCGCCGGGGCCGGCGTCCTGCCGCTGCCGGTCGACGCGCGCGGCGCGCGCACCGGCCTGCTGACCACGACGGCCTACGACGGCACGGGCGCGGTCGTCGTGACGCCCGCCCACCAGTACCCCACCGGCGCCACCCTGCATCCTGATCGCCGCCGCAGCCTCACCGACTGGGCGCGGAGCACCGGTGGGCTGATCATCGAGGACGACTACGACGGCGAGTTCCGCTACGACCGCCAGCCCGTCGGCGCCCTTCAGGGCACGGCCGCCGATCATGTGGCCTATCTCGGCACGGCCGCGAAGACACTGGCGCCGGGGCTGCGCCTCGCCTGGATGGTCCTCCCTCCGCACCTGGTCGGGCCGGTCACCGACGCCAAGCTGCACGCCGACCACCACAGCGAGACGCTGGCGCAGCTCATACTGGCCGACCTCATCACCTCCCACGCCTACGACCGGCACGTGCGCGCGCGCAGACTCCGCTACCGCCACCGCCGCGACCTCCTGGTCTCCCGGCTCGGCGCCGCATCCGCCCGGGGGCGGCAGGGCGGCGTCCGCGTGGAAGGCATCGCCGCCGGCCTGCACGCCATGATCGGCCTGCCTCCCGGCGGCCCGGACGAGCCGGAGGTGCTGGAACGGGCGCGGGCGCGCGGCCTGGCCCTGGACAGCCTCGGCGAGTACTGGCACGGCGGGGGCGCCGACCGCCCGCAGGGCGTCATCGTGGGCTACGGCACGCCGCCGCAGCACTCCTATCCCGCCGCGCTGGACGCCCTGGCCGCCGTCCTCGGCGCCTCGAGGATCGGCACGTCATAGACGGGCGGCCGAGGCCGGCGTCACAGGGAGAAAGGGGCGACGGAGGTGACGGCGCGCGCGGGAAGGGGGCCGTAGATGTGGGGGAAGGCCTCGTCCGCGCCGGGGGGCACCTCGAAGCGGACGTCGCAGTCCAGCAGCGCCTCGTCGATGGTCAGGACGACCAGGGGGTCGGCGACGCCGGCGTAGAAACGCTCGGCGACCCCTCGCAGCTGCGCCGGGCCGGCGCTGGCGTGGATGAACCCCTCCTGTTCGAGGGTTCGGCCGAGGGTCGAGACGCGGTATTCACCGGCGCGCACGGCGGCGTCCCAGTCGGCGGCCAGCGCGAGATGCAGGATCGTCACCGGGCCGAGCCTAGGTCACCCGGGAGACCCGCCGCCACGCCCGCCCGGCGCCGCGAAGCGGATCACCCGGGACGCTGCGGCGTGCCGCCCCGGCGCCGCGAAGGCCCACGGCGGCACGCGAAGGCTGTGGAGCACGCGTTCCCGGCCCGTCCGTGGGCGGGTCGGCCACGAAGGTCACCGTCGCGCCGGCGTTTCCGGCCCGCATGTGGGCGGGGCCGGGCGCGCCGACGCGCCCGGCCCCGCCGCTCACGTGCCCGAAGGTCAGTTCTCGAGCCTCTTCTCCAGGGGGACGGTGCCGTTCATGACGGTCTCGGGGGCCGCGGCGCCGTTCAGGTTGGGAGGGGTCGCGCCGGACAGCAGGGAGCGGGCCAGGCCCAGGCCGGTGCCGCCGAGGGTCAGCGCCTTGGCCAGGAGTTCCTCGACGCCCTGGGCGCCGTTCAGTACGACCATGTGGTCGACGTTGCCGAACGCCTTGGAGCCGGCCTCGACGATCGCCGGCCAGTTCTCGGCGAGCTGCTGGGCGATGACGGCCTCCTGGTTCTCGGCGAGCGCCTGGGAGCGAGCCCTGATGGCCTCGGCCTCCGCGAGGCCCTTGGCGCGCGCCGACTCCGCCTCGGCGAGACCGCGGGCCCTGGCGGCCTCGGCCTCGGCGATGCCGCGCGCCTGGGCGGCGGCCGCCTCGCCCTCACCGGTGGCGCGGGAGGCGGCGCCCGCCGCTTCCGCGCGCAGCCGCACCGACTCGGCCTCGGCCGCGGCGGCCTGCTTGACCTGGGACGCCTGCGCGACGGCGCGCAGCTCGGTCTCCCTCGCCTCGGCCTCGGCCTGGGCGATGCGGGCGTCGCGCTCGGCCTGGGAGAGGGTGACCGTCTCGTATGCCTTGGCGTCGGCGGGCTTGCGGACCTGCGACTGGAGCCGCTGCTCGGCGAGGTTGGCCTCCAGCTCGGCGGCGCGGGTCTCCTGGACGACGACCTCCTGCCGGGCCGTCGCCTCCGACAGCGGCCCCGCCTGCCGCGCCTTGGCCGACGCCTGGTCGACCTCGGCCTGGTAGCCGGCCTGCTGGATCTGGGACTCGCGGATGGCCGCGGCCTTCTTGGCGCCGGCGACCTGCTCGGCCTCGGTGGCCTCCTGGTCGCGCTGGGCCTCGGCGATGCGGGCGGAGGCGGCGACGCGGGCGGCGTGCGGCTTGCCGAGGTTCAGGATGTATCCGGTCTCGTCGTCGATCTCCTGGATCTGCAGCGAGTCGACGACCAGGCCGAGCTTGCTCATCTCGTCGGCGGCGCTGCTGCGGGTCTCGCCGGTCAGCCGCTCGCGGTTGAGGATGAGGTCCTCGACGGTGAGGTTGCCGATGATCGAGCGCAGGTGGCCGGTGAACAGCTCGTGGATCGCGCCGCTCATGCTGTCCTGCTGGTCGAGGAAGCGGCGGGCGGCGTTGGCGATCGAGACGAAGTCGTCGCCGACCTTGTAGATGATGACGCCGCGCACCTGGACCGGTATGCCCTGCTGGGTCACGCAGTTGACCTGGAGGTTGGTCGCGCGGCTGTCGAGCCGCAGGCGGCGCGCGGTCTGGAAGCCCGGGATCACGGCGGTGCCCTTGCCCGTGATTATCTTGAAGCCCAGGCTGTCGGCCAGTTCGTTCCTCGTGTGGGCGCCGAGGCCGGAGATGATGAGCGCCTCGTTCGGCTCTGCGACCCGCCAGACGGCCTTGAACAGCAGGATGAGGACGACGAGCAGCAGGACGATGCCGCCGGCCCAGAAGGCCAGCTCCGTACCGGTCATGGGAGACCTCCGTGATGAGGGGGGTGGGAGGGTCAGACGATCGCGCGTGCCACGTAGACCGTTCGTGGCGGCGAGTATTCGACGACGACGATGATCGTTCCCACCGGGATCTCCTCTTCGGGCAGGCTCGGGTAGGCGTAGAAGGCCTCGACGCCCCCGCGTATCGGCACCATCACCTCGCCCACAAGGCCCGGCCCGATCTTGCCGGTCACCCTGCCCTGCCTGCCCACCACTGCAGCACACCCCGTCGTCATAAAATCGACCGCGAACGCGAACGTTACCCCGTTTGCCCCGTATCTTCATCGGCTCGCGAGAAAGGCTCCCCTAGCCTTTCTCGACGATTCCGACCGTTCGCGCGCATCGTCTTCATCCCGCCAACGAACCAGGTGATCGCCGCGTTCCCCGCATGAGGCACGATCTCCCCCAAAGCAGGATGCCGCGCCCGTAGGGCCGACGCAATGAACCCGAAAAGACTCGGCTCGTACCCCGCGACGTGCGCCTTGTTCGGTTCCCTGCCGGGTGAGGATCGGCGGAATGACGGCTCATTTCCCGCCTGGCGGGCAATCGCGTGGGACGCGGGCGATGACCACCCCCGAGACGGATCGGGAGATCAGCCGCCGGGAGTTCCTGGACGGCGTGGCGACGGTGGCCGCGTGCGCCGCCTTCGCCTCCCCGGAGTGCGGGCAGGCGGCGGAGGCGCCCTGCCCGCCGGCCGGCGGCCCCGGCGGCGACCCGCCGTCCCACGAGCACTGGGCGCGCGAGAGGCACGGGCGCGCGGCGCGGCATCCGGCGTCGCTGCAAGGGCTGCGGGGGGACACCCCGGACGCGCTGAGCGTGGCGCACGCCCTGCGCGACGGCAGGTTCTGGGAACGCGCCGGCGCGCCGCGGCGGGCGCGGGAGACCTACGACCTGGTCGTCGTCGGCGCCGGCATCAGCGGCGTCACCGCCGCCTACACGTGGGTGCGGCGCCACCCCGGGGCGCGCGTGCTCATCCTGGACGACCACGACGACATCGGCGGCCACGCCCGCCGCAACGAGTTCCACCCCGCCGGGCGCGGCGGGCCGCTGGTCGGGCACGGCGGCGCGCACTCGCTTCACGCTCCCTCGGCCTGGTCGCAGGAGGGCAGGGACCTGCTGGCCGACCTCGGAGCCGAGCCGGGGAGATTACGCGCGTGCGCCGACCCGGACCTGTATCCCGGCCTGGGCATGCACGACGGCGTCTTCTGCGACCGGGAGACCTACGGCGCCGGCGCCGACCGGCTCGTGGCGCTCCATCCGGCCAAGACGACCTCCCAGTGGGCCGCCGAGCTGCCGATCGCGGCCGAGGCCAGGAGAGACCTGGTCATGCTGTACGACGACCCTCCCGACTGGTTCCCCGGCCTGTCCGACGAGGACAAGAAGCGGCGGCTCGCCGAGCTCACGTACACCGGCTTCCTGCGCGAGGTCTGCCGTGTCCACCCCGACGCCGTCGCGTTCTGCCGGACGATGCCCAGCGCCGCCTGGGCCCACGGCGCGGACGCGCTGGGCGCCATCGACGCCTGGGCCGCCGCGGACCGCTTCACCTATCCCGGCTTCGCCGGACTGGCGCTGGACGACGCCAAGCCCTCGCCGTACAACTCGGCGCGGGCCGCGAGGAAATGGCAGGCCGGGGACGGCGACGTGTACTGCCTGCCCGAAGGGCCGCAGGCCCTGGTCCGCATGATGGTCGGGCGCATGGTGCCGGGGTTCGCCGGGACGACGGCCCTGGACGGCATCACCACGACCTCGTTCGACTACGGCGCCCTGGACCGGCCGTCGAACCGCGTGCGCGTGCGGCTGTCCAGCCCGGCGGTGCTCGTGCGCAACGACGGGGAGCCCGGCACCGCGACCTCGGTCACCGTCGGGTACTTCGACGGCCACGAGGTCGTCACCGTGCGGGCCGCGGCCGTGGTCATGGCGTGCTGGGCGGCGGTGGTCCCGTACCTGATGCGCGACCTTCCCGCCGCGCAGAAGGACGCGATGCGGCAGGCGGTGCGGATGCCGGTGGTGTGCGCGACGGCGCAGCTGCGGGCCTGGCACGCGTTCCGCGAGGCGGGAATCCGCCGCGCCCGCTTCACGGGGGCGTTCTGGGTCTCCGCGGAGCTGGCCCCGCCGGTCGGCGCCGGCTCCTACCGGTGCCCGCGCCGCCCGGACGAGCCGATCAACGTCCATCTCGTGCACGCGCCGGCCCCGCCCGGCATGGCTCCGGCGGACGCGGCGGCGGCGGGGCGCCGCGCGCTGGCCGCCACGCCGTACGCGGCGCTGGAGTTCGGCGTCAGGGAGCAGCTCACCCGGCTGCTCGGCCCGTTCGGGTTCGACGCGGCCCGTGACATCGAGGGCCTCACGGTGAACCGGTGGGGGCACGGGTACGCGCGCGAGTACGCGCGGCCGTGGGACGCGTTCCATCCCGACGGGCCGCTGCCGTCGGACACGGCGCGGCGGCGCTTCGGGCGCGTCGCCATGGCCGGCGCGGACGCGGCGCCGGGGGGCGACGCGGACGCGGCCGTCAGCGCCGCCTGCCGCGCCGTGCGCGACCTGGAGGACGCCGGCCCTTCATCGTGAGGGGCGGGGGCGCCGGATGGCGGTGAAGGCCCAGGAGATGTCCGGCTCCACGGCCCACCGGAACACGCGGCGCACCGGCGGCGTGCACAGCACGGTGGCCAGCACCACGCCGAACGCGGACGCCAGTGCAACTCCCCCCGGAGTGCTCAGGTCGGCGTCGTACCTCTCAAGGACCTTCACCGCGAAGCCGTGCAGCAGGTAGGCGTACATCGTGGACGCGCCGAGGCCGGAGAACCACGTCCGGCGCGAGGGCGTCACCGCGAGGAACGCGAACACCAGCACCGCGCCCCCCGAGAGCATCGCGAGCCGGATGAGGCTCCCGCCGAGGTCGCTCACGCCGATCTTGGCGTTGCTGTGCCGCCAGCGGATCCACTCGGTGGCGACGTCGGCGTGCACGGCGAACGCGACGGCCAGCCCGGCGACCAGGACCGCGGCGCCGGCGGCCCGCACCCACGGACGCTTCAGGAGGTCCAGGTGCTCCGGGCGGAGCATCAGGCCGAGGACGTAGAACGGCAGCAGGCCGAGCGTGCGGTTCATCGACAGCTCGTCGGGCAGCTCGCTCATGCCCGCGAGCAGGGACAGCAGCACCGCGACCGCCAGCGGCCACCGCAGCTGCTGCCACACCGGGGTCGACAGCCGCCACAGGAACAGCGACATCAGGAACCAGGTGAGGTAGTACGGATCCAGCAGGCTGATGTCGAGCTTGCCGTACATGACCAGGCGCGGCAGCGAGTACGCCAGCTCGAAGATCACGTACGGCAGGGCGAGCCCGCTGATCAGCTTGCGCGCCTTGCCCGCCGAGAAGGTGAAGTCGCGCGACAGGTAGCCGCTCAGCGTGATGAACAGCGGCATGTGGAAGGTGTAGCCGAAGAAGTAGAGGGCGTGCGCGGCCGGGACGTCCCGCAGGCCCTCGATGAGGTGCCCCGTCACCACCAGGAGGATCGCCAGGTACTTGGCGTTGTCCAGGTACGGGTCCCGCGCGGCCTTGCCTCCGCCCGCGCCGGCGGGCCCCGCGAGTGCGACGGGCGTCGTGGCGGGGGCGTGCGAGGGCGCGGGCGTGGCGGGCACGAGCGGCGTGGCGGGGAGGGGGGGCGTGGCGGCGGTCACAGCCCCGGGACCCTAACGACGTGGTCTGGGAACCAGGCGAACGACGCGTGACCGTTGGGCGAACAGCGTCCGACTCCGGCCATCCCCGAAAGGCGGCCCGGGCGGCTCTGGTGATCGGGTGGCCGGGCCACCGGACGGCTCGGGTGGCCGGGCGGCGTCTAGATCTTGTCGCTCGCGGACAGGCCGGTGGCGGCGAGGCTGGTCTTCCAGAGCGCGGCCGCCAGCGCGGGGTCGGTCATCGTCCTGCTCGTCGAGGCGAGGGCGCTCTTGGCGAAGAACCGGCCGGGGTGCTCGACGCCGTCGGGCGTGGTGGCCAGGTGGACGAGCGTGCTCGCGCCCTGCTCGGGCGACCGGGCGGCACCGGGGATCATCATCAGCGCCTTCATGTAGAGGCTGTCGGGCGCGAAGCCCGTCCTGACCACGCCTGGGTGGAAACTGGTGGCGTTCACGCCCCGCCTGGCGAGTTCGACGGTGAACAGCGTGTTGGCCTGCTTGGTGTCGCCGTACTGCAGCCAGGCCATCCACCGGCGGTGCGCGCGGTCGAGGTCGGCGGGGTCGAGGCGCCCCGTGCGCGCGGCGGCCGAGGAGGTGGTGACGACCCTGCCGCCGGAGGCCGTTACCCGGTCGAGCAGCAGGTTCGTCAGCAGGAACGGCGACAGGTGGTTCACCTGGGCCATCAGCTCGTGCCCGTCGCGGGTCAGCCGCCGCGAGGTGGACATCACGCCGGCGTTGTTGGCGAGCACGTCGATGCGCTCGTACCGGTCCAGCAGGTCGGCGGCGAGCCGGGTGACGTCCTCGAAGGAGGCGAAGTCGGCCACAGCGATGTCGGGACGGCGGCCGGAGACGCCGGCGACGCGGTCGGCGACCGTGCTCAGTTTGGCGCGGGAGCGGCCGACGATGACAACATCATGACCCGCCCTGACCAGGGCCTCCGCAGCGGCTGCTCCGATGCCCGCACTTGCCCCAGTAATCACAGTTATCATCTGATCCTCCAGTACGCGGAAACTGTATCGGTGCTAACCTGCTGTGCGATCTTCCGGAGGTGCATTCCCCCCAAATGCGGCAGAGCCTCCGAGCGATGCAGGAGTGACCATGAGTTCCGGAAAGCGGTCCATCCGAGTCAAAATTTTTGCGCTGTTGCTCCTGCCGTTGCTCTCGCTCAGCGCTTTGTGGGGGTTCGTCCTCAACCTCACGGTCGGGGATGGCATCTCTCTGATGCGGGCGAACACGATCTATCAGAGCGTGGGCGTCACTTCAACTGATCTGGGGTTGCAGATCCAGGCCGAGCGCGCCCTGTCCGCCGGCGCCCTCAGTGGCCGGAGCGGTGACGGCAGCCGGCTCGCCGCCCAGCGGCACACCACCGACGTCTCCCTGGGGAAGTTCCGCGCCGACGCGACGGCGGACGGCACCCGGAGCGCGCTGACCGAGGCGACGAAGGCGTCGATCAACTCTCTGCTCGACGAGCTGCAGGGCCTGCAGAGCCTCCGCGCCAGCGTCGACACCGCGCAGTCCAACCGCCTGGAGACCGTCCAGGCGTACAACCGCATCATGGACGCGCTGTTCGTCGTGTACACCCGCATGACCTCGGTGCCCGACCTCGCGATCTTCGAGCAGGCTGCGGCGATGCAGGCCGTGGGCAACGTGCGCGAGATCATCGCGCGGGAGAACGCGCTGGTCACCGGCGCGCTGAGCTCCGGAGGACTGAGCCACCCCGAGTTCTCGGCCTTCGCCGAGTGGGCCGCCAACCGGCGCTTCCTGCTCACCAAGGGCATGGCCGCCCTGGACCCCGAGCTGCGCAGGCCGTACGAGGAGGTCATCTCCTCCCCGACGTACAAGCGCTTCACCGCCATGGAGCAGGACCTCTTCGGGAAGATCCACACCGGCGGCCCGCTGCCCGCCACGCTCGACAAGTGGCAGCCGATCACCGACAACCTCTCTTCGTCGCTCGACCAGGTCGGCGCCAAGGCGACCCGCACCCTCGCCGAACGCGCCAAGTCCGTCGCCACCGGCATCCTGCTGCGCATCATCCTGGCCGGCGGCCTCGGCCTGGTGGCCGTCATCGCCTCGATCGTCATCTCGGTGCGCTTCGGCCGCCGCCTGGTGCGCGAACTGGCCGACCTGCGCAACTCCGCCCGCGAACTGGCCGACGTGCGGCTGCCGCGCGTCGTCGACCGGCTGCGCAAGGGCGAGGACGTCGACGTCGAGGCCGAGGCGCCGCCGATCATCGGCGGCGACTCCTCCGAGGTCAGCGACGTGGCGCAGGCGTTCAGCTCCGTGCAGCGCACGGCCGTGGAGGCCGCCGTCCAGCAGGCCGCCATGCGCCAGAGCGTCGGCCAGGTGTTCCTCAACCTCGCCCGCCGCAGCCAGGGCCTGCTGCACCGCCAGCTCAGGCAGCTCGACACCATGCAGCGGCGCACGAACGAGCCGGAGGCCCTGGAGGGCCTGTACCAGCTCGACCACCTCACCACCCGCATGCGCCGCCACGCCGAGAGTCTGATCATCCTGTCCGGCGCCGCCCCCGGCCGCGCCTGGCGCAAGCCGGTGCCCATGGTGGACGTCGTGCGCGCCGCCGTGGCCGAGGTGGAGGACTACACGCGGGTCAACCTCTTCCCGCTGCCGGAGGCCTACCTCGACGGCGCCGTCGTCACCGACGTCATCCACCTGATCGCCGAGCTGATCGAGAACGCGACGATCTTCTCGCCGCCGCAGACGACGGTCCAGGTGCGCGGCGACGCGGTGGGGAACGGCTTCGCCGTCGAGATCGAGGACCGCGGCCTCGGCCTCACTCCTGACGAGTACCGGGCCGTCAACGACCGGCTGGCCGACCCTCCGGAGTTCGACCTGGCCGACAGCGACCGTCTCGGCCTGTTCGTCGTCGGCCGGCTCGCCGTGCGCAACGGCGTCAGCGTGGTGCTCCGCGGCTCGCCCTACGGCGGCACGACGGCCATCGTGCTCATCCCCAAGCACCTGCTGGCCGACCCCGCGGCGCCCGGGGCGGGCACGCCGGCCGAGAGCGGCCCCCGGCACGCGAGCGACCAGCCGGCCGTCAGGCCGCCCTCCGCGGCGGCCTTCCCGGCAGGCGCCGCGGGCGCCGCGGGTCCGGCCGAGGGGCCCACGACGGACTCCTCTCTGTTCTTCACGTCCTCTCGCGGGGACGCCCGGCCGCACGGCGGCACGCCGCCGCCGGCGCTCACCGTGGTCCCCGGCATCGCCGACACCGGCCCGATCGGCCTGAACGGCGACGCCGCCACGACGGCGGACGCGGGCGCGCCATCCTCCCCCGGCGCGAACGCCCCCTCCGCGCGGGACGCCCAGGCGCCCCCCCGGAACGCCGGCCAGGCGTTCGCGGGGAACACCGGCGAGACGTCCTCCCCTGACGTGGGCGAGGCGTCCTCGCCCACCCGGCCGCCGCGCCCCGGCGGCACGCCGTCCTCGCGCACCAGCGCGGCCAACGGCACCCACCGAGGTCTGCCGCGCCGGGTGCGGCAGGCGAACATGGCCCCGCAACTGCGCGAGACCACCGGCCCGCTGGCCGCCCCGACGCCCCTGGCCGCTCCGACGCCCCTCGCCGCCCCGACGACCTCCGCCGGTCCGCCGGCCGAAGGGACCGGCCCCGGCGGCTCGAGAGCCGCCGAACGGTCCCCGGACGAGGCGCGCGCGATGTTCTCCGCCTTCCAGCAAGGAGGGCGGCGCGGACGCCTGGAAGCCGAGCGCGAACTGCCGGACGATTCCGCCGAGGGCTCACCAGGGCCCGAAACCCCGGCGAGCAGCGACGACGCTGGAAACGGCCTGCCGCGACGGACATCCGGCACCGGCCGGAGCACTGCGGACGTGCCCGACGAAGGTGACCAAAGGCGCGGGCTGCGCGACCATAGTGAGGGTTACGTACAGCAGGCGACTGGCGAGAAGGGTGACGAATGACCGGCAATGTCTCGTCGAACGGCGAATTGAACTGGCTCCTCGACGATCTCATCAGCAGGGTCGCGGCCGTGCGGCAGGCGGTCATCCTCTCCACCGACGGGCTCGTCGTCGGGGCGTCCAAGGGCTTCAGCAGGGAGGACGCCGAGCACCTGTCGGCCGTGGCGTCCGGCTTCCAGAGCCTCGCCCGCGGCGCGGGCCGCCACTTCGGCGGCGGGGAGGTGCGCCAGACCATCGTCGAGATGGAGTCGGCCTTCCTCTTCGTGACCGCCGCCGGCACCGGCACCTGCCTGGCGGTGCTCAGCAGCTCGGACGCCGACGTGGGCCACATCGCCTATGAGATGGCGATGCTGGTCAAGCGGGTCGGCCAGCACATCTCCACCAACCCGCGGCGGACATTGTCATGAGAACGCGTGGCGAGCAGTGGCTCGACGAGGAGGCGGGGCCGATCGTGCGGCCCTACGCGCTCATCCGCGGCCGTACCCGTTCATCGGGCGACGATCTCGACCTGATCGCTATGGTCACGGCGACCGGGGCTCCCTACACTGGCGAAGCCGGTCTCGGCCCTGAGGAAGCACGCATCCTCAAGCTCGCCGACCGGCCGATGTCGGTCGCGGACATCGCCTCCGAGATCGACCTGCCGCTCGGCGTGGTCCGCGTTCTCCTCGGCGATCTCCAAGATCAGGACATGATCAGCGTCCGGGCGCCCGCCCACGCGGGACCGCGCCCGAACGAGCGCATTCTCAAGGAAGTGATCAATGGCCTACGAGCACTCTGAAGAGCCCGTCGCCCTCAAGATCCTGGTGGCGGGCGGCTTCGGCGTGGGGAAGACCACGCTGGTCGGGGCGATCAGCGAGATCCGTCCCCTGCGCACAGAAGAGGTCCTGTCCGACCGCGGCATCGGGGTCGACGACATCGACGGCGTGGAAGGCAAGACCACCACGACCGTGGCCATGGACTTCGGGCGGATCACCATCCGCGAAGGCCTGGTGGTGTACCTCTTCGGCACCCCCGGCCAAGAGCGGTTCTGGTTCATGTGGGACGAGCTGTCCTACGGCGCGCTCGGCGCGGTCGTGCTCGCCGACACGCGGCGGCTCACCGACTGCTTCCCCTCCATCGACTACTTCGAGCAGCGCGGCACGCCCTTCATCGTCGCGGTCAACTGCTTCGACGGGGCCGAGCAGCACGAGCCTGAGGACGTCCGCATCGCGCTCGACCTGGACCCGGAGATCCCGGTGCTCCTGTGCGACGTGCGGCGCCGCGCCTCGGCGAAGGTCGTGCTGGTCACGCTGGTCGAGCACGCCCTGCGCACCCTGACCCCCGCCGCCGGATAGGGGCTCGCCGCCCGGCGAGTGAGAATCGGGGCTCCGTGAGGGGTCTCGCCGGGCGCTTCACCGGCCCACCCCATGACGGCGCCCCACGAGGGCGCCACGTGCTGTAGGCACCGCGCGGCCCGGCCGGAAGCCTTCCCTGGCGTTCGATGGACGCCGAACTCCAGCACCATGATCCGACCGGCCCTGACGACCTTGGGGTCGATCGTGAAGCTCTGCCCGCAGCCCTCAGGCGCGGGGAACAAGCGCGCGACATCGGTGGCGATGCCCGGCCGCGCGAACTCGCCGGAGAGCCGCTCGAACGCGAGCGTATCCCGTCACAGGGCCTGGAGGCCCTTGATCACTTCTTGGAGGAGGGCGGCCTTCGGGGTGCGCGCGTCGGGAGCCGGGGGGCGGGCGGCGACGAGGCCGTGGGTCACCAGGTCGGCCAGGAGCAGCCGGATCAGGCCGACGGGGAGGTCGATGTCGGCGGCGACCTCGACCAGGGGGCGCGGCTCGGGGACGAGCGCGAGCAGCCGATGGTGCTCGGGGCCCAGGTCGGCCGTGTGGAGCGGCGGCGCTCCGGTCGCGACGATGTGGGTCAGCAGGTCGAACGACGCGGCGGGCGGCGGGGTCCTGCCTTTGGCGAGCGCGTAGGGCCGCACCACAGGCCCGTCGTCGACCACCTCGGACTCGTCCATCACACGGCGCCCCTCGGCTGCGTCGCGAGGTGCCGGCCGGCTCCGGAGACCAGGCGGGCCATCTCGTAGGCGACGACGCCCGCGTCGGCCTGCATCATGCTCAAGACGGCCAGGCAGCTGCCGTTGCCCGCGGAGGTGACGAAGAGCAGGGCCGACTCCATCTCGACGATGGTCTGGCGGACCGCGCCGCCCTGGAAGCGCAGGCCGGCGCCCTTGGCCAGGCTCTGGAAGCCCGCCGCGACGGCCGACAGGTGTTCGGCGTCCTCGCGTTCGAGGCTGCTCGACGCGGCCACGCGCAGGCCGTCGTTGGACAGGATGATCGCGTGGCGCACGTCGGTCACCCGGGCCACGAAGTCGTCGAGAAGCCAGTGCAGCTCTGCCGACATCGTCACATCTCCTCGCCGTCTCGTCGGTCCTCGGCCCTGCCCCGCTTCCAGCCGAGCTGGAGGGAGTCGAACAGGGCCCTGGACTCCTCGGGGGATCGTTCGGGCGCTCCCTGCCCGGCGGCCTGGCCGCCGTGGCGATCGGCCCGGCCGTCGGCGCCGCCGCCGTGGTTCGCCGGCCCGTGGTTCGCCGGCCCGTGGTTCGCCGGCCCGTGGTTCGCCGGGTTGTGGTTCGCCGGGTTGTGGTCGGCGAGGCCCTGCGCCGGGACGTGGCGTGCCACCGGGCCCTCGGCCGGGGAGCCGCCATGCGGCGCCGGCGCGGCGGGGTCGTGCGGGCCGTTCTGGTGCCTCAGCTGGGGCGCCAGGTTCGCCTGCCGGGTCCGCCGCGGCAGGATTCCCTTGCCGGACGGCGGGACGTCCGGCGGCTGGACGGCGCCGGCCGGTTCCGGGGTTCTCCGCGGCACCGGTGTGCCGGGCGGTTCGAGCGGGTCCACCGGACGCGGAGCGCGGGGCGCCGGCGCGTCCGGCGTCTTCGGGCCGTCCGGCGCGCTCCTTGTGCCCGGCCTTTCCGGGGCGTTCCCTGTGCCCCGCAGTCCCGGCGCGTTCCTTGTACCAGGCATTCCCGGGGCGTCCGGCGGCCGGGAGGGTTCCACGGGCCTGGATGCTCGCGGCGGCCGGGTGGGCAGGGCCCTCGACGGGCCGGCCGGTGCCGCCGGCGGGCTCGCGGGCCGCTCCTCGAAGAAGGACCTGGTACGCGCGCTGGGCGAGGTCGTGCTCCGCGCGGGCGGCGGCGTGGGCCGTACGGGCGTGGCGGCCGGGCGCTCGGGCAACGTGATCAGGTGGTCGGGGACCAGGACGATGGCGGTCGTCCCCCCGTACGGCGACCCGCGCAGCTCGACGCCGATGCCGTGGCGGGCGGCGAGCCGGCCGACGACGAACATGCCGAGACGCTGGGTGTCGGCCGGGTCGAACTCGACGGGGCGCGCCAGCTTCTCGTTCAGCGCGTCGCGCTCTTCGGCGGTCATGCCGAGGCCGCGGTCCTCGATCTCGACGGCGAAGCCCCGCCCGACCATCTCGCCGTTCACGGCGATCTCGGTGTTGGGCGGGGAGAAGGACGTGGCGTTCTCGACGAGCTCCGCGCAGAGGTGGATGACGTCGGCGACCGCGTTGCCGACGATCATGACTTCGGGCATGGGGTGGACGCGCACCCGCGTGTAGTCCTCGACCTCGCCGACCGCCGCGCGCAGGGCGTCCATCACCGGCACCTCCTGCCGGAACGTGCGGCCCGGCGAGGCGCCCGACAGGATGACCAGGCCCTCGGCGTGCCGCCGCATGCGGGTGGTGAGGTGGTCCACGCGGAACAGGTCGCGCAGCGTCTCGGGGTCCTCCACGTGCCGCTGCATGCCGTCCAGGAGCTTGAGCTGGCGCTGGAGCAGCGACTGGCTGCGCCGGGCGAGGTTGCGGAACGCCTCGCCGACGGCGTGGCGGAGCGCGGCCTGCTCAACGGCGGTCTGCACGGCGGTGCTCTGGACGCTGCTGAACGCCGCGCTGAGGTCGCGCACCTCGGTGGTCGTGGCGGTGGTGGTCAGCGGCGGCGCCTCGACACCGGTGTCGACGTCCTCGCCCGCCCGCAGCCGCCGGACGACGCGGGGCAGCCGGACGGAGGCCAGGTCGGCGGCGGCGGCACGCAGGTCGCCG
The DNA here is from genome assembly GCF_042654065.1 of Sphaerisporangium dianthi. Taxonomy (NCBI): domain Bacteria; kingdom Bacillati; phylum Actinomycetota; class Actinomycetes; order Streptosporangiales; family Streptosporangiaceae; genus Sphaerisporangium; species Sphaerisporangium dianthi. The sequence continues at coordinate 31,373 of NZ_JBHSFP010000018.1, read as the reverse complement.
AGCTCCTTGGACAGCCGGCGTCCCACCCGGAACGCGATCAGGAACGAGGCGACGATCGCGAGGAGCCCGAGCGCGCCGGCGAGGCCGGCGCGGACGAGCGAGCCCACGGCCACCGGTTCGGCCGCCGCCGCGAGCGCGGTGCCGGCGCGCGTGAGGCCGGCCTGGTAGGAGCCCTCCACCCTGTCGGTGACCGTCCGCCATGTCTTGTGGGAGAACGTGCGGCCTTCGCCGAGGACGATGTCGTTCTCCAGGGTGGAGAAGCGCCTGTAGTCCTCCGAGCGCGCCAGTGCGGCGAAGGGCTCGCGCACGGAGGGGGTCAGCTCGGCCATGCCCTGGTCGAACAGGAACCGGCGGGTGGTGGCCAGCGCCGAGAAGGTCCGCAGCTCGCCGGGGTTCAGCGCGCGGTTCTCGATCAGCGCGCCGGCGGCGAGCGCCCGCTCGCGCGAGAGGTAGTCCTTGGCGTAGCCCATCGCGGTCAGGCTCTGGGACTGGTGGTAGAGCTCCAGGTCGTTGGTGAGCGCCATGCTGGTGACGAGCTTCTGCATCGCGTCGGGCACGAGGGCGTAGTCGCGGGTCAGCGTGACCAGGTCCATGGCCCCGCTGTCCACGGAGGCGCGCGTGGCGTCGAGCCGGTCGACCGCCGTCATCAGGTCGGCGAACCTGGAGCGCATCTCGGGCGTGGTGAGCCTGGCCTGCGCCGTCTCCGTCAGGGCCAGCCGGCGCATCCGCTGCCGGAGCAGGTCGGACTGCTGACGCTGGTGCAGCAGGTCGGTCTGGGTCTTCTCCGAGGGGTCGCCGAGGTACTCGGCGGACAGCAGGTGCTCACGCTGCAGGGCGAGCGTCAGCCGTTCGCCGGGGCCGCCGATCTCCTCGTACAGCGAGGCCACGTTGAGCAGGTCGAGGGAGTCCCGCGTCGTGACGCTCGTCCCGAAGATCCACAGAGCGGTCAGCGAGAGGAGCGGGATCACGAGCAAAGCGGAGATCTTAAATCTTATGGACCTGCTCGATGCCATGGCACCTCATCGGTTGGCGGGTTGCCGTCAGGGACCGGCAACCGAGGGTGAAGATCGGCGAGCAGACTAGCATTGTGGCGGCTGAATTTCTTGATGCTCCTGTGATATTTCGCGAATTAAGTGCTTCTGCGTTTACTGTCGGCTTAACGCCGCCGTGGTGTTTCGTGCGCCACTTGTAGCATTTTCCATGGTCGCGGCCATCGCCATGATCGTGGCAATCCGCGGCCGCGCCGGCGAGGCGACGCGAAGCAGCCCCACGGCGGAAAAGGCCAGTGCGGCGACCTCGATGCCCAGCAGAGACCACTCCACCAAGCCGATCAGCACCTGGTGTCCGGGAAGGGCGACGTAGGTCAGCACGGCGAGGCCGCCGCCCGCGCCCAGCGCGAGCCACTCCAGCGGCCGGGCAACCGCCGCCCACCGCGTGTCCTCGCCGAACCGCCGGGCCATCAGCGCCGCGGCGGCGGCCATGCTGATCAGGGCGATCGCCACCAGGGCGTCGGCCACCCCGGCGTGCGGCACGACCGCCGCGCCCATGAGGGACACCGCCCACGCCAGCAGCAGCCGCTCCGGCCAGCCGGACACGGGTGCGGCCACGGCGCGCATGCCGGCCAGCAGCCCCAGCGAGGCCAGTCCGAGAAGCGCCAGCGCCGGCTCGGTGACGCCACCGGGGTCGAGCGCGGCGGCGTGGCCGATGGTGATGTCGATGCCGCCCGAGGGGGCGCCGACGCGGCCGGCCGCCATCGTGAGCGATGCGACCAGAAGGGCCGGGATCGACGCGACGATCATGCCCGCTCCGGCGGCCAGGGGGTACAGCCTTCTCAGCATGGCTCCAGACTGTCCGGAAACCACCGTTCCGAACATCCGGTGCCGTCCCTGAACGACCCCTGAGGCGATCTCGGGGTCCCTCAGGGTCACCGGCCCCTCGGCGCCGCCGGTCCGTCGCCGGTCCGTCGCCGGTCGCGGGCCTTTTCCTGGCGCGCCGGTCCGCCCGCGCCCCCGGCCGGACCGCCCAGGGTGGCCCTCGGGGCGCGGGCCTTTCCGAGCGCGCCGGTTCGCCTTCGTGGTGGCCGTGGCCGGCCGGCCTCCGGGACGCCCGCCGGCCACGGGTCCGGGGCCTCGCGCGCCGTCCGCGGCGGCCCCGGACAGGTCAGACGGCGGCGGCGGCCTCCGCGTACCGCGAGCGGACGGCGGGAACCGGGTCGGCCTCGTGGACCACCGGCTCGCCCGCCTGCCACCGCGGCGGCTCGGCCGCCCCGCTGAGCAGCCACGCTGCCTGCCGCGCGGCGCCGTCGGCGACGTACTCGCCCGGCTCGGGCACCACGACCGGACGCCCGAAGACCGCCGGGGCGATCGCGCGGACGGCCTCCGACCGCGCGCCCCCGCCGATCAGCAGGATGCGCTGCGGCTCGACGCCCAGCGCGTCCAGCCCGTCGGCGAGCCCGCACAGCATGCCCTCCACGGCGGCCCGCGCGAAGTGCGCCGGCGTGGAGTTGCTCAGCCGCAGCCCGTGCACCGAGCCGGTGGCGTCCGGCTTGTTCGGGGTCCGCTCGCCTTCCAGGTACGGCACGAGCACGAGCCCGTCCGCGCCGGCGGGCGCCGACAGTGCCAGGGCGTCCAGCTCGGCCAGGCTGACGCCCAGCATGCGCGCCGCCGCGTCGAGCACCCGGGCGGCGTTGAGCGTGCACACCAGGGGCAGGAACCGGCCGGTCGCGTCGGCGAATCCGGCCACGGCCCCGGACGGGTCGTGGCTCGGCTCGCCGGCGCAGGCGAACACCGTGCCGGAGGTGCCGATGGAGACCGCCACGTCGCCGGGCAGCAGCCCGACGCCGAGGGCGGCGGCCATGTTGTCGCCGGTGCCCGGCGCGAGCGCCAGGTCTCCGGCGCGCCCGGCCTCGCCCGCCGGGGCCAGCACGCGGGGCACCACCGGGGTGTGGCCCATCGCGAGCTTGAGCAGGTCGGGACGGTAGGACCCCGTGCCGGGCGACCAGTAGCCGGTGCCCGAGGCGTCGCCGCGGTCGGTGGTCAGCGCGTTGACGCCCGCGGCGCCGGCCAGCCGCCAGGTGAGCCAGTCGTGCGGCAGGCACACCGCGGCGGTGCGGGCCGCGTTGTCCGGCTCGTGCTCGGCCAGCCAGCGCAGCTTGGTCACGGTGAAGGAGGCCACCGGGACGCTGCCGACCGCCTCCGCCCATGCCTGCGGCCCGCCCAGCTCGGCCACCAGCTCTTCGGCGGCCCGTGCGGAGCGGGTGTCGTTCCACAGCAGCGCGTCCCTGACGACCTCGCCCCGCTCGTCCAGGCAGACCATGCCGTGCTGCTGGGCGCCGACGGACAGCGCCGCCACGTCCGACAGCCCGCCCGCCTGGGCCAGGGCCTGCTGGAGGGCGTCCCACCAGTGGCCCGGGCTCACCTCGGTGCCCGCGGGGTGCGGGGCCCTGCCCTCGCGGACGAGGGCCCCGGTCTCGGCGTCGCGGATGACGACCTTGCAACTCTGCGTCGACGAGTCGACTCCCGCGACGAGCGTCATCCCCGGACTCCGAGGAGGTGCTCGAGCGCGAGCTGGTTGAGCCGGGTGAAGTGGAAGCCGCGCTCGGCCGCCTTGTCGAGGTCGAAGTCGTCGTTGACCAGGTTCTCGTAGGTCTCGCCGGGGGCCAGGGTCGGCTGGGCCAGCTCGGTGACGCGCGAGTCGGCGAGGGCGGCCTGGACCTCAGGGTCGGCGCGGAACGCCGCGGCCTTGGCCTTCAGGATCAGGTAGGTGCGCATGTTGGCGGCGGCCGAGACCCACACGTCCTCGGCGTCCTCGGTGCGCAGCGGCTTGTAGTCGAAGTGGCGCGGGCCCTCGTAGCCGCCGTTCTCCAGCAGGTCGACCAGGAAGAACGCGCTCTTCAGGTCGCCGTGGCCGAAGACGAGGTCCTGGTCGTACTTGGGACCGTGCTGGCCGTTGAGGTCGATGTGGAAGAGCTTGCCGTGCCAGAGCGCCTGGGCGATGCCGTGCACGAAGTTGAGCCCGGCCATCTGCTCGTGGCCGACCTCGGGGTTGAGGCCGACCATCTCGGGGTGCTCAAGCTCGTTGATGAGCGCCAGCGCGTGGCCGATGGTGGGGAGCAGGATGTCGCCGCGCGGCTCGTTGGGCTTGGGCTCGAGGGCGAACCGGATGTCGTACCCCTTGTCGAGCACGTACTGGCACAGCAGGTCCAGGCCCTCCTTGTAGCGGTCGAGGGCCGCGCGGACGTCCTTGGCCGCGTCGGACTCGGCGCCCTCGCGCCCGCCCCAGCAGACGTAGGTCGTCGCGCCGAGCTCGGCGGCGAGGTCGATGTTGCGGATGACCTTGCGCAGGGCGTACCGGCGGACGTCGCGGTCGTTGCTGGTGAAGGCGCCGTCCTTGAAGACGGGGTGGGTGAACAGGTTCGTGGTCGCCATGGGGACCTTGAGGCCGGTCTCGCTCAGGGCCTGCTTGAAGTTCTGGACGGCCTTGTCGCGGTCGGGCTCGGTGGCGAGGAGGTCGTCGTCGTGGAAGGTCACGCCGTAGGCGCCCAGCTCGGCGAGGCGGTGGACCGAGGTCACCGGGTCGAGCGGCGCGCGGCTGGCGTCGCCGAACGGGTCGCGCGCCTGCCAGCCCACCGTCCACAGGCCGAATGTGAACTTGTCTTCCTTTTTGGGTGTGTACGCGTCCACGGAGACTCTCCTGATTTAGTCTAGGTTGTGGACTAAATACTCTGCCCGTATCCGCGCCGGGTCAAGAGGGAGCGCCGGACCACTTCACCGGGCGAGACTGGAGACTGTGATCGGAACCGGAGACACCCCCTGATGACCCAGGCCGTGCGGCACGACGCGATGCGGGCGGGAAATCTCGCCGTGGTACTCGGCGCGCTCGACCGCCGCGGCCCGCTGACGCGCGCCGCGCTCGCCGAGACCACCGGCCTGTCCAAGACCACGGTGTCCAAGCTGGTCGCGGACCTCATCGAAGCCGGCATGGCCGTGGAGTCCGGCACCGTCGGGGACGGCGAGCGCGGCCGCCCCGGGGTGGCCGTCAGCCTCAGCGGGCACCGCGTGGCCGCCCTCGGCCTGGAGATCAACGTCGACTACCTGGCCGGCTGCGTCGTCGACCTGAGCCGGACGGTGCGGCTGCTCCGTACACAGGCTGTGGACAACCGCGCCGCCACGCCCGAGGACGTGATCCTCCGGCTGCGCGCCCTGGCGACGTCCATGCTCGCCGACGCCACCGGCCTGGGGCTGTCGGTCGCGGGCGGCATCGTCGCCCTGCCCGGCCCGGTCGAGCGGTCCACCGGCACCATCCACCGCGCGCCGAACCTCGGCTGGCGGGACGTGGCGGTCGCCGGCGCCCTGCGGCTGCCCCTGCCCGTGCTCGTGGACAACGAGGCCAACCTCGCCGCCCTCGGCGAGCTGTGGTTCGGCTCCGGCGCGGCGCTCGGGGACTTCCTGCACGTCTCCGGCGAGATCGGCATCGGCGCCGGCGTGGTGGTCGACGGGGCGCTGTTCCGGGGCGCGCACGGGTACGCGGGCGAGCTTGGCCACGTCGTGGTCTCGCCCGACGGGCCCGAGTGCCGGTGCGGCGGCGCCGGATGCCTCGAACGGTACGCCGGGCAGGACGCCCTGCTGCCGCCGGGACAGGACATGACCACGCTGGTGGCCCGGCTCCGGGCCGGCGACCCCGCCGCGTCCGCCGCCTGCGAGCGGGCGGGGTCGGCGCTCGGCGTCGCGCTCAGCAGCGCGGTCAACCTGCTCGACCCGGACACGATCGTGCTGGGCGGCATCTTCGCGCCGCTGTTCCCGTGGGTGTCGGGGCCCGCGGAGGCGGCCTTGCACCGGCGGCTCGGGCAGATGCGCGCCCGCGTCCCCGCGGTGGTCGTCTCCCAGGTCGGCGCGGACGCGGCGCCGCTGGGGGCCGCCGGCCAGGTGATCCAGCGCATCATCGCCGACCCGGGCGCCTACCTCCTGGCACCGCAACGCTGAGGGCCGAGCCCCTCGGCCGGACAGATATTTGACGGACGGATAGTTGCATCGTCAAGTAAGTTCGGCGTATGATTGGTTGAGAGTTCAAGCTATGGGAGGCATCATGCCGGTCCACCGTCTCAACCACGCCGTCCTGTACGTGCGCGACGTCGAGCGCAGTGTCGCCTTCTACCGGCAGGCGCTCGGGTTCCGCCAGGTCATGGGCTTCCCCGGCGCGGCCTTCCTGCAGGCCCCCGACTCCAGCAACGACCACGACCTCGGCCTGTTCCAGATCGGCCCGCAGGCCGGGCCGTCCGAGGCCGGGCGGGCCACCGTGGGCCTCTACCACCTGGCCTGGGAGGTCGAGACGCTCGACGACCTCGACGAGATCGCCGCGAAGCTGCGCGACCTCGGCTCGCTCGTCGGCGCCTCCGACCACTCCACCACCAAGGCCCTGTACGCCAAGGACCCCGACGGCATCGAGTTCGAGGTCTCCTGGCTGGTGCCCGCCGCCCTGCTCACCGAGGAGACCCTCGCCGGGCGCACCGCCGTCAAGCCGCTCGACATCGCCCGCGAGAAGCAGCGCTACGGCGGCGGCACGCGCGGCGGCGTCGGCGTCTCCATCCCCGCCGCCCGCTGACCCGGGACGGCGCGCCCACCCGCCGCGGTCAGTTCACGCTGCAGGGCGACCGCCTGGTGCAGGTAGTCCCGGGCCAGGTCGGCGCGGCCGGCGGCCCGGTGCAGCTCGCCGAGCATCCGGGTCGCGCTCGCCTCCCCGCTGCGGTCGCCGAGCCGCTGGAAGATCGTGCGCGAGCGTTCCAGCTGGGCCGAGGCGTGCACGCGCTCACCGCGGACGGCCCGGCGGTTGCCGAGGCTCTGCATCGCGTACGCCGCGCAGTGGCAGTCGCCGAGGCTCTCGAAGATGTCGAGCGCCTGGTCCTGGAAGTGCATCGCCCGGTCGAAATCGGCCGCCAGGTCGTGCAGCCGTCCGAAATGATTGAACACGCACCCTTCGCGGTGCCGGTCGCCGATGGCACGGGCCAGTAGCAGCGCCTCGTCCAGCCACCGCGCCGCCGCGTCCAGGTCGCCCGACTCAAGGCACACCTTGCCGATCGCCTGCCGCGCGTACGCCTCGCCCGCCGGGTCGTCCATGCCGATGAACATGCCGAGCGCCTGCCGGAACCGCCGCAGCGCCCTGGCCCGCTCGCCGCGGATCTGGTCCACCGCGCCGAGCCCGCAGATCGCGATCGCCTCGCCCCTGCCGTCCCCGAGCCGGCGGAACAGCCCGTACGACCGGTGGAACATCCCGGCCGCCTCGGCGTACCCGTCCTGGTACAGGTAGACCTGGCCCAGGCCGCGGAGCAGCGCGGCCTCCCCGCGCACGTCCCCTTTCGCGCGCACCGCCTCCAGCGCGATCTCGTGGGTGCTCCGCCAGGCGTCGTAGTGGCCGCGCAGGTCGAAGTACGGCACCAGAGAGGCCGCGAGTCCCCACGCCGAGTCGGCCATGCCCGCGTCCGCCGCCAGCCGCACCGTCCCCACCAGGCCTTCCCGCTCGGTGTCGAACCACGACAGCGGGTCCGCGCCGACCTGGCCGACGGTGGACTCGGCCGGCTCCCAGCGGGTGGCCGTGGGCGACATCAGGCCGAAGACCGTGGTCGGCAGCAGGGCGGTGGCCCGCTCGGCGACGGCCAGCCACGCGCCGACCACCCGGCCGAGCGCGGGCGTCTCCGGGTCGGCGTACGCCTTCTCCCTGGCGCCGCAGCGGATGAGGTCGTGCAGCCGGTAACGGAGCTGGCCGGCCGGGTCTCCGCCGACCGGCTGCAGCAGGTTGGCGTCCACCAGGTCGTCCACCACGTCGTCGGCCCGGTGCCGGTCCAGCGCGGCGTCGACGACCCAGGCGGGCAGCGACCCCGGCCCGAGCAGACCGAGCGTCCGGAACGCCCGGGCGGCCTCCTCCGGCAGCAGCCGGTAGCTGCGGTCCACGCTGGCCCGGACCGCGAGATCCCCGGCCCGCAGCTCGCTCAGCCTGCGGGCCTCGTCCTCCAGCCGCCGCTCCAGCAGGGCCAGCGGCCACCCGGGCCGCGCGACGAGGCGCGCGCCGGCGATCCGTACGGCGAGCGGCAGGTGACCGCACGACCGGACGATGGCCGCCGCCGCTTCCCGCTCGCGCTCCAGCCGTTCCAAGCCGATGATCTTGCCGAGCAGTTCCCCGGCCTCCCGCGGCGCCAGCACGTCCAGCTCCACCTGGAGCGTCCCGGGCAGCTCGGTGATCCTGCGGCGGCTGGTGACCAGCACCGAGCATCCGCCGCCCGGCAGCAGAGGACGCACCTGCGCGGCGCCCGCGGCGTCGTCCAGCACGAGCAGCACGCTGCGTCCCGAAAGCAGCGACCGGTACAGGGCGGAGCGCTCGCGCACGCCCGCGGGGAGCGCGCCCTCGGTCACGCCCAGCGCGCGCAGCGCCTCCGCCAGCAGGTCGGCGGGGTCGGCCGGAGCGGACGAGGTGCCGCCCAGGTCCAGGTAGAGCTGGCCGTCGGGGTAACCCGCCCGTACCGCGTGCGCGCAGTGCACGGCCAGCGCGGACTTGCCGACGCCCGGCGGGCCGACGACCACGGTGATCGCCGGAGGGCCGGCCGCCCGCTCGGGTGCGAGCGCGGACGCCAGCGCGGCCACGTCGTCCGACCGGCCGGTGAAGTCGGGAATGTCCGGCGGCAGCCGCCACAGGGTCGGCTCCCCCGGCCGCAGGGCCGGAGACGGCTCCACCGGCGCCTGCGCCGACGGCGCCCCGGGCGGCGGCTCCAGTGGCGGGCAGGGGTCGCCCGCGAGCACGGCGGCGTGGGTGCGGCGCAGCTCGGCCCCCGGCTCGACCCCGAGCTCCTCCACCAGCCGGTCGCGGATCGTGGCGTACGCGCCCAGCGCCTCGGCCTGGCGGCCGCTCCAGTGCAGGGCCAGCATGAGCTGCCGCCACAGGCCTTCGCGGAAGGGGTGCTCGATGAGCAGGCCGCGCAGTTCGCTGATCGCGCTGGTGTACTGCCCGAGGGACACCCGCATGCCGAGGAGCTCCTCGGCCGCCGTGAGCCGGGCCTCCACCAGGGGCGACAGGCGGCCCTCCCAGAGAGGACTGCCCGGCAGGTCCGCCAGCGGGGCGCCCTGCCACAGGGACAGCGCCCTGCACAGCAGGTCCGCCGCCTCGGCGGTACGGCCCTGCGCCCCCGAACGCCTGCCCTCTTCGACGAGCCGCTCGAAGGTGAGCAGATCGAGGCCGTCCGCGGGTAACTCGATCATGTACCCGGACTGCCGGGCCCGGATGACCGCCCCGGCGATCGGGACCTCCGCGAGAGCGGCGCGGAGGGAGCTGACGTAGGTCCGCAGGTTCGCGACGGCCGAGCGCGGGCGGCGGTCCGGCCACAGCACCTCGACCAGATGGCCGGTGCCCACCACGCGGTTGGCGTGGAGCAGCAGAGTCGCCAGCAGCATCCGCGGTTTGGTGCCGCCGAGTGTCACCGGCCGCCCGCCGAGCCGGACGTCCAGGGGTCCGAGAACGCTGAATGTGGGCCGATCAGTCGTCATGCCCGCCTGCTCCTTTGAGACTTTGCACCCGGCTTTACCGGGTGGGTCACTCAAAGCTCTGGATCTCTTTGTATCCGTTTTGGACGTTTCTTATACGGCTTATCCGGACGCTGTACGCCAAACGAGGGGCCTCTGATCGGCCCTTCGGAGTTTTCCTCCCGAGCATCCCGTAACCGGCCTGACAGGCACTGGATCAGCACCGGACCAGGCCGGGACCGCGAGAAAGGATCCGCATGAAGCTCAGAGGATTGTTGACGGCGGGCGTCACGCTGCTGCTCAGCCTGGCCGGCGGCGTGGCGCTGGCACCGGGCGCCTCCGCCGCCGGTCCCCGCCCGAACTTCCAGCTTCCCTTCCCCTGCGGCCAGGCGTGGACCGGCAACTCCAACGCCAGCAGCGCGCACGAGTCGTGGGAGATCGACTTCAACCGCGGCGGCACGGCGGACGCCGACCTCGGCGACGCCGTCGTCGCCGCCGCGGCCGGCACGGTGGTCATCTCGGCCCACCAGGGCTCGACCAACGGGTTCGGCAACCTCGTCAAGATCGACCACGGTGGCGGGTGGTCGACGTACTACGCGCACCTGAGAGTGCGCTCGGTGAGCGCGGGCGCGCACGTCTCGCAGGGCCAGAAGATCGGCGAGGTCGGCAACACCAGCAAGCCCGGCAACAACATCTCGCCGCACCTGCACTATGAGGTGCGCACGACCGACACCTCCTACCCGGCCAACATCCAGAAGGCCGTCTTCAACGGGACCACCTTCGGATACCCCGTGCAGACGGTGACCTCGCGCAACTGCTCCGGCAGCAACAACCCGTACACGCCGGAAGAGGTCTGCGGCAGCGGCTACGACGTCATCGACTCGGCCGCGCTCGGCACGGCGGGCCGGGTGTACCTGCTCTACAACGGCTCCAACGGGTACAACTGCGTGACCACGATCAAGAGCGCGTCGGTGGGCACGGCCACCGCGACGACCGCCTACCTCGAAGTCCAGGGCAAGAGCAGGATCACCGACTCGGGCAGCTTCTCCTACTACGCGGGTCCCGTCCGGGCCTCGGCCGGCGGCACCTGCGTGAAGTGGGGCGGCAAGGCGGGCTCCTCCGCCTACGACAGCCCCTTCGAGCACTGCGGCTGATCGGGTGAACCACGAGGGCCGGCCCGGGCAGGACCCGGACCGGCCCTCTCCGTGCGGCACAAGACCCGCCCGCCGACGGCACATGACCGGCTCACCGGGCGCGCACGGTGAGGACCCGGCCCGCGCTCACGGTTCAGGGGCGGCGGGTGCGGACGGCCCACCGGGCGAGAGCCGGGACGGGCAGGGAAAAGGACAGGAAGACGGCGGCCATCAGCAGCCAGCCCCATGCCGCGAGGCCCGTGAGCGCGAGGGTGAACACGGCGGGCGCGAACATCTGCACCGTCGCCGTCGCCGCCTCGGAGGCGCCCTGGTAGGCGCCCTTGGCGTCCTCGCGCATCAGCTCCACCGACAGGCCCCAGCCGCCGCCGACGTACCCCAGCTCGCCCGCCACGTGGAACAGCGCGGCCAGCGTCACCACCCCGATCGCCACCGCGCCCGCGCCCCCGGCCGTGGTCGCCAGCAGCACGCAGCTCGCGGCCAGGAGGGCGCCGGCCCAGACGACGGTGCGCGCGGCCTGGACGATGGTGGCGGTGAACCTGGTGACGAAGACCTGCGACGCGGCGATGCCCACCGAGCTGATCACCACGACGGCGCCGCTCAGAGAGAGTGGGAGCCGCGTCGCGTTCGCGATCCACAGGGGCAGCCCCGTCGAGAGCATCGCCCAGCACAGCGACAGCACCGACGTGGCCCCGATGACGGCGAGATAGGGCAGGTCGCGCAGGACGACCCTGATCCCCGGCCGGCGCTCGCGTGCCGGACGCGCGCGCGGCGGCGGGGCGACGGTGGCGGTGAGCGCGGCCAGGACGGCGAAGCTGAGCGCGTTGCCGCCGATGGCGAGCAGGTAGGCCTGCGGCCGGTCCGCCGCCAGCACCACCGCGCCGGCGGCGGCGCCCAGCGCGTACCCGGCATGCTGGGCGACCCGCTGCCGGGCGAGGGCCCGCACCCTGCCCTCGGTGCCGGTGACCAGCCCCGCGACCAGGGCGGTCCTGACCGCCGAGGCCCCGTTCGCGGGCGCCACGAAGACGACCGTGACCAAGACGATCGCCCACGGCTCGCTGACCAGCGTGTACGCGGCCATGGCGGCCCCGCGCAGGATCGTCGCCGCGACCAGGACGGCGCGCGGGTCGTACCTGTCGGCCATGGCGCCGAGCGGCATCGCCATCAGCAGGCCCGCGCCGCCGGCAGCCGCCATTGCCAGCCCGACCAGGGCGGGCGGCAGGTGCAGGATCCGGGTGAAGTACAGCGCCCAGATGGTGAACCACAGCCCGTCGCCCAGCGCCGAGACGCTCCTTCCCCACAGGAGCCGCCGCAGGCCGGTGGCCTCGGGGGCCGTCTTCCTGCTGAGGGTCACCACCATCCACCCGACCACCTTTCACGAGTAACTTAATGGTGAATGTACCGACGTGATCTCGCCCAGGCAACCATCATTCACGACACCGTGAAGCTTGCTAGCCTGTGAAGGCGACGCAACAGAGGGAAAGGAGACCGGCCGATGGGCGAATGGATCGACGCGCGCGAACCGGTGCTGGGCTCGGCCATCTCTCTCGCGCGCGAGCTGGCCGACCCGGTGCGGCTCACCGCGCTCCAGCTTCTCTCGGCCGAGGGCCCGCACACGCTCAGCCAGCTCGCCGACGTCCTCGCCATCTCCGCTCCGCGCATGAGCAACCACCTCGCCCGCCTGCGCGCCGCCGGGCTCGTCACCGTCGAGCACACCGGCCGGCACGCCGTCTACCGGGTGGCCTCACCCGGCCTCGGCGACGTGCTCACCGCGCTGGCCCGATACGCCCACGCCGATCTGGCGGTGCGTCCCGGCCGCCCACGGGCCGCGGACGACATCGCCCACACCTGCTATGACCACGCCGCCGGTCTGCTCGGCGTGTCGGTCTTCGCCACGCTCGTCGAGCGCGGCGCGCTGCGCCCCCCGGACGGACGCGACAGCGCGCTCACGCTCGGAGCCGGCGCCGCCTTCTTCGCCGACCTCGGCGTCGACGTGGCCGCCGTGGACACCCGCCGCCGCAAGCTCGCCACCGCATGCCTGGACCGCACCCACCGCCTCCCTCACCTGGGCGGCGTGCTGGGCAAGGCGGTGCTGGACGCCTTCGTCGCGCGAGGACTCATCGAGCCTCGCGAGGGCGCACGCGAACTCGCCGTGACCCCCCTTGGCGACTCCGTCCTGCCGACCCTCCTGCCCGGCTTCACCTCAATGACGGCGACTCCGGCGGTGTCCGCGCCGGCGCCGTGAGCCGCGCCGCAGCGACCCGCCTGGCCGCGAGCAGGAGCAGCGCGAGCGCGCCCAGCACCAGTGCCACCTGCGCGAGCAGATTCGCCGTGCCCGCGTTCCCCTCGAAGTACAGCAGCAGGAAACCGAGCCAGGCGTACGTCAGCAGCGCTCCACCGCCGAGCGCCAGCCGATGGGCGTCGCCCCAGCCGGCCCGTCCCGACCAGCGGGCGACCACGACGGCCGTCAGCGCGATCAGGCCGGCGCCGATCACGACACCCCACCAGCTCTCCGGCCGCGCGGCGAACACGCTCGCCGTGACGAACGCCGCCGGGCCCACCAGCCACGGCCCCGGCGCCCGCCGCACGCCACCACCCGAACCCGCGCCAAGGCCCACCCCTGAGCCCACTCCGGAGTCCTCCCCAGAGCCCACTCCGGAGTCCGTCCCAGAGTTCACTCCGGAGTCCGTCCTGGAGCCCGCGCCTGGGCTCGAGGGGTGAGCCGGCGGGGCGGAACGCCGTCCGGCGGCGAACGCGACGCCGATCAGCGCCACGATGACGGCGGACGCGCCGGCCACCTGCGGCACCGCCGCGACGAAGGTCGTCCTGTGGTCGGCGGCGATGACGGCGGAGCCGACGACGAACAGCACGCCGGTCACCGCGAGGCCGGGAACACCCAGCCAGGGCCGCGTCCGGCGAGCGGGGACGATCGACTCGACGAGCAGGACGGGCACGCCGATGCTCCAGACCGCGTGGCCGACGACGAAGGTCAGCGCGTAGTGGGCGCTGATGCCGAGCACCGGAACGTGCGCGACGCTCTGGAAGTCATAGCCCTCGTCGAAGGACGGGTTGAACAGCGACTGGTCGAGCAACCCCGCCTCCAGCAGGCCGTACGCCGCGCCGAGCACCAGGATCGTCGGCCAGCCGCGCCCCGCACGGCGGGCCACCTCACGGATCAGGAGGGCTCCGCCCCCGTACATCGGCGCGAGGATGAGCACTCCTGCCAGCTCTGACGGCGGGATGTTGCCCAGCAGGTACTCGGCGACCAGCGGCGCCAGGAAGAACAGCCCGACGGCGGGCGCGACGCGTCTCAGCATCCGCGGACGGCGGGTGGCTGCCGCACCGGAGGCGGTCATGCGGGCGAGGTGGCACGGGACAAGGGCAACGAGGTGTCGCGCATGATCCGACACTAGACACCGTCACGACGGGGCTGATCGGCCATCGGCATCGCCCGCCGCGACGGACGTACCCGCCGTGCCGTCCCCACTCCGACCAAAGTATCGCCCGTTCACAGCCCCGCCCACCCGCCGGAGCCGGCCCAAGTCGGCCGTTCACAGCCTCAACGGCCAGCCGGAGTCGTCCGTTCACGGCCTCCCCCGCCGGCTGGAGGCGGCCGGCGACGTTCGTTCACGGCCTCCCCCGCCGACCGAAGTCGGCCCTTCACGGCCTCGCCCGCCGGCCGGAGGCGGAAGGGGCCGAGACGTCACGCCCGCCGGACGGGCAAGGGCTTCTCGATCCCGCGATGGCGGGGCTTGGGACGACGCATATAGTGGTGCCGTCCCAGCAGTGGACCGGACCGAGGAGGTGAGACCCATTACCGCTGTATCAGGTTGGGTGCTCCCTGCTCGCGATCGAGCGATCCGAACGGCTTAGATGACCGAGGGAGCGCCCGCGAGGCATCCCGAAAGGCTCTCATGTCGGCTTCACCATCGCCCCGTCCCCACTCCTCCCCGACCCCCTCCACTCCCTCGGCCGGCGCCGCGCTTCCTTCCGCCGACCTCGCGACCTCCGCGGACGGCCACGTGGTCCGCGCGGACGGGGCCGGGCTTCCCATGTCGGCCGTCGTCGACAGGCTGCGCGCCGCGGGGTGCGTGTTCGCCGAGGACGAGGCGCTGCTGCTCGTCTCCACCGCCCCCTCAGCCGCCGACCTCGCCTCCATGGTGGAACGGCGCGTCTCCGGCCTTCCGCTCGAACACGTCCTCGGATGGGCGGAGTTCTGCGGCCTGCGGGTGGCCGTGGACCCCGGCGTCTTCGTCCCCCGCCGTCGCACCGAGTTCCTCGTCCACCAGGCCGTTCCCCTCACCGGGCCGGGGTCGGTCGTCGTGGACCTGTGTTGCGGCTCGGCCGCGCTGGGCGCGGCGCTGGCCGTGCTGGGGCGGCCCGCCGAACTGCACGCGGCCGACATCGACCCGGCCGCTCTGGCCTGCGCCCGCCGGAACGTCGCCGCCGTCGCCGACCGGCTCCCCGGCGGTGGCCGGGTGTACGAAGGCGATCTCTACGCGCCCCTGCCCGCCGGGCTGCGCGGCCGGGTGGACGTCCTGCTGGCCAACGTGCCGTACGTGCCGACCGAGCAGATCGGGCTGCTCCCCGCGGAGGCCCGCCTGCACGAGGCGCGGGTGGCGCTCGACGGAGGCGCGGACGGGCTGGAGGTCCTGCGCAGGGTGGCCGCCGGCGCGCCGCGTTGGCTGGCTCCGGGCGGTCACCTGGTGTTCGAGACCAGCGAACGCCAGACACCGCAGGCCGTCGAGACCGTGGCCGGGGAAGGGCTGATCCCCCGGGTCGCCACGTCCGAGGAGTTCTCCGCCACCGTCATCGTCGCCGCCCGGCCACGGGACGCGTCCGCCGGTGATCGTCAGTGACGGACGCCGGGGAGGATCACCTCGTCGATCACCACTGAGGCGGTCTGGTCGGGCACGTCGTACTGGCCCGCGGTGACGGCGGCCACGAGGTCCAGCGGTGGCGACACGTAGACGCGCTGGCCGCCGTTGCCGAACCCTCCGGACCAGTTGTCGCCCATGTACCACTGGTAGCCGTAGTGGAAGCCATCGTGGATCCGCACGTGAGGACGCAGCGCCACCTCCAGCCAGGACGCGGGCACGACGTCCCGCCCGCCGTCCAGGACCAGCCGGCCGATCTCGAGCAGGCCGCGAGGGGTCAACCGCAGCCCGGAGGCGGCCAGGGCCGCCCCGTCGGCGCCGGTGGACCACTCGGAGGATGTGATGCCGAGCGGCTCCAGCAGCCTCGCACGCGCGTAGTCTTCGAGCTTCGAGCCGGCGCCCTTCTCGATGAGCCTCCCCAGCAGCGCCGACGCGCCCCCGCAGTAGGACCACCGGGAACCCGGCTCCTCGACGACCGGCCTTTCGAGGATGTACCGGTAGCGGTCGGGGGCCATTTCCATGGCGATCTCGCTGTTGGCCGGGCTCGTGTAGGGCACGTCCTCGTTCCACTCCAGCCCGAGCGTCATGGTGAGCGCGTGCTCCACCGTCAACGCGGCGCGCCGGGGGTCTTCGGCGAGGTCGGCGTACTCGGGGAACGATCGCAGCAGCGGCTCCTGCGGCGCGGGCACCCGGTCGTCGGCGAGAGCGATGCCGTACAGCAGCCCGACGACGCTCTTGGTGACCGAACGGAGGTCGTGGAGCGTGCTCGGCGTGAAGCGGACGTGCCCCAAGGGCGTGTTCAACATGTGGTCCTCGCCCTCGCCGTAATGCTCCAGGACCACCTGGCCACGGTGGACGGCGACGACGCCATGGAGCCCCGGCACCCGGTTCCGCTCGATGGCCTGGGCGAGGCGACCGGTGAATGTCTCATTGCTCATCGAGCTGTTCTACTCAATTTCGGCACACGCTGACCAGCCGGACCGGCGGCCCTCCCGCTCACCCGCCGCGCCCGCGCGTCCGGCATCCCAGGACCCTGACCACCCCCGCGCCGGTCGGCACGGCGCCCCGTCGAGCCGGCCGCCCGCCGGAGCGGGTGATCCCGCCTCTCGCCGCCCGTCAGGCGACGCCGGGCTCGATCAGGCCGGCCTCGTAGGCCAGGATCACCGCGTGGACCCGGTCCCGCAGGAGCAGTTTCGCCAGGATGTTGCTCACGTGGGTCTTCACCGTCTGCTCGCCGATCACCAGGCCGGCCGCGATCTCGGCGTTCGACCGTCCGCGGGCCATGAGTTGCAGCACCTCGCGCTCCCTGGCGGTGAGCGTCTCCAGGGCGGCGGGAGCCTTCTCGGGCGGGCGCGGGCGGCGGGCGAACTCGCCGATGAGCCGCCTGGTGACCGAGGGGGCGAGCAGCGCCTCGCCCGCCGCGACGACGCGCACCGCGTTGACCAGGTCGTCCCGGCGCAGGTCCTTGAGCAGGAAGCCGCTCGCCCCCGCTCTCAGTGCCTCGAACACGTAGTCGTCGAGGTCGAACGTCGTGAGCATCAGCACCTTCACCGGGTACGCCACTCCCGGTCCCGCGAGCCGGCGGGTCGCCTCCAGCCCGTCCATCCTGGGCATCCGGATGTCCATCAGCACCACGTCGGGACGGAGCCGGCGGGCGACCGCGACCGCCTCGGCGCCGTCGGCCGCCTCGGCGATCACGTCCATGTCCGGCTGCGCGTCCAGGATCATGTGGAAGCCGGCCCGCACCAGCTCCTGGTCGTCCGCCACCACGATCTTGATGCTCATCGGGTCCCCCCGATCGGCAGCCGCGCCACCACGGTGAAGCCTCCGCCAGGGGCGGGCCCGGCGGTCAGCTCGCCTCCGAACAGCTGAGCCCGCTCGCGCATGCCCACCAGGCCATGACCACGCGTGCCGTTCGCCGCGTGGTGCGCGACCTCCGGCCCCGGCACCGCCTCCCCCACCGGCGCGTCGCGCCGGCCCGTCGCGGCCTTACCCATCGCCACCCCCCATCCGTCCGGAACGGCCATGACCGCCGCCACTCCCCGCCCGTCCGGCACGGCCATTCCCGCCGTCACCTCTCGCGCGTCCGGTGCGGGAGCCAGGGCCGGCCCGTTCCGGTTTTGATCGCGGGGGCCGGCGTCATGGATCTCGACGCGGACTTCCCGGTCGCCGTAGCACAGCCGGACGCGCGCGCGTGCCGGGCCCACGTGCTTCCGCACGTTGGTCAGCGCCTCCTGGACGATGCGGTAGGCCGACAGGTCGACTCCGGCCGGCAACGGAACCGGATCGCCCTCGATCTCCAGCACCGCCTCCAGGCCGGCCAGGCGCACCTGCTCGACCAGGCCGGGGAGCTGGGCCACTCCCGGTTGCGGCGCGAGCCCGGCGTCCTTGTCACCGGTCTCTTCGCGCAGCACGCCGAGCAGGCGGCGCATCTCGACCAGCGCCTGCCGTCCGATGCCGGAGATCGTGTCGAACGCCCGCGCCGCCGCGAGCTCGTCGCGTTCGGCGGCGACCGGGCCCGCCTCGGCCTGCACCACCATCATGCTGACGTGGTGGGCGATCACGTCGTGCAGCTCGCGCGCGATGCGGGCACGCTCGGCCGTCACGGCCCGCCGCGCTTCGAGGTCCTGCTCGCGTGCCAGCCAGGCGGTGCGCGCCTCCAGCTCGGCGGTGTACGCGCGGCGGATGCGGGCGCTGTCGCCGAGCACCCAGGCGCTGCCCAGCGCCAGCGCGCCGAAGGCGAAGTCCAGCAGGTCGCTGTCGGTCGCCGGGTAGACGGCGACGGCCACGACGGCGGCCCCGCTGATCAGGCCGACGACCACCGACCTGCGGCGGTCGTCGCACCACGCGGCCATGCTGTACATGGCGACCAGACCGCCCAGTGGCACCGAGGTGACCAGGTCGGGCAGGGGCGTCGCCCCGTACACCCCCGACGCCACGCCGGCCGCCAGGTTGGCCCAGAACGGATGACGCCGGCGCCACACGAGCGGCACGTTGATCAGCAGGATGAGCACCACCGCGGCCGTGCCCGGCGGCGGCAGGTGCTCGGCCCGCGTCTGGAAGGCGAGCGCGAGCAGGGAGACGGCCGCGAGCACCCCGCCGAGTGACGCGTCCGCGGCCAGCGGGTGCGTCTTGGCCCACGCCACGGGGTTCGATGATCGGCCGGTTCCCATGCCGCCAGTATCCGTCCTCGCGACCGCGCCGGGCCTCCCCCGCCAGAGGGATCGGCGGACGTCCCGGCACGCCCGCGGCGTCCCTCCGGCGGGGGAGGGCGGCGGGCGGCTCCCCGGCGCGGGGGAGCCGGAAGTTGGGGAGCGCGGGGGATCCGGGCGCGGGGGGCCACTGCCTACCGTCCGGAGTGTCCTCGGCGTCCATGCCGTCGCCGTACTCCTCAAGGAGGCTCCGATGTCCACCGCGATCCCCCGGCCGGTGCCCGCACGCACGCCGGAAAAGCCCGTCACCTCCCCTCCGCCCGCGAGGCGCGCGGACCGGGCCCCGGCGGCGGGGCCCCGCACGCCGGGCGTGCCGGCCGCCTTGGGGACGTCGTCGAAAGGGTCGCCTCGGATCGCGGTGCGGGAGCTGCTCAGGGCCGTCCGGGTCTCGGCGCGGAGGGCCTGGGACGAGGCGCCGGGAGACCGGCGGCTGATGTACCTCACCGGCGCGGCGCTGGCCGCGGCGGGACTCGTGCAGGCGGGCATCTGGGCCGTGACCGGCGGCTCGGCGTCCGGTCCGCTGTCCTGGCGCAAGCCCGTGACCTTCGGCCTGTCGTTCGGCGTGACCACCGTCACGCTCGCCGCGGTCGCCGCGTACCTGCCGATGCGGCGCTGGATCGGATGGGTGCTGAGCATCCTGCTGTGCGCCTCCACCGCCATCGAGGTGATCTGGGTGAGCGTGCAGCACGCCCGCGGCGTCCCCTCGCACTTCAACGGGACGAACCCGCTGGACGGCGCGCTGTTCACGGCCGCGGGGATCACCATCGGCGTCACCATCCTCGTCATGGCGGTCATGACGGTGCTGTCCTTCGTCCGCACGACGGCGCCCGCGCCGATGGCGTGGGCGATCAGGGCGGGGCTGGTGGCTCTGCTCGCCGCGCAGGGAGTGGGCCTCTGGATGATCTTCCACGGCGAGGCGCTGCTGGACGCCGGAGCCGACCTGCTCACCCGGTCGATGACCACGTACGGCCTCGCGGGGGCGATGAAGTACGCCCACGCCGTCCCCATGCACGCCATCCAGGTCTTCATGGCGCAGGCCTGGCTGCTGGGACTCTCGGGGGTGGGCCGGGGCCGGCAGGCGCGGCTGGTCGCGGCGGCGATCGCCGGGTACGCGTCCCTGTTCGCGGTCGCGCTCCTGCGCACCGCCGCCGGGCTGGCGCCGTTCGACCTCAGCGCCTCCACGCTGATGTACCTGATCCCTGCCGTGCTCCTCGCGGGCTCGGGCGCCGCCACCCTGGCGCACGTGTACCGCGCGCTCGCCGGCCCGAGGAGCGGAGCGCCCACGCGCGCGATCACCGAAGCGCAGCCGATACACAGCTGAGCCGTCGCTGACGTGCCGCCACGACAGTGCGGACATGTGCCCCGTCCAGGGTTGCCCTGGTGGGCCGGTACGGCGCACCGGTTTCTCCCCAAGGTGGTCCAGCGATGTCCTCCCTTTCCGCATCCGGCACGTCTTGCGCGCCCCGCCCGCCGGCGCCCGTCCCCGCCGCACGAACCCGGCCGCCGGCCGGGCTGACTCCGCGAGGCACAGCCGGGCGGGTCCGCGAGGCGGCCGGACGGGCTGCGGAAGCCGCCGCGCCGGCACCGTACGCGCCGCCGCGTACCGTGTGGGCCGACGCCGCCAAGGGCGCGTGCATCCTCCTCGTGGTGCTCTGGCACGTGATCACCAAGGACTACCTGCGGATCGGCTGGCACCTCGGCGTGCCCATCCCGGGCCTGTGGGGCCTGGCGGGGAACCAGCTCCTGACGCTGCGGATGCCGCTGTTCTTCACGATCTCGGGCATGTTCGCCACCGGCGCCTTCCAGCGCCCCTGGCGCGTGGTCGCGCGCTCCCGCATCGTGCGATTCCTGTACCTGTTCGTCCTATGGGTGTCGATCCACACGGTGCTGCTCGATCTGGCGCCCGGTTTCGACACGGCCGGCGCGCACGACCTCGCGGAGTTCGCCGGGCAACTGACGATCAACCCGCCGAACCTGTGGTACCTGTACGCCCTCGCGCTCTACTTCACGGCCGCGAAGGCCCTGCGCCGGCTGCCCCCGCCCCTGGTGATCGCCGCCGCCCTCGCCCTGTCCGTCACCGTGTCGGCCGGGATCGTGCCGGCCGAGGGAAACCGCGCCTCGCTGCTGCAGAACCTGGTGTTCTTCCTGGCCGGGCTGCACCTGCGCCCGCGAGCCGAACGGCTCGCCGCGACCACGGGCGGGCGGCGGACCCTGCTGATCGGAGCCGGGTACGCGCTGGCGCTGACCGCGATGACGGTCACCGGCGCGCAGCGCCTGCCCGGCGTCTGGACGGCCGTCTGCGGACTGGCCACGGTGTTCGGCGTGTCGGCCGCTCCGCTGGTGGCCGCCGTCCCCCTGATAGGCGACGGCCTGGCCTGGCTGGGTCGCCGTACCCTGCCCGTGTACCTGATCCACATGCCCGTGCTCGCCCTGCTGCACCAGGCTCTCGCCGCACCGCTGTCCCACGCGGGGCCGCAGGCGCGGTTCGTGCTCGCGGCCGTCCACCCGGTGCTCATGACCGCGGTGATCGTGGCCGTATGCCTCCTGACGGAGGCCGCGCTCCGGAGATCCCGGGCCGCCTGGCTCTTCGACCTGCCCGCGTGGATCTCGCTCCCGCCCGGCCGGCGCGGCTTCGAGCCGGTCAGGGGCCCGGCCGGGCGGCTCGACGCGCCGGCCGACTCCGCGGGCGGCTATAGGTTGGAGGAGATGTCCGATTCAACTGCGCACGGGGGCACGTCCGAGCCGGTCACGATCCTCCTGGTCGAGGACGACGAGGTGATCCGCAAGACGGTGGCGATGGCGCTGGAGCGCTACGGCTACCGGGTGAACGTGGCGGCCGACGGCCTGACCGCGCTGGAACTGTTCCGCGAGCGGCGGCACGACCTGCTGCTGCTCGACGTGATGCTGCCCGAGCTGGACGGCATCGGCCTGTGCCGGAAGATCAGGGAGACGAGCCTCGCGCCCATCCTGATGATGTCGGCGCGCGGGGACGCGCTCGACGTGGTGGCGGGCCTGGAGGCCGGCGCCGACGACTACGTCGTCAAGCCCGTCGAGATGTCCGTGCTGGTGGCCAGGATCCGCTCGCTGCTGCGCCGCGCCACCTTCGCCCCCGCCCCAACCCCCGCCTCTGCCGCCGTCCCGTCCGCGGACGCGGGCCTCACGCCCTCCGCCGAACCGGCGACGGACGGCGCGTCCGCCCCCGTCGACCTGCTCGTGTTCGGTGACCTCGCCATCGACACCGGCGGCCTCGCCGTGTTCAGGGCGGGCGAGCAGGTCGCGCTGGCGCCCACCGAGCTGCGGCTGCTGCTGGAGTTCGCGGCGCATCCGGGGATCGTGCTGGACCGGCAGACCCTCCTGCGCAACGTCTGGGACTACGGGTGGGACGGCGACAGCCGCGTCGTCGACCTGTGCGTGCAGCGGCTCCGCAAGAAGATCGGGGCGGACCGCGTCGAGACGGTCCGCGGGTTCGGCTACAAGCTGCGGCGCTGAGATGGACGACGCCGTCGCGCGCGGAGCACACGTCCCGCCGAACCCGAGCCCGCCGAACCCGGATTCCCTGACCCCGAACCCGCCGAGCCTTGGCCAGAGCCGGCCGAACACGATCCCTCCGGCTTCGAGCACATCGGGCAGGTTCAGTTCGCTGAACTTGAGCTCGCTGCGCTGGAAGATCGCCGCGCTGGTGGCCGTGGCGTCCTGCGCGGTGGCGCTGGTCGTCGGGCTGCTGGTCCACCGCAGCACCTTCGACCGCGCCCTCGACCTGGGCGAGAGCCGGGCCGAAGTCGCGCTGCTGTCCGCGATGGACCCCCACCAGCGCACCGGGCCCGGCTCCGACGCCGGCGTGGTCGAAACCGCGGAGATCCCTCCCGGCCTGGCGCGGCTCCTGCCGTACACCGAAGAGGTCAGCACCTGGTACGACGATCGCGATCCCGGCATCCCGTGGATGTGGGCGGCTCAGCGCTCCGGGGGACGCACCTTCGCCGTGAAGATCGACATGGGGCCCGACATGCGCAGCCTGCGCGCCCTCGACCGGCACATCGTGATGGCCTCGCTCGCCGCGCTCGCCGTCGTCGTGCCCGCGGCCGCGCTGGCGGCCGAGCTGCCCAACCGGCGGCTCAGGCGGGTGGCCCGCACCGCGCGCCGCATCGCCGCCGGAGACCTGGAGGCCCGGACCACCGGACGCGACCACGGCGGGAACGCCGAAGCCGCGGCCGTGCTCGCCGGCCGCCGAGGCGACGAGATCAGCGAGATCTCCGCAACCGTCGACCTGATGGCCGACAGCCTGCGAGATCGCCTGCTCAGCGAACGGCGCTTCACCGCCGACGTCGCCCACGAGCTGCGCACCCCCTTGATGGGCCTGGTCACGGCCGCGGGGCTGCTGCCGGAGAGCGAGGCGACCGAGCTGGTCAGGGACCGGGTCCGGGTGCTGCGGGTGCTGGTCGAGGACCTGCTGGAGATCTCGCGGCTGGACGCGGGCGTCGAACGCGCCGACCTCGCACGGGTGCCGCTGGGCGACGTCGTCGAAGAGTCCGCGGCCCGCACGGGGCTCCCCGCGCGGATCACGGTCACGGGCGCCGCCACGGCCGAGACCGACCCGCGCCGCCTCGACCGGATCATCTCCAACCTGCTCGTCAACGCGCACCGCCACGGCCGCGCGCCGGTCGAGATCACCGTGGAAGGGACGTCGATCGTCGTACGCGACCACGGCTCCGGCTTCCCCGACGCCGTGCTCGCCTGCGGGCCACAGCGGTTCCTCACCGGCGCGGCCGAACGCGGGCACGGGCACGGCCTGGGCCTCACCATCGCGCTGGGCCAGGCCGGCGTCATCGGCGCCTCGCTCGCCTTCGCCAACGCCCCCGACGGCGGCGCCGTCGCCACCCTCCGCCTCCCCGACCTCCGCCGTCTCCCGGACACCGGCACCGCCGGCTGACCACCCCGAGCGATGCGTGCCCCTCCGGGCCGCCGCAGGCAGGGGGGCGGGCCCGGACACCGGCCGGCGAAGCGTCGTGCGACCTTCGCCGCCTCACGGACAGCCCGTCATGCACTACTCTCTCGCCGGATCGATCTGCTTTGCGAGACCGGAAGGCGCCATGGCACGGATCTCCAGAGCATGGACGGGACGACCTGCACCGCTTCGTTTCGGCGCGGTGCTCGCCACGGCCGGCCCGGTGATCGCGGCGCCCTTCGGGGCGGACATGCGGAGCACCGGATGGTTCTGCCCCCTGCCCGTCTCCTATCCCTACTCGCCGCAGAGGGTGCTCGTCGAGGCGCTGTTCTGGGCGAGGCCGCTGCTGCCCGTGGTCGTGGCCTGCCTGCTGCTCCGATGGCCGGGCAAGGCCACCGGCGCGTCCGTCTGCGCCATCGGCGCCGCGCTCGCGCTCGCCCTGGTCACGGTGGCCGGCATGCCGGGCACCGATCCGTGCACCGGCACGGACCTCGCGTTCTCTCCGCCCTGGATCTTGATCGCCTGCTATGCGGCCGCCGTGGTCTCACTGATCGCGGCGGCTTCGTCGCCACCTCCACCGGCGAGGCGCGGAGTCCTCCTCTGGGTGCCCGCCGCCGCGGTCGCGGGGTGGACGGCGGCGGCCTGCCGGACACCCGTGATCGACGTCGGCCCTTTGGTCGCCGGCGTCGTCCACACCCCGGACACGCCGCTGGACGTCGTGTGGCTGTGGGCTTCCACCGCCGACGTGGCCGGACTGCCGGTGGTCATCGTCGCGCTGGCCGCGGCGGCCACGGGAACCGTCTCGGCGCGGTGGGGACGTCTCGCCGGCACGGCGGCCGGGGTCTTCTTCGTCCTTCTCTCCCTGCGCGTCCTTCTCTCCCTGCACGACCTGGTGTGGATCGTCGGCTACCTGGCCGACGACCTCGCCGAACTCCCCCGCGAAGTGCACTGGCATCTCTTGCTCGCCGCCGCCCTCACCGTCGTGGCCACCGTCCGCGCGTACCGGGCACCGGTCGCCACGACCGATGCCGGCTCCACACCACCAGGCGAACGGCTCGCAGGCCGGGCGGCCCGCGCCGCCGGGGCCGTCCGCCGGCGCAGGGACCTCGCCATACTGGTCGTCGTGGCGATCTCGGCCGCCTGGCTCGTCGTCTCCTCCTTCACCGGACCTTGATCTCCTCCCCGGCCTGAAGCGGCCGAAGAAGGTCACGGCCGACGATCCCCCGCGGGCCGGCTGGTACGGGCCCGGCGTGATCGGGATTCCGCCGAGCGGCGGCGGCGCCGCGTGAGTCATGGCGAACATCCGCTCTCGTCCGCCGAACAAAGTGCCGGGCGGCGCACTCTCATAGGGCATGAAGTCTTCTCCGAAGCAGCCCGGAACCCTCGGCGCCCTCGCCCGTGCCGCGACGGTCACCGCCGCGCTCACCGCGACGGTCGCCGCCGCGCTCGCGACCGGGACGCTCGCCGCCGACGCGGCCGCACTCCCGCACTTCAAGCAGCCGAAGGTGTTCGGCACCTCCTTCCAGACCGACCCGCGTCACGACTTCACGAAGAGGATCAGCCCGCGGCACGACGGCATCCTGCGCGGCTGGGTGACCTACTACAAGGGCGGCGTGGCCGAGTACACGCCGATCAAGTGGGTGCGGGACAAGACCGGCAACACCGAAGGGCACTTCGCCGGCCCGTCGGAGGGCGACGTGACGGCGTACGCCTCACCCGTGTCGTCGAAGGTCGCCTTCTACAGCGCCACCGGCTGCGAGGGCACCGAGATGACCGCCCGCCGCGCCCTTGGCGTCGAGCGCTGTTCCCGCAAGGTGCTCCTCGCCCGCCTGAAGCACGACCGGCGCCCCGCGCTCATCACCGTCTACCAGGGCAAGATCGTCAAGTTCCAGGAGATCTACACCCCCTGACGGTGGTCACCGCCGGGGCCGGTCGGAGGGGTGACCGGCCGCCGGCCGGAACGACGGAAGGCCGCTCCCGGTGAGACTGGGAGCGGCCTTCCTACGCGTGTCCGAGGGTTCCGGCTCAGGCCCTCCGCACGCCAGGGCCGATGTGAGCCCGGCCCTGGACGGCGTGCACGACGGGCCTGCGCGAACTGGAGTCGTACGGACTCGGATCAGTGGGCGAGCACCGGGACGGCCGGGGCGTCCTCGTGACCGTCCTCGCCGGTCGAGGCGGCGGGGCGGCGCCCCTGGTGGCCGCTGTCGACGAGGGTCAGCACGATGGCCGCGGCCAGGACCAGGATGCCCACGGCCCACCAGATCGCGGTCGCGTAGCCGTGCACCGCCGCCTCGTTGGCGAAGGCGGCCTTGCCGAGGGTCCGCGCCTGGGCGGCGTGCGAGGTGACCCAGCCGGTGACGGCGCTGGCGGCGATGGTGTTCAGCAGGGCGGTGCCGATGGCGCCGCCGACCTGCTGGGAGGTGTTGACCATCGCGGAGGCCACACCCGCGTCGCGCGGCTGCACCCCGAACGTGGCCAGGCTCATCGCCGGCATGAAGGCCGTGCCCATGCCGAGGCCGAGCAGGACCTCCGCGGGAAGCACCAGGCCGGCATACGAGCTGTCGACCTTCATCTGGGTGAGGATGAGCATGCCGACGGCGGCGACCAGGAAGCCCGGCACCATCAGCAGCCGCGGCGGGACGCGGGTCATCAGGCGGGCGCCGATCTGCGTCGAGCCGGTGACCATGCCCGCGACCATGGGCAGGAAGGCGAAGCCCGTCCGCACCGGCGAGTACCCCTTGACGGCCTGCAGGTAGTAGGTCAGGAAGAGGAACAGGCCGAACATCGCGATGATGGCCAGCCCCAGGGACAGGTACACGCCACCGCGGTTGCGGTCCATCACCACGCGCAGCGGCAGCAACGGCGCCTTGACCTTGCTCTCGACCAGCACGAACGCGACGAGCAGCACGACGGCCGCGACGAACAGGCCGATGGTCACGTTCGCCGTCCAGCCGTCGGACTCGGCGCGGGTGAAGCCGTAGACCAGGGAGACCAGGCCGAGGGTGGCCAGAACGACGCCGGGGACGTCGAGGCCGCGCCCGTTGTGGGTCCCGGCGGGCTCACGGATGACGAGGAAGGCGCCGACGACGGCGAGGACGGCGAAGGGGATGTTGACGTAGAACGTCCAGCGCCAATCGAGGTACTCGGTGAGGAAGCCGCCGAGGATCAGGCCGACGGCGCTGCCGCCGCCCGCGATGGCGCCGTAGATGCCGAACGCCTTCGCCCGCTCGTGGGCCTCGGTGAACATCACCGCGAGCAGCGACAGGGCGGCGGGCGCCAGCAGCGCGCCGAACGCGCCCTGGAGCGCGCGGGCGCCGAGGAGCATCGCCTCGTTGCCGGCGGCGCCACCGATCGCGGAGGCCAGGGCGAAGCCGATCAGGCCGGCGATGAAGGCGCGCTTGCGGCCCCACAGGTCGGCGATGCGGCCGCCGAACAGGAGCAGTCCGCCGAACGCCAGGGCGTAGGCCGTGATGACCCACTGGCGGTTGGCGTCGGAGATATGGAGATCCAGCTGCGCGGACGGCAGGGCGATGTTCACGATCGTCGCGTCGAGCACGACCATCAGCTGGGCTATGGCGATGAATCCGAGGGCTTTCCAGCGCCGGGGGTCCGGCTGGACCTGGGCTGTTTCAGACATGCGTTAACTCACTTACGGTGCAGAAATGCCGAATTGGCAGGTGAGGGGCAGAGAGCGATCTGTTGCCGGAGCAGGGATCTCAGGCGGTCGGCGTCGTGGTCGGTGGCCGCCGATTGAGGTCCTCGAAGGTCGCGCCGGCTCCGGGGAGGATGGAGCGCGCCGGAGCACGGAGTCCGTCGAGGAAGAGCTCCAGATGACGATCGACGAACCTGTCGAGGTTCAGGCATCCGGAACCCGGCAGCGGCCGGGTGAGCTGGGAGAGTGCGATCAGAATGTCACCGGGGGTCACGTCCGGGCGCAGGAGGCCCGAGTCGCGCCCCCGCTGCACGATGGCCTCCACGGCCCGTTCGAGACGGGCGCGCTCTGGGGCGAGCGCCGAGGCGATTCTCTCACAACCGTCGGAAAAAATCGGACACAGGGCCCCAATTCGCTCTTCGGTGGCGCCGTGCACGAAACGCCGCAGCGCCTCGAACGCGTTCGGCTCCTCGGCGAGCGCCGACTCGGCCAGCTTCAGGATGCGGTTCATGACCTCCAGGGTCACCTGGCGGATGAGCTCCGGGCGGTCGGCGAAGTGCCGGTAGATCGTGGCGTTGCCCACTCCGGCCCGCCGCGCGATCTGGTCGAGAGTCACCTCGGCTCCGTACTCCACGAACGCCTCACGCGCTGCGGCCACGATGCGCTCCCGGTTGCGTGACGCGTCCGCCCGCAGCCGCTGAACATGGCTCCGCTCGGCGGTCGTGCTCACGGCCCCCACAGCGGTGCTCCCTTCCGTCCTCTGCCGCGAACCGGGGAGAGACTCCCCGGTTCCTGAGACCTACGTGCAAACGGGGAGGACGTCCCCGGTTATTTCGGACACCCTTGTGAACTGCGTCACATGTCCGCAACCCTGCCGCCCCAGCGCCACCCCCACGGCTCCGGGACGCGTGCAGGCGTTCGGTCGTCCGGCGCCGCCGTAGATCTTTCGGTATCTCACCATCTCGGCCCGGGCGACGCCGGCGACCGAAGCCCGGCCGCCCGGCTCCCGCCGCGGTGCGGCATCTCCGGCCGCGAACGGGGTAGGGCGTATCCGCCGGGCGCCGGACGGTCTTCGCCGCTTCCGGCGGCGCCCTCGTGGAGGGCGGATCACGATCCAAGGACAGACTGCGGTCCAGCCATGCGGCGGCGTCGCCGCGACGCCGCACCGGTGATCTGAGGCGGAATTCTCCGCACGTTCGCGCAGGTCAGACATGATCGGTTATCGCCGCAGCAGGTGAATCGCGCTTTTCACCTTGCTTGCCAGAAATCTGGACTCCCGTTTACATTTCAATAAATGATGGTTGAGCGTAGGCGAGGTCAGCTATGGACCGGCTCAACGAAAGATCGGGAAAACCGGCGGGAATCGCGATCACCGG
Source organism: Sphaerisporangium dianthi (assembly GCF_042654065.1). Classification (NCBI taxonomy): domain Bacteria; kingdom Bacillati; phylum Actinomycetota; class Actinomycetes; order Streptosporangiales; family Streptosporangiaceae; genus Sphaerisporangium; species Sphaerisporangium dianthi. The sequence goes on along the minus strand of NZ_JBHSFP010000018.1, from coordinate 2,660 downwards.
CATCGCCTGCAGGTACCCGGGGGCCCACGGGCCCGAACAATTCTGGCGGTTGCTGATGGACCGCAAGGACGCGGTGGGCGCCGCACCCGGCGAGCCCCTTCCCGGCACGGGCGCCGGGACCCGGCACGGCGGCCGGCTCACCGCGATCGACGGCTTCGACGCCGCCTTCTTCGACATGGCGCCCCGGGAGGCGCGTCTGGCGGACCCCCAGCTCCGGCTCTTCCTGGAGGCCGCGTGGGAGGCGATCGAGGACGCCGGTCTGAGCCCCGAGCGGCTCGCGGGCAGCCGGACGGGCGTGTTCGTCGGCCAGGCGACCTCCAATTACTGGGAGATGCTCTGCCGGCACACCGATCCGGACATCTACGGCCTTGTCGGCAGTGAGTTCCGCGCCTCGCTGCCCGGCCGCGCGTCGTTCCACCTCGACCTGCGCGGCCCGAGCGTCTCGGTGGACACGGCGTGCTCGGCGTCCCTGACCGCCGTCCACCTGGCATGCCAGAGCATCCGGCTCGGCGAGTCGACCACGGCGCTGGTCGGCGGCGTCAACCTGGCGCTGCTGCCGCACGAGGGCCTGGCCTTCTCCGACGCGGGCATGCTGGCGCCCGACGGCCGATGCAAGTTCGGGGACGCCGGCGCGGACGGCTTCGTCCGCTCCGACGGGGTGGGGGTGGTCGTTCTCAAGCCGCTGCCCACCGCCGTCGCCGACGGCGACCGGGTGTACGCCGTCATCCTCGGCAGCGCGGTCAACAACGACGGGCGCAGCAACGGCCTGTTGATGACGCCGAGCGTGGAAGGCCAGGAGCACATGCTCCGGCAGGCGCTCGACGCCGCTCAGGTGGAGGCGGGCGACGTCGGCTACGTCGAGGCGCACGGGACCGGCACGCGGGTGGGCGACGCGGTGGAGCTCGCGGCCCTCGGCCACGTCCTCGGCGAGGGACGGCCGCCCGGGCGTCCCTGCCTGGTGGGGTCGGTGAAGTCCAATATCGGGCATACCGAGGCCGCCGCCGGCATCGCCGGCCTGATCAAGGCGGCGCTGTGCGTGCACCACCGCACCGTCCCGCCGACGCTGCACGTTCGCGAGCCCAACCCGGCCTTCCCGTGGGAGGACTCCCCTCTCGAACTGCCCACCGAGCCACGACCGCTCACCGGGCCGGACGCGGCGGTGGCCGGGGTCAGCTCGTTCGGCATCTCTGGGACGAACGTCCACGTCGTGCTGGGCGAGCACGCCGCCCGGACGGAGCCATCGCCCGGCGGCCCTCTTCCCGTCACCGGAGAGCATCTGCTCACGCTGTCGGCGCGGTCGCCCGAGGCACTGCGCGAGGCGGCCATGGCGGCCTCCGGCTTCCTGTCGCCCGGCGGCGGCGGCCACGCGTCCGATCTGGCCGACATCTGCGACACGGCGGCGATGCGGCGCAAGCATCACGAGCACCGCCTGGTGGCGATCGGCTCCGGCCACGACTCCTTGGCCGTCGCCCTGCGCGCGTACGGGCGGACCGGCGCCGCGCCCGGCGTGGTCGGCGGGAACGACGACGAACCGGCAGGCCGGGCCCGCATCGCGTTCGTCTTCCCCGGGCAGGGGTCCCAGTGGCAGGGGATGACGCGCGACCTGCTGTCCTCGTCGGAGGTCTACCGGGACGCCTTGCGGCGCTGCTCGGAGGCGGTCGAGGCCGAGACGGGCTGGTCGGTGCTGCGAAGGCTCGAGACGGGATCTCCGCTGTCCGGCGCGGAGGAGATCCAGCCGGCTCTGTGGGCGGTCGAGGTGGCGCTCGCCGCGCTGTGGCGCTCCCTCGGCGTCGAGCCCGACATCGTGATCGGGCACAGCATGGGCGAGGTGGCCGCGGCCTGCGTGGCGGGCGGCCTCGGGCTGACGGACGCCGCCGCGGTCATCTGCCGCCGCAGCGGGCTCGCCCGGCGGATCAGCGGCCGGGGTGCCATGATCTCCGTGGCGCTGCCGGAGGCCGCGGCCGAGTCGGCGCTGGCCGGGTACCGGGACAGGGTCGCGGTCGCCGCCGTCAACAGCCCGTCCTCGACGATCCTGTCCGGCGACCCGGCGGCGCTCCGCGAGATCACCGAGGCGTTCGACCGGCGCGAGGTCCACCATCGCGCGATCCAGGTCGCGTTCGCCTCGCACAGCCCGCAGGTGGACGAGCTCGGCGACGATCTGCTGCTGGCGCTGCGCGATGTGCGGCCGTCCGCCGCGCGGGTGCCGATGTGGTCGACGGTGCTGGACGAACCGGCCGACGGCGCCTGCCTCGACGCCGGCTACTGGGTGCGCAACCTGCGCGAGCCCGTGCGGTTCGCGTCCGCGGTGAAACAGGTGGCGGGCGCGGCCACCACCGTGTTCGTGGAGATCAGCCCGCACGCCGTCCTCACCGGCGCCGTGCGCGAGTGCCTGCGCCACCACCGGCTGGCCGGCACGGCGGCGGCGTCGCTCGGCCGCGACCAGCCCGCCTGGCCGCGGCTGCGCGAGTCGCTCGCGGCGATCCACATCGCGGGCGGGCGGGTCGACTGGCGGCGGCACCACCCGGGCGGGCGGCCGGTGCGGCTGCCCTCCTATCCCTGGCAGCGCGAACGGTACTGGTACACCGACTCCCCGCCCCGCCCCGCCGCCCCCGCCCCGTCCACGGCCGGCCCCGCCGCGGACGCCGCTCCGTCCACCGCCG